>CACPAS010000005.1 GCA_902632055.1 uncultured OCS116 cluster bacterium | reverse complement strand
AGTTCATGTGGGTATCATTGGATCAGGTCATGCGCTAAAGCTTATACACAACATGGTGACACACACGATATTTCTTGCAACTGTTGAGGGGGTAATTGGTGCAAAAAAACTTGGTATTGATCCTAGGATAGTCATTGATGTGTTTAATTCAGGAAATGCTCGGAGCTTCATATCTGAATCACGTTTCCCAAATCATATATTATCAGAAAAATGGGATGCTAGATCACGCGTTTCTAACCTTCATAAAGATCTAAGTATGGTCACCAACCTGCTAAATAATAATCAAATTGGCTGCCCCTTTGGCGAACTTACTACAGCTATTTTACAGAATGCTGTATCTAATGGTATGGCAGACATAGACTTTTCCTTGCTTTATAGTGAATATGAAAAACTAACCAAGGATTAGCATAGGTGAACGATATTGGCAAAGCATAGCATATATTGGGCCGGATATCATCCTGAAAAATCAGTCCAAGCGCAGAGTATTCACTTTCTTAGAAAAGAGCTTAGAGCACTTTATGGTGCTGATATTGATTTCAAATTTGTCTCAGATGTAGGAGATTTAGGCTACAATGCAATTGACTTGCTTAACCTTGTTGAAGAAGGTCAAATAGATTGTTGCTATTTCTTTTCAAGCTATCTAACTGAAAAAGTAAATGAGCTAAATATATTTGAGATTCCATTCCAAATATCTAGCAGAGAAAAAATCTATGACTTACTTGATGGAGAAATAGGAGAATATTTATCAAATCAAGTTGAACTGAAGACAGGCTATAAAGTGATTGGATGGTGGGATAATGGGATACGCCACCTGTCATCTAGTAAAAAACTCATTAAGTCCATCGATGATTGTAATAATCTAACAATACGAATTGCAAAAAATAGTATGCATAAAATGGCTTTCGAGTCACTTGGTTTTAAAACTAAATTTGTAGATGTAAAGAACTTAAAAAATGCGATCATACAAGACGAAATAGATACACAAGAGAATCCACTGACAAATATTATTAATTATGGTATTGAAGATTATCATAGATACATTACTTTATCGTCCCATCTCTATGGAACTTCAATTTTACTATGTAATAAAAAGAAATATGAGAGCTGGGATAAATTATTTCAAAATAACCTCAATACGCTCATTAGGAGGGCAACAATATATCAGAGACAGCTTGCGACTGACGAGGATAAAAAATGCATGAAATACCTAAGAACTAAAGGAACAAAGATCATCAAATTAAATGAAACGCTTCGTCGCGAAATGAAATTGAAATGTCTTGAGGCAGGCGGTGATTTAATCGAAAAGTTTCCAAATCATATTCGAAAAATATTATAACAAATTATAGTTTAAAATATATCGTCCATTCTTTCAGGTAGGATAATTTCTTTTTCTTCTTTTGCGGATAAATCCATAGCCATAGTCATCAGAAGGTTTCTGTGACCGTCTTGCGCTGTTGCATGCGGAGTATCTTGCCCAGTGCATAGTCGAGTATACCAAGTATTAGTTTCTTCGCGCATGGGACCCCAGAATTGTCCACCTTGAATATCACCAGCTGGATAACTTGTTAAAAAATCAACATGCCTACCCTGAGGTGGTGAATATTCTCTTGATGTGTATCCTGCACCCTGAGCAATATTTGATGCCAAAACCAGATCTCTGTGAGTGTCCTCAATGTCAATAACACCTTCGGTTCCTACAATACCAATCTCTAGACCATAAACTGATCCTGGCCAAACTTCTGGTAAGGCCCAAGAAATATTCATACTCCAAATAGTACCATCATCCATTGTAAAAATTCCAAATGTGGAGTCTTTTGTACCCCACTGGTTGAGCACACCATCGACTGATTTTGCATAAACGCTCACAGGGTTTTTTCCTTCCATTAACCACATTGACATGTCTAGACTGTGAGTGCCTGAAACAACCATTGGTGTTAGGTTTTGCCTTTCATTTGTTTTATTTATTGTTGCAATTGGGACCATTTTGTTCATAAACGCCCTTGTAACAACCGAATGCACATGACCAATTTGACCAGTTGTAAGCCTCTCTTTAACAGCAAGAAATCTTCTTCTAAATCTGTTTGTATAACCCATAACTGTGTCGATATTATTACTCTCGATTGCATCAATAATTTTTCTGGAGTCTCCGGGGTTTGTCGCAAGTGGTTTTTCAATAAATAATGAGTGACCCATCTCAACAGCTTTCAGAGTTGGCTCTAAATGCGCATTCTCTTCTGTAGCAATTATGACCGCATTTACCTCGCTTCTATTCAAAAGTTCATTAAAGTCAGTTGTATAAAAGTCCGCGCTACAATCTGAGGCAAGCTTTTCTACAACATCTTTTCTGATATCACATAAACCAAGCCATTTAATTCCTGGATAATCTCTTGCTAACTCTGCCCTTATCCTACCAATTGTTCCGCAACCAATTACTGCTAACCCTATATCTTTCATTAATTTTGCCCCTCATTAAGTGGATCAATATTTATGGGAAGATTAATTGGCTCACCCCTTTCAGCTGATAGATCAGCTGCTTGATATAACTCCATTACTACCCTTGCTTCCTTTGGTTTGACGATAACTGGTTTATTGAAGAGTATTGCATCTATGAAATTATTTGTTTCTTCTGCCATTGGACCTGCGTTTACATGACCAACTGGTTCTCCTGGCATAGAAGACATCGGATACTCGATACCTCTATCACCAGTCATAACTGTGACATCATTATGAGTATCATCCAGTATTATCGCCCCCTTAGACCCAATAAACTCCATTTTTGTTGATGAATAATTTGGATAACTTGGAGGCAATACCCATCCAGCTCCAACTGTAACAACGGTGCCATCATCAAGCGTTACAATCATGAATTGACAATCAGCAGAATTTGAATTCTTTATCAAAACTTTTTCAACTTGCTGTGAATACACTTTAACAGGTTTTCGAGGTGCAAGACACCACAGAGCGTAATCTAGGTCATGCGTTGCTTCCATTGCCGCAGGTGAGAGTCTTGTTCTTCCGGTAATTCTCTTTGATAATTGCGTGGTAATATTCCTTGATATAAGCACACTTACGGGCTCGCCGAGCGTACCGTCTATGAATTTTTCCCGCACATAAGCATACTTTGACCTAAACCTTTGGGAGTAACCGATAGTGAACTGAACCTTATTCTTTTCAGCCAAATTGATCAATTCATCGGCCTCAGTTAACGTCCTCGAGATTGGCTTCTCAAGTAATAAATGCTTTCCAGCTTCAAGTGTTTCTTTTGCAATAGGATAGTGAGTACTTTCAGGTGTAGTTGAAATCATGATTGCATGAATATCATCGTTTTTTAGCAAATCTTTATAATCTAATGTTGCCGAAGTTGGGTTGGTCAAGTCCGCAACCTCTTTGAGCCTATCTTCTCTTATTTCACAAATATGTAGTTGGTCAACTAAACCATTCTTTGCTGAGGCTTCAGCCCTAATACCTCCACACCAACCGGTTCCAATTATTCCAACGTTTAATTTTTCCATCATTTCCCCCATTGTTCAATAATTTTATATATATATTTAGATTCGATGTCTATTTGAAAATTATAAAAAACCAGAGAAGAAGCCAGATTCACATAAAATAAACCGTTTCGGATAGCTAGCTCCAGATTTCTACAAAATCGGCGTTCTTCGGCAAGTCTTTTTGTTTTTTGGGCCCAACATTTGTGCCTATATAAAGATATCCAATTACGGTCTCATTCTTCTGGAGACCCAATAAGTTAGAGATACTCTCATTGAAAGAGAGTCTTCCGGTTCTCCACATACCAGAATAATGGAATGCATTAAGAGCTAGCAGTATTGATTGAGCTGAGCAAGCAGTTGACATCATTTGCTCAATTTCAGGAACACCCATATTTTCCTTATAGCCAGACACTAAAATAATAATTAACGGCGCGCGGTAGGGCATTCTTCTAAATTTTTCAACCGTACTCTCGTCTGAATCAGGATCATTCTCCTTAACAAATTTGACGAATATATTTGATAATTTATCTAGGCCTTCACCGCTAACTTCAATAAATCTTGATGGCTTAAGTCCCTTGTGATCCGGAGCTCTCAGCGCAGCTTGATAGATTAAATCAAGCTCTTCACGATTTGGGATCGGTAAATCAAGGTGTCCCGATGATGATCTTTTAATCAGATTTTCTATTGCATCCATAATTTATTTCCTTCCTTACTTATGAATCGCCATGTTATCAACATCAAGAGCAGCTTCTTTAAGGCTCTCGGTAAGAGTTGGATGCGCATGACATGTTCGTGCGATGTCTTCAGATGATGCTCCGAATTCTAGAGCCAATACAGCCTCCCCGATTAGGTTACCCGCATCGGACCCGACTATATGTATACCGTGTACTTTATCAGTTTTGGCATCAGATAAAATTTTTACAAATCCTTCTGTTTGATTATTTACCTTTGCCCTACCATTTGCAGTGAAGGGAAACTTTCCAACTTTGTATTCTATTTTTTCTTTCTTGAGATCGACCTCTGTTTTTCCAACACTCGCAATCTCTGGATCACAATATATCACTGATGGGATGACATCGTAATTAACATGTCCATACTTTCCAGAAATAATATCAGCGACAGCAACCCCTTCTTCTTCAGCCTTGTGTGCAAGCATGGGACCATGAATCACATCACCAATGGCATAAATATTCTTTTCTGATGTCTGAAAATTTGAATCAACATCGATATTACCGAATTTATCACGTTTTAATCCGATATTATCCAACCCCAACCCTTCAACATACGGTTTCCTTCCGACCGACTGCATCACAATATCGCTCGTTAGGACCGATTTACTTTTATCTAATGCATTTACAAGGTTAATTTTAAGCACGTTTTTTTCCTTTTTAACGCTCTCAACTCTTGTATTTAAAATGAACTTCATACCTCTTTTTTCGAGTAATTTTCTAAGATAATCTCCGCACTCATCATCTGTATTTGGAAGAATCTTATCGAATGCCTCTACAAATGTCACTTTTGAGCCAAGTCTTGACCAGACAGAACCAAGCTCTATACCTATGTATCCCGCTCCAATTATCAAGAGTTTATCAGGTACACTGTCCAGACTTAATCCACCGGTCGAAGATATAATATTTTTCTCATCTATCTCAACGCCCGGAATCGTATTGTGAGTTGATCCTGTTGCGATAATAATGTTTGAAGTAGTATAAGTATCAACGTTCTTACCATTTGTAACTTTTACAGAGTTATTTGATAATATCTCTGCTGATCCATTTACAGAAACTATTTTATTTTTTTTGAATAAGAAGCTTATCCCGTCTGTATTTGACTTTATCATTGCCTCTTTATAACCTAGAAGCTCTTTAATATTGATGGATGGTTTAACATTGATGCCCATTTTTGAATATTCATTCTTGGACTGCTCGTATACATGTGACGCATGTAAAAGCGCTTTTGAAGGTATGCAACCGATATTTAAACACGTACCCCCGAAATTTTTATTTTTTTCGATAATAGCTACTGAGTGTCCATTTTGAGCAAGTCTTATTGCGCATACATAACCCCCAGGTCCAGATCCGATTACAATAGAGTCAAATTTATTTGGCATATTATACCTTTCGTCTTAGAACAGTTCAATTAAATGGTCAGCAGGATCATCTATGCACTTTCGAATAAACTCAAGATAGCTCACAGCCTCTGCTCCATCGATTATCCTGTGATCGTAGCTCAAAGCGAGATACATCATTGGTCTAATCTCAATTTTATCATTTATTGCCACAGGTCTTTTTTCAATTTTATGCATACCAAGTATTGCCGATTGTGGCGGATTTAAAATCGGTGTGGACATCATTGAACCAAATATACCCCCATTAGTAATTGTAAATGTACCACCTTGCATATCATCAATACCCAAGGTATCATTTCGCGCGCTTGAACCCAATTCCAAAATTTTCATTTCAATTTCTGGAATACTTAGATCCTGTGCATCTTTGACTACAGGAACGCATAAACCCTTCTCAGTTGCAACGGCAATACCGATATTGATATACTTTTTGAATACTATATCTGAACCTCGAACCTCTGAGTTTATTATTGGATATTCCTTTATTGCTTCTATACAAGCTTTTGCGAAGAAACCCATAAAGCCCAACTTCACTCCATATTTTTCTTGAAATTTTGTTTGGTATCTCTCTCTTATGCTAAGAACCTTTGTCATGTCAACTTCATTAAAGGTTGTAAGTATTGCTGCGGTATTTTGAACTTCTTTTAGTCGGCTAGCTATTGTCTGCCTTAGCTTGGTCATCGGTATTATTTCTTCAAGCTCACTGCGTGGAGATATTTTACTTGTTGTTGGGATTTTTATATCTTTATTGATAGCACCAATAACATCCTCTTTTAGAATTTGACCCCCTTTCCCAGAACCAGAAATCTGACTGGCATCTAATTTTTTTTCAGAGATTATCCTTTGCGCAGATGGAGATGGGGTTTTTTCATTTGCCATCTTCTGATTAGAATTACTCTTTTTAGCTTGATTGGCACTAGGTTTGTCCTCTTCGTGCTTCTCCTTGATGTCCTTTTTTTGGATATTTTGATTTTGAGATATAGTACCGATAATTGAACCCACTTCAACTGTATCCCCCTCTTGAGCAAGCTGCTTTTCTAAAAATCCATCTATTGGTGATGGGACATCCACGGCAACTTTGTCAGTTTCGAGCTCAATAATTGGTTCGTCAGCTTCAACTTTATCACCAGGCCTCTTTAACCATTTACCTATAATGGCCTCTGCTATTGACTCTCCAAGTTCGGGCACTTTAATTTCAATTGTCATCTGATATTCCTATCCGTTGTTTTTCACCAAAAACTTTTTTAAATATATCACCAAGTTGGGCTTTATGATTACCCATAAGACCAGTTGCAGTCGATGCAGAAGCAGCGCGCCCAATGTATTTTATTCTTTTCTCTTTTATTTCCAACCTATCAAGAAGTTCTTCAATATTTTCTTTCATATATGCCCAAGCTCCCATATTTTTTGGCTCTTCTTGGCACCAGATGATCTCTTTTATAGCCTTGTGTCTTATTAACTCCTTTTTTAGACCTTTCTCTGGGAATGGATATAATTGTTCCACCCTGAGTAAGTAGACATCAGAGTTTTTATGATTTTCCCTTTCCTCTAGTAGATCATAATATATTCGACCTGAGCAAAGAACAAGTTTCTTTGATTTTCTATTATTGACTAATTCTTCGTGTTTATCATCCCAAAGGAGCCTGTGAAAAGTTTCCCCAATATTAAATTCATTCAGATTTGATACAGCATTTTTATTTCTCAATAGACTTTTTGGAGTCATGATTATTAATGGTTTTCTGAAATTTCGATGTATCTGACGCCTTAATATATGGAAATAATTTGCAGGTGTTGTGCAATTTGCAACTTGAATATTATCTTCTGCGCAGAGCTGAAGAAATCTCTCTAATCTAGCTGATGAATGCTCGGGCCCTTGACCTTCGTAACCATGCGGGAGTAATAAAACTAGCCCACACATCCTTAGCCATTTTGCTTCACCTGAACATATGAACTGATCTATTATCACTTGCGCACCATTTGCAAAATCACCAAATTGTGCTTCCCAAAGAGTTAGTGTACTTGGTCTTGCAAGGCTGTATCCATATTCGAAACCTAATACCGCTTCCTCTGATAGCATCGAGTTTATAACTTCAAATTGTGCACTATCCTTTTTAAAACTATTTAATGGAATATATCTATCCTCATTATGTTGATCATGGAGTACTGAATGCCTTTGCGAAAAAGTCCCTCTCTCAGAGTCCTGTCCTGACAATCTTACTGAAATACCTTCATCTATAAGTGATCCAAAGGCTAGTGCCTCTGCCGTCGCCCAATCAATATTTTTACGATTTTTGATAGTTTCATGCCTCTCGGATAAAACTCGTGATAGCGTTTTGTGAATCTCAAATTTGGCAGGTATTTTATATAGATTATCAGCTATCTCATCTAGCTTTTCCTCTGAAATACCTGTGATACCCTTCCTCTCTCCATTATCTGGAACAGTTAACCCCTTCCAAGCACCATCAAGCCAATCTGCCTTATTTGGCTTAAACATGTTTGCTTTCGAAAAATCGGCGTCCAGAATAGATTTAAAATCCTTTTGTGCGTTATTGAAGAATTCTGTATCAATTATGTCCTCTGAAATTAATTTATCTGCATAGATCTTCATTGTAGTAGTATGATTTTTAATCTTTTTGTACATAAGTGGCTGCGTGAAGAGGGGCTCATCACCCTCATTGTGACCAAACCTTCTGTAACAAATCATGTCAATTACAAATGGTTTATTGAATTTTTGTCTAAATTCTGTGCCAACTTTTGCGGCATATACAACTGCCTCAGGGTCATCACCATTAACATGAAAGATTGGGGCGTCTACCATTTTTGCAACATCTGATGGATACGGCGATGATCGCGCATATGACGGTGATGTGGTAAAACCAATCTGATTATTAACAATAAAGTGTATCGAGCCACCTGTCTTGTGACCCTTTAGGCCGGATAATCCTAGGCATTCTGATACAATTCCTTGTCCAGCAAAGGAGGCGTCACCATGAATCAGCAGGGGCAATACTTTCTCCCGCTTTTCATCTCCCATTTCATCCTGCTTCGCCCGAACTTTGCCAAGTACAACCGGGTCAACGGCTTCCAAGTGAGAAGGATTTGCGGTCAGAGATAGATGTACTGTATTTTCATCAAACTTTCTATCTGCAGAGGCACCTAAGTGATATTTTACATCACCTGATCCCTCAACATCAGCGGGATTTGCACTACCTCCCTGAAACTCATTAAATATAGCAACCATTGGCTTTTGCATAACATTTGCTAAAACATTCAACCTACCTCTGTGCGGCATGCCAATTACAATATCTGTTAAGCCTAAATTCCCACCTCTCTTTATTATTTGCTCTAAGGCGGGGATCATTGACTCCGCCCCATCCAAACCAAACCTTTTTGTTCCTGTATATTTTCGAGCACAAAACTTTTCAAATCCTTCGGCTTCAATAAGTTTAGTCAAAATAGCTTTTTTGCCTTGATCGGTGAACGTAATTTCTTTATCAGCACCCTCAATCCTCTCTTGTATCCATGATTTTTGTTCAGGGTCTGCTATGTGAAGAAATTCAACACCGAGAGTTGAACAATATGTACGCTTCAGAATTTCTAGCATCTCATTAATTGACGCATACTCAAGCCCTAAAACATTATCGATGTAAATCTTTCGATCCATATCGGAATCTTTAAATCCATAATTTTTTGGATCAAGTTCTGGATGCGGATCAGTTTTTTGAGACCCAAGAGGATCTAGGTTTGCTATAAGATGCCCTCTCATACGGTAGGCTCTGATCATCATTAGAGCTCTAATAGAGTCAATTGTAGAACTTTTGCTATCTGTTGAAGCAACCATATCTGATTTCGACAAAATATTATCTATTTTTTTATCAATCTCAGTATCTGTTAAATCTATCTCTTCTGAGTCCCTTGCCTTCGATGGGTGCCATGATGGTTTTCTTTCGATATCTAGGAGACTGTCGTCTATGCTGTTGAAAAAATCACGCCAACTGTCGTCAATATCTAAACTATTAGTTTTATATCTTGAGAATAATTTTTCTATATAGCTTGAGTTGAGTCCATACAAAAATGAACTATCATTTTCAACCTTTTTTTTCTTCTTATCAAGCATCCTTGTGATACGATTTGAGTAGAGTAAGCCTACATATTTTAGAACTATATTAGTTAAATTTAACTTAAAAGTTTAAACAAAACATATAGGATTAGTTACTGCTATTTTTATTAGATGTCAAGAGAAGTATTAAATAAGTATCGGTAACTTTTTTTATATGTGTATCATTAAATAAGTTATTCATATATAATTATATTTTTATCATAAATCATATGTGTAAATATTGAAAAAGATTAGAGTTTTTTATGCAATTAACAAAAACCTTAGAACTTAAAAATATACACAAATCATATGGGATGCTGAATGTTCTCAAGGGTATTGACTTATCAGCAGAGACCGGACAAATTATTACTATCATTGGTTCCTCTGGATCAGGAAAATCAACATTACTGAGATGTATAAATCAACTTGAAAAGATTGACCAAGGAGAAATCTACTTTAACGGGAAGACTATAATCAGTGAAAATGTAAACGATAAATCATCTCAATTTAGAGAAAACATACATGATTTAAGGAAGAGAGTGTCGATGGTTTTCCAACAATTTAATCTGTGGTCTCATATGACAGTTCTGCAAAATGTAATTGAGGCACCTATTTCAGTTTTGAAACTGAAACGAACTGATGCAATTGAACGCGCTACAAAAGAATTAAAAAGAGTTGGTTTATCTGACAAAATCAATGAATACCCTGCAAATCTGTCAGGAGGACAGCAGCAAAGAGCCGCTATAGCAAGAGCGCTTGCTATGAACCCTGAGATTATACTATTTGATGAGCCAACCTCCGCCCTCGATCCTGAGCTTGAAAGCGAGGTAGTCACCGTAATCCAAAAACTTGCTTCAGAGAATCGAACTATGATTCTTGTAACACACGATATGAAACTTGCAAAAGATATATCTAACTATATACTATTTATGGACGAAGGGAAAATCGTTGAGAAAGGTAGCCCTGACGTTATTTTTAATAATACTAAAACTGTAAGGCTTAAAAAATTCTTAGAGTCTGTAAGTTTTGGTAATACATGAGAGGTATGTTATGAAAAAAATACTATATACTGCAATCCTTCTTGCCTTCATCTATGTACCAGCAAATGCTGATACAGTAAGAATGGGAACAGAAGGTGCATACCCACCATACAACTTCATTAATGACAATGGAGAAATTGATGGCTTCGAAAGAGATCTTGGTGATGAACTTTGTGATAGAGCTGGATTGGATTGTGAGTGGGTACAAAATGATTGGGACTCAATAATTCCAAACCTTGTATCCGGTAACTATGATACAATTATAGCTGGTATGTCAATTACAGCAGAGAGAGATGAGGTTATTGATTTTACTCAAAATTATCTTCAACCAGATCCATCAGCATATATTACAACAGGTGATGGTAATAAAGCTGCTTATATTGGTGTAGTTGCCGCACAAACAGCAACAATACAAGCAAGTCATGTTGCTGAGTCAGGCGCAATACTTGCTGAATTTGCAACGCCTGATGAGACTATCTCAGCATTAAGAAATGGTGAGGTTGAAGCAGTAATGGCTGACAAATCATTCTTAGCACCAATTGTCGCTGAGTCAAATGGTGGTCTAAAATTTATTGGTGGAGACGTCTACATCGGAGGTGGTGTTGGAATGGGTATTAGAGAGTCTGATAGTGACCTCAAAGACACATTTGATGCAGCAATTGACTCGATGAAAGCAGATGGAAGTCTAAATACACTAATTGAAAAGTGGTTTGGGGATGAGGCATCTCTATTCTAATATGACACAGGGAGGCTCTTAAGCCTCCCTAACAAATAGAAATAATTTTCAATGTTTGAGTATTGCGCTGATCCTGATATTTTATCTACATTTGAATGGTTCAGTTGTTATCTTACAAATGGTAAACATCTATTATTTTACAAATCCTTTGGTTTAGTCCTTCTTCTATTGATAATAACTGCGCCTCTTGCCATTTTGCTCGGTCTTCTTGCAGCTGTTGGAGTAAAGTCTAAAATTTTCTTACTAAGATTATTTAGTAAAGCCTATGCAAATATTGTTAGGGGTATTCCTGATATAATATTTTTTTTATTTATTCCTATCACCATTGATCAATTAATTGAATTTTCAAGGCATAAAATTAAATGTCCTGAAATTACTGATAGTGTCTGGCAAGGAAGCGACTTCATTGTTTGCAGCGCGGCAAAGCTTCCTTTAAACTCTGACCCACAATGGATACATGATATATACGGATTTCTGCTTGCTGTTTTATCATTTGCAATTGTATATGGTGCATTTGCGGCAAATACATTTTACGGTGCAATGAATTCTGTCCCACCATCGCAAATTGAAACAGGTAAATCATTTGGAATGTCTCGCAAACAGTTATATCTGAGTGTTATATTTCCACAGATGTGGAGATATGCGCTGCCAGGCCTCTCAAACTTGTGGATGTTATTGATAAAATCAACGCCCTTACTCTTTCTTTTAGGAATTCAAGATGTTGTCTACTGGGCAAGAGAGTTAGGTGGATCCAAGACTTCTATATTTCAGTATCCACACCCAGATTGGAGGGTTTGGTATTTTCTTTCTCTTTTAGTTTTCTATCTTCTACTAACAAAAATAAGTGAGTTAATTTTGAACAGACTCTCAAAAAAAATATATATACCAATTTAAGGGCAAGAAATGATTTGCGAAACAACATTAGACCTTTATGCCCTTCGATCTATTGGGATTGGCGAGAAACTACTCCCGAAGAGTGACATTACCTTATGCGAACAATTTGTTCTTATTGGAAGTGGTATTATTTGGAACTTATATTTTTGTATTATTGCTCTATGTTTGGGCTTTATGTTTGCAATTTTTACAGCAATTATTAGATTTAACAGATATAAATATTTATCAAAGATAATTGATATTTATGTATTTATTTTCAGAGGATCACCCCTATTTATACAGTTTTTTTGTGCCTATGAAATCTTTGTTTTACTTCCAAAAATTGGTTTCGACATCAACTTATTATTCACAACTGTGACAATTGAAACATCATGGCTCACAAAGGCATGGCTCGGGGCTGTTTTTGTTTTATTCCTCAATACTACAGCATACAGCTCTGAAATATTCTATGGCGCATTGAAGTCTATCCCAAAACATGATATTGAGGCTGCTGACGCATTCGGCCTCTCAACGAAAAGAAAATATAGAAAAATTATCATTCCAACGATGCTAAGAAACTCATGGTCCTCATATACAAATGAAGCCATATTCCTCTTCCATGCCACGACACTTGTGTTTTTCAGCAGCTTCCCTGCATGGAGGCAATCTGGAGATGCGCTATATTATGCTAGCTATTTTGCAGATAAGACTTTTAATCCCTTTATACCCTATCCAATTATTGCTATTTATTTCATATCAATCACATTGCTTATCATATTGATATTTAAAATTATAAATGTATACTTCACTAAACATTTACCAAAGGATAGAAAAAAGCCAATAAAGCTCTTCGCTAATATGGTGCGATAAAAATTATTTGTTAACCTAAAATTGAATGTAGAACGTATATAATCTATAGATAAATTACAATCGATAAATAATGAGAAAAAAATCAATATTTTCGGCGGCTATAATTCTTATCCTGATTGGACTCTGGGTAGGTTCAGGCTATTTTAGTGACGAGTCTGAGATAAAACAACCCGCTAAGATCGATGTCAAAGAGAACGATTTTGTTGTGAAATATGTGGAGAGCAATGCTTCAGACTTCACTGATATTTTTAAAATAATCGGAAAAACTGAACCCGACTCTATTGTTGAACTTAGCATGCAAACAAATGGAAAAGTTAAAAATATCTTCTTTAATAAAGGTGATAGTGTTCTGACTGGACAGACTATCTGCGCACTTGAAGCGCAAAATAAATATGAATTACTTGAGGCCGCAAAGGCTAATCTAAACGATACAAAATCTAAATATGAAAGTCAATTGAGCTTGAGCCAAAAAAATTTCGCATCAAAAAATAGTTTAATCTCTCTCAAGGCAGACTATGAAAGTGCAAAAGCAGAATATAGAAAAGCGGAATTAAACAAAGAGTACTTAAGCGTAAGAGCCCCAATTAATGGAGTAATCAATGACATAAATATTGAAGTCGGCGAATTGGCTGAGAAAGGTCAAATTTGTGCTGTATTGATGGATAGTAATCCAATAATTGTAAGAGGTAATGTTTCTGAAAAGAATATATCAAAATTAAAAATAAACTCACCTACAAAAGTTGAGCTCATAGGGGGATCTGTATTGGAAGGAAATATAAACTATATATCAAATATTGCTGATCCCGATACAAGAACATTTACAGTTGAAGTAATGATAGACAATCAAGATAACCAAATTAAAGTTGGGACAACAGCTGAGATATTTGTCAGCAGTCTGATCAAAAATTCACATCTTATTCCATCCTCTATTCTAAGCCTAAACGATACTGGTGATATCGGCGTAAAAATTATATCAAAAGATAACATAGTTGAATTCATCGCAGTGAAAGTTTCTAATTTAAATAATGAAGGAGCTTATGTGACAGACTTGCCGTCAACAATAAGGGTTATAACAGTTGGGCAAGACTATGTTACTGCTGGTGATCTAGTAAATGCAGTTGAAGACATTAACGGCTAAGCATGAATAAATTTATTGATATACTGCACTCACAGCCAAGAACTATAATTACACTCTTACTGGCACTAATGATTGGTGGCATATATTCATATATAACAATACCAAAAGAGTCAAATCCTGATATTGATATACCAATATTTTATATATCTGTTCCACAACCTGGTATCAGCGCTCAAGACTCCGAGAGGCTTATACTTCGGCCGCTAGAAAATAAACTAAAAAGTATGGACGGATTAAAGCAAATACAATCAATTGGTGCTGAGGATTATGGCGCAGTAATCTTGGAATTTGACATTAAAATCGATAATGAAAAAACATTGGCTGATATTCGCTCAAAAATATCTGAAGTTGAGTCTGAGCTACCCGATGAGGCAAAAGAACCTAAAGTTATTGAAATAAACTTCGCTCTTATTCCATCGATAATTGTAACAGTATCTGGCAACGTACCAGAACGTACACTCAATAAATTTGCAAATAATCTTCAAGACGAAATTGAGGAATTAGACTCAGTATTAAGTGCCGACTTGGCTGGCGCAAGAGATGAAATGGTTGAGGTAATCATTGACTCGTCAAAACTCGAGTCATACAACCTGACAGCACTGGAGCTAATAAATGCGATTAATCAAAATAATAAAGTTGTATCAGCTGGTGCAGTTGAGAGTGAGAATGGAAAATTTAGTATAAAGGTTCCAGGCTTGTTTAAGACAATTCAAGACGTGTATTCAATACCTATAAAAAGAAATGGAGATATTATAATAACACTTGGTGAGGTTGCCGAAATTAAACGAACGTACGCAGACCAAGATGATTTTAGTAAATTTAATGGCAAACAAGCAATATCTATTGAAGTTGTGAAAAGATTAGGCGTGAATATCATTGAGAATAATCAAAATGTTCGATCTATTGTTGATGAATATATAAAAGACTGGCCCGATGTCATAGAGGTTGACTATTCATTTGACCAATCAACAAATATCTTTGAAGTATTAAAATCGCTTGAAGCGGCTATATTAACCGCCGTAGTACTTGTAATGATAACTGTAATTGCAGTTTTGGGAATTGGCCCAGCCCTGCTCGTTGGTATTGGTATCCCAATTACCTTTATGGTTAGCTTTCTTATAATCAATCTACTTGGTATGACCGTAAATATTATGGTTTTATTTGGTCTTGTTTTGACAGTCGGTATGCTAGTTGATGGTGCCATAGTCATTGTTGAATATTCAAAAAAATTGACTGAGAGAGGAATGCCACGAAGAGATGCTTTCTTGAATTCATCCAAGCGAATGTTTTGGCCAATAGTTGCATCAACAGGTACCACATTAGCTGCTTTTTTGCCCATGTTATTATGGCCAGGTGTCGCGGGTCAATTTATGAGTTATTTACCAACAATGGTCATAATAGTCCTGAGCTCTGCATTGGCCACTGCTCTAATCTTCATTCCAGTAATAGGATCAGTATGGGGAGAAAATACAAATTCTTTGGATAATAAAGTCTCTGATTATGAGAAGACGCTGTATGGAAAGGTTGTTGAAAACGTAATTCAGCGACCATTTATAGTCCTCATATCCGCATTGATACTTGGCTACGTTATAATGAGTAGCTTTATTAAGTATAACAACGGCGTTGATTACTTTGTTGATCAAGAGCCCGAAGAAGCGGTAATATTTATCTCAGCTAGAGGTAATCTATCATTATACGAGAGCAAAAGAATGATTGAAGAAGTTGAGGCTGTTGTTCTCAATGTGCCCGGTATCGAAAACATAAATACAAAATCCAAAATTGATAGCGGCGGAAGTCCAGCCGACCAACAAGATGTACCAGTTGATGCGATAGGGCAAATCAGTATTGAATTATTAGACTTTGAGAAAAGAAGAAAGGCAAAAATTATATTTGATGAGATTATAGAAAATACAAAGGATATTGCTGGAATTAATGTTGAGATTAGAAAAGTTGAAGGTGGTCCCCCTACCGGCAAAAATATCAGACTTGAGGTAACATCAGTAAATTATGAAAGTGCACTTCAGGCAACAGAGCTTATAAGAAGTTATTTTGATAATAACCTTGAAGGAATAAAAGATATTGAAGATACAAGACCATTACCCGGCGTAGAATGGACTGTTAATGTAGATCGAGAAAAGGCTGGAATTTACAATACCGACGTCTCAACAATTGGTTCTGTGGTGAGACTTGTAACAAACGGTGTCTTGGTCGGTAACTTTAGGCCTGATGACTCTGAAGAAGAAATTGAAATCCGCGCAAGACTACCAAAAGGTGATAGAAATATAGATCAATTAGATCAGCTCAGTATTGAGACCGAGGCAGGATCAATTCCAATTAGTAATATCGTAACAAAATCTTACCGTGACTCAGTCCCAAACATCAGTAAGTTAAATGGTAAATTTGCCTTTGTTGTAAAGGCTAATACTGATTATGGCGTAAATACAGATCAAAAAGTTGGTGAGATTGAGCAATGGCTTACAGCTCAGCAATGGCCAGAAGATCTTAAATTTAAATTTCGTGGCGCAGATGAAGAGCAGAAAGAGGCTGGAGACTTTCTTAGTAAGGCTGCAATAGCTGCACTTGCGTTAATGTTTATAATTCTAATCACCCAATTTAATAGTTTTTACCAAACCTTCCTAACTCTGTTCACTGTAATTTTATCAGTATTCGGAGTAATGTTGGGAATACTAATCACAGGGCAAACTTTTTCAATAATTATGACAGGAACCGGTATTGTAGCACTGGCAGGAATTGTTGTGAATAATGCAATTGTATTTATTGATACATACAACACAAATCTGAGAGAGATAAAAGATCCCATAAGGTCCGTAATTCAGACTGCCAATGAGAGATTTAGGCCAATTCTTTTAACAACAATAACGACAATAATGGGACTTATCCCAATGGCAACGCAAGTAACATTTGATTTTATCGGAAGAGACGTTTTGGTGGGTGGTATAACTTCATCATGGTGGGTTCAGATGTCTACAGCGATAATATTTGGACTCTCTTTTTCTACAATCCTTACGCTTCTATTATTACCAACAATGTTAGTAATGCCGTATGTTATAAGAAATAGGAAGTTGCTAAAAGTTAAGAACCCGGAACCATTAAAACCTGCCCAGGAAATATGAGATCAGGGTCAACAATCTGGTTCGAGTTGGCTAAATAAATAACCGTATATTGCATTCCGCTTCCGTACTTTGTCCTTGAGATATTCCATAAATTATCTCCAGGTTCAATAGTTATTGTATTTAAGCCAAAATTGCTATCTAAATCATCAAATAACCTTGTAAATTTAGTTGACGTTCTTGCAATTACAAATTCCTCATCATCAATCATATCCGCTCTAATCTCGTATTCACCAGGCACGATATTTTCATCAATATTTAATGTCCATTTACCCAATTTGTCCGCCATTGCCGTTCCAACATATTTATTATCAATATATGCATTTATCTCTTTATTTGCCTCGGCATTACCGCCTAATACCAACTTTTCGTCATTATAATCAACACTTCGAATGTTAACGATTGTTTCATCTTGTAAAAAACTAGGGTCTTCGGATAATATTTGACTGGCTAAATCATCTTGAGTCAAAAGTATGATATTTTCATCACCAGCCGAGTCCTCACTTTTATCAACTATTTTATTTGGCATAATAGTTACAATTTGATCAGAAAAAACCTCGATTTTCTCTTCTGGGTTAGTTGTTGAGATTTTCAAATTTAAAATCTCGTTGGGAATATTATCATCGAGTGTTATTACCCAGTTCCCTTGGCTATCAGATAAACCTTCTGCTATCAAAAAATCATCTTTATAGATTTTTATGATATGATTTGGAGAAGATTTTCCCGCTAAGACAGATATGCCGTCATTATCTATTCTGACAACGTCAAAAGAACCCTGAACTTTACTTTTAGTGATAGTTTCTGGCCCTGTATCAGGTAAATCTTCTTGGTTCAGTTCCGATGTATTTATTTCTGTATCGGCTACATTATCTTGGTGAAGTTCCGATGTATTGATTTCTGTATCGGCTACATTATCTTGGTTAAGTTCCGACGTATCTATTTCTGTATCAGGCATTACTTCAGCATAATTTTCTGGATTATTTGATGTGGCTTTATTTGTTAACATACCACTATCTTTTGCCACTATTGCATCCTCAGTGTTTTGAGATGAAAAGTATTGAAAAATCAATAGGAGAAGCAGTAATAAAGAAAATACTAGAATAAATAAATGTTTTTTGTTGTTAAGCATTGGTAACAATCACTTAATGTTTTATTTTATTATAGTATTATAAATTGCAAATTAAAGTATTTTCTATTTAGATGGGAAGCATAAATTTTTATTTTTAATTAATATGGTATTTAAAATGACCAAAACTGTATGTATCTTTTGTAGTACATTTAATCCTGAGAGTCGCTTCTTAGATGAAGTAACGCTCTTAAGTGAGCTATTTTCTCAAAAAAAAATTGATGTCGTTTATGGTGGAGGTGATAAAGGCCTCATGGGTCATACCGCAAGGTCTATGATCAGCAATGGTGTCAAAGTAACAGGTGTTGTGCCAAAGTTTCTAATGAAATATATTGATAAAAATATGGGCTTCTTCAAACTAATAGAAACTGAGGATATGCATCAAAGAAAAATGAAAATGTACAGCCTTTCTGATGTTTTTCTAGTATTGCCTGGAGGCATTGGTACTCTTGATGAAATGACAGAAGTCTTGACTTGGAATCAGCTAGGAATTCATAGTAAAAAAGTAATTATTGGAAATTTAGAAGAATTTTGGAGTCCATATATAAATTTACTAGATCACCTTAATAAGTATAAATACCTTAGTGATTTATCTCGTATCAATTACTCTATAGCGAATAACGCAAGAGAAATAATGAGATGGATAGAAGCACCTGATCACAAGGCAATATCATAAGCCTTTGAGTGTGTTAATCTATAATTAATAGAGTCGTATAGGGCTTGGAAGGATGCATCCATAATATTTGGTGATACGCCTATGGTGACCCATCTGTCACTAGTCACAGTATCAGCAGACTCCACGAGAACCCTTGTTACAGCTCCGGTACCGCCAGACAAAACACGAACTTTATAGTCTACCAACCTCATATTCTTTAGATACTTATTATATTTGCCCAGATCTTTCCTCAAGGCATTATCAATAGCATTGACGGGCCCATTGCCTTCACCTGACGAGATAAACCTGTCGCCATCGACTTCAAGTTTTACAGTCGCTTCTGACACAGTAATGAGCTCACCCTTAGCATTGTTTCTTCTTTCGACAAGGGTTCGGAAACTTTCAACATTGAAAAAATCCTTTGATTTACCAAAGATTTTGCGAGCCAATAGCTCAAATGACGCTTGTGCGCTCTCATATGTATAGCCAGTAGCTTCACGCTCTTTAACGATATTCAACAAATCGGTTATTCTGGAGTCATCTTTATTTACATTGAGTCCAATATCTTTAAGAGATGATAAAATATTTGAACGACCACCCTGATCAGAAATCAAGAGTTTTCTGTCATTGCCAATTAATTTTGGATCCACATGCTCGTAAGTTTTCGGGTCTTTAACAATCGCAGATGCATGAATACCAGCTTTTGTAGAGAATGCACTGTCACCAACGTATGGAGCCTGCTTATTGGGGGCCCGATTCATAATATCATCCATAATAAGGCTTGTTTTTCTAATATTTTTGAGTGCTTCTTTTTTCACCGATATAGTAAAATTTTCACTAAATCTTTCCTTCAAGAGTAAAGTTGGTATAATTGAAATCAGATCAGCATTTCCACATCTTTCCCCAATACCATTGAGGGTCCCTTGAACCTGTCGAACGCCAGATTGAACAGCCGCAAGACTATTTGCAATTGCATTACCAGTATCATTATGTGCATGAATTCCAAGGTTTTTGCCAGATACTGTTTTGCATACATCTTTTACAATTTCAGACACCTCGTCCGGCAGTGTACCACCATTTGTATCACATAAAATAACCCATCTAGCTCCCGAGTCAAAAGCCGCCTTAACGCATTTAAGAGCATAGTTTTTATTTTTTTTGTAGCCATCGAAAAAATGCTCGCAATCAACCATAACTTCCGAATAAGATCTAGTTGCCTCTTTTACTGACTCCAATATTGAAGTGAGATTTTCCTCGAGTGTGCATCCGAGTGCCTTTTCAACATGAAAATCCCAAGATTTTGCCACAAAACATATCGCGTCTGCTTTATATGATAAAAGCTCATTAAAGCCAGCATCATTTGATATTGATCTACCTGGTCTTTTTGTCATTCCAAATGATACAAATTTTGATTTTTTGAGTTTTGGTGGCACATTAAAAAAATCAGTATCAATTGGATTAGCACCTGGGTAACCACCCTCGATATAGTCTACACCAAGCTCATCAAGAATATTTGATATTCTATTCTTATCATCAATAGTAAAATCTACACCAGGTGTTTGATTGCCGTCCCTTAGCGTGGTATCAAATATATATAAATTATCTTTGGTCACTTTATGCGCTCCCATGCAGTTCCATTTTCCATATCTTTAAGCCTAATTCCCATTATTTCAAGCTTATTTCTAATTTCATCTGATTTTTTGTAATCTTTATTTTCACGAGCCAAATTTCTTTCCTCAATCAATACCTCTATTTCATTTTCACTGATCTCAGGCATTTTATGATCTTTTTTGATGTGATGATTAAAAGTTTTAAGATCAATTCCTAAAAAATCTAGTGATGCACAAAGTTTACTATATTCTTGTTTATTGAAATATTCATGCATGTGAGTAATCGCCTTCGGAGTATTCATATCATCCAAAAGTGACTCATATACTTCTTTTGGGACTTCTTCATAAATGTCTTTATTAATAGTTTCAATAGCTAACAACCATTTTCTCATTATATTTTCTGCTTGCTCAAGACTCCTTTCTGTCCAATCAATGGGTTGCCTGTAGTGCGTACGCAGCATATTCAGTCTAATGACAGAGCCGTGGTATTTTTGAAGCGTATCCGACAGTAATATTATATTACCAGTCGATTTAGACATTTTTTTTCCCTCAATATTCAAAGTTCCATTATGAATAAAGTAATTCGCCATTTTGTCGTTATTGTTATAACAGCAAGATTGAGCAATTTCATTCTCATGATGGGGAAAAGCAAGATCTACACCACCACCATGAATATCAAAAACATCCCCTAAATATTTAGCAGACATAGCGGAGCATTCTATATGCCATCCCGGTCTACCCTTACCCCAAGGACTATCCCAAGATGGTTCATTTAGTGCGCTTGGTTTCCACAATACAAAATCTAAAGGATTTCTTTTATAGGTCGCAACTTCAATACGCGCTCCTGCCAACAAGTCTTCCTTCGACTTATTGGATAAATACCCATAATTTGAGTATGAATTAATGTTAAAAATCACATGATCCTCACTAACATATGCGCTATTATTTTTTAATAAACCTTCAATAATTTCAATCATTTCAGTGATATGTTCCGTTGCCCGAGGCTCTCTGGATGGCTCAAGGCAGCCTAATTTAATTGAAGTATCTTTAAATATTATTTCAATTTTATTGGTGACTTCACGTATAGCTTCGTTAATGTCTAAATCGGGATATTTTTGCGATGCGATCTTATTAATTTTATCATCAACATCTGTTATATTTCGAATATATTTGACTTTATCACTTCCATATTTATGCCTAAGTAATCTAAATAATAAATCAAATACTATGACAGGTCTTGCATTTCCGATATGAGGCTCATCATAGACTGTTGGGCCGCACACATACATACAAACAGAGTCAGATTTTATTGGCATAAATCCTTCTTTTTGTTTAGATAGTGAGTTATAAAGAAATATATCCATAATTTACTAATTCAAAATATTTTTCGTGATAGTTAATAATATATTCTCGAGGGTTCTATTAAAACTCTCATAGTCGCCTGTAGCTCTTGCAAAAACTAGCGCCCCTTCGATTGAAATGATTATTTCTTCTGAAAGCAAAATAGCTCTATTATTATCAATTCCTTCATCCTCAATAATTTTAATTAGTGAGTCTTTCCAATAGAGCGCTGCGTTCTTTATTTGTGAATAGAAAATATCTTTAGTTGAACCAATAGCAAATACGTCCAGCAAACATGATCTTTGGCCACTATTGTAAAATAAATTAATACCTTCTAGCATATTTTTAATCTTTATTTGAAAATTTTGGTCAGTCGCAAGTGGTGATAAAACTAATTTTGTAAAATCGCGAGTTATTTTCTCATATACCGCGTTGGCCATCTCCTCTTTTCCTCCGGGAAAATGATAGTAGAGACTCGCGCGCCCTAATCCTGTATTTTGAGATAAAATTGTTAAACTTGTACCATCATATCCATATTCGCAGAATATATCTGTAAGTTTATCAACTAAATCTTTATATGATACGATTTTCACCATGGCATTACCAGTAGAACGATCGTTCGATTATATACTAGCATGAATATAAATCAATTATTTTTATTTTTAAATATTTAACCTATTCAATACTAACTCTCTTCCAAGCAGTAATATGAATGTCGCTAGTTCTGGGCCTGAATTTTCTCCAGTCAGGGCAAGCCTTAAGGGAAGAAATAATTCCTTCCCCTTTAGTCCCGTTTTTTGTGATATATTTTCTGTCCAAATCGACCAAGTTTTATCGTCCCATGGTGCATTTGGGAGGGCTTCTTGGGCAATTTTTAAAAAATCGCGATTAATGTCAGTTGCATCGATATTTATTTTATTGTTTTTTATTATATTCCACCATTTTTGTGCCTCATTTATGGTATTTATATTTGTCTTCACTGTATCCCAGAATATCTCTGCATCTTTTCCATTGATATCCAAATCAGACAGCCTTGCATCAAGGGTTTGGAATGATAGCTTCTGTATAATTTTTTTATTTAGTCCCATGAGCTCTTCAAAACTAAATCTTGCTGGTGAGCGCGATATTTTTGCAAGACTGAAGTTATTAACTAACTCATCGATTGATTGAAACGCTTCTACAGAATCTGAGGTACCAATTCGTGCGCAATAATTTATCAGTGTCATTGGTTCAATTCCGCTATCTCTAATGTCATTGAGTGACATTGATCCAATCCTCTTAGACATACGCGACCCGTCTTTCTGTACCATTAAACTATGATGACCAAAATTAGGTATATTTGACCCTAAAATTTTAAATAACTGAATTTGTGTAGCTGTATTTGAGACATGATCTTCGCCTCTTAATACGTGCGTAACGCCCATATCAATATCATCTACAACGCTTGGTAATGTGTAGAGAAATGTTCCATCGGCTCTGATCAGTACAGGATCTGAGAATGAATTGCACTCTATAGTCTGCTCCCCTCTTATAAGATCATTCCAAGTTATACTTTTCCTGTCTAATTTAAATCTCCAATATGGCTTTATACCATTTGCTTCATACGCTCTTATTTCATCCTTAGTCAGTTTTAATGAAGCCCTATCATAGATTGGCGGTAGTCCACTGGATAAGCTGACTTTTCTGCGTCTATTCAATTCTTCATCTGTCTCAAAACAAGGATATAAATGACCTTCTTTAATCAGGTAATCCCTAATCTCCATATATTTTTCTGTTTTTGACGATTGTCTCTCAATTGCTGAAGGTAAAATTTTTAACCATTCAATATCTTTGATTATAGAGCGGTAGAATCTCTCCTCTGATCTATCTTTATCAGTGTCATCAATTCTGAGGATTAACTCACCTGAGATGGATTTTGAATACACATAATTAAGAATCAATGTTCTAGCATTACCAATATGGAGATCTCCAGTGGGACTTGGCGCAAATCTAAGCTTATTATCTGGCATAAATTTTTCTCAACTTTTATCTCTATAGTTATTGGTTATTGGGTAACGTCTATCTTTACCAAAATTTTTATTTGATATTTTTACACCAGGCGGCGCCTGTCTTCTTTTATATTCTGATATGTAAAGTAGATTTTGGATTTTGGATACCCAGTCACTTTCATGTCCCGAGTCAATAATGTCTTCAACAGACATTTCCACTTCAATTAATTTAAATAGAATATCATCAAGAATATCGTAGTCGGGCAATGAGTCCTGATCAGTCTGATTTTCCCTTAGCTCAGCTGTTGGCGCTTTAACTATGATATTTTTTGGTATGATATTTCCTTCTGGTCCGAGGCAGCCAGGAGGTCTAATTTCATTCCTCATTTCAGCTATCTTATAGACTTCTGTTTTATATAGATCTTTAATGGGATTGAATGCACCAGACATATCACCATATAAAGTGGCATAACCGACAGCCATTTCTGACTTATTACCGGTTGTCAATAATAACCTATTAAACTTATTAGATAACGCCATCAATAACACAGCCCTTATCCTAGATTGAATATTTTCTTCTGTTATGTCTTTTTTTGTGTCTTTGAAGAATGGGTCAAGTTGCATTTCAGCTGTTTCAACAATTTTATTTATTGCAATCTCATCAGGGCTTACTTGAAGATTTTTAGCACATTGAATGGCGTCCTCTAAGCTTTCTTCACTAGTATATTTGGAGGGAAGCATAACACATTGAACATTTTGATGACCAAGCGCATCAACTGCAATACAGGCAACTAAGGCAGAGTCTATTCCCCCCGACAGCCCAATAATTACCTCTGAAAATTTATTTTTCTTAACGTAATCTCTTAAGCCCACAACGCACGCCGTATAATTATCCGTCAATTCACTGGTTTGATGGCCCTGAATGTTGGTGCTACAAAACCATTTTCCGTCTTCTTTTCGCCACTCGGTATTCTGAACTTCAGACACAAAATTAGATAATTTTGTTACAATTTGATAATCTGAATTTACAACGAATGATCCGCCATCAAAGACGAGTTCGTCTTGACCCCCAACTTGATTCACATAAATAAGAGGTAGTTTAGTCTCCACCACCCTTTCCAATACAACATTCATTCTCTTTTCTTGCTTATTCCGATTGTATGGAGAACCATTTAGTATAACCAGTAACTCCGAACCAGTCTCCATAAGGCATTCAGTGACATCGTCAAACCAGATGTCTTCGCATATTGCTACGCCTATCTTTAGTCCACGAAAATTCATAGGGCCAGGCATTTCGCCTTGACTAAAAATCCTCTCTTCATCAAATACATCATAATTGGGTAAATGAACTTTATTTTGTATTGCAATTATCTTACCGTTATCAATAAGCGCAGCTGAATTAAAAATCTTATCATTTTGAATTGTAGGTAAACCAATTAGAATTGCAGGCCCGCCATCTTCTGTTATTCTTACCAATTTTTCAAAATGGTATGTAATTTCTTTGAGAAATGAGTTTCTCAGGACCAAATCCTCTGGGGGATAGCCAGATAGAAAGAGTTCTGAAAAAACAATTAGATCAGCTTTTTCAGATGCTGCGTACTCTCTTGCCTTTAATACAAGGTCATAGTTTCCTGATACATTTCCAACGGTTGGATTATACTGAGCTAAAGCTATGTTAACTTTATTTTTTATTTCATCTACCATGAGCAATATGTTTTATAATGTCGAGCTCAATTCATCAGCAACTAGGAATGCCAATTCTAGTGCCTGATCAGCATTTAATCGTGGATCACAATGTGTGTGATATCTACTAGATAAATCTTCGTCTCTTACTGGAATAGCGCCACCGACGCACTCTGTTACGTTTTTACCTGTCATTTCAATATGTATTCCACCAGGAAATGAGCCCTTTTCTTTGTGGATTTTCATATAATTTCTAACTTCATTCATTATAAGCTCAAATGGGCGAGTCTTAAACCCTGACTCTGATTTAATTGTATTGCCATGCATTGGGTCACAAGACCATAAAACATTTCTATCTTCTTTTTTAACTATATCTATAAATCCAGGTAAGTGTTTTTCTACATTTTCATGTCCAAACCTCGCGATAAGCGTTATTCTTCCGGGCTCATTATTTGGATTTAGAATATCCAGTAATGTGATTAAGGTCTCAGGATCAAGTGATGGACCACATTTTATTCCAAGCGGGTTTTTTATACCCCTACAATACTCAACATGCGCCTCGTTTGGATCCCTTGTTCTATCCCCAATCCAAACCATATGACCTGACGTCGCATACCAATCATCAGTTATTGAGTCAACTCTTGTCATTGACTCTTCATAGCCAAGCAATAAAGCCTCATGACTTGTGTATAAATCGGTTGTCCTTAATTGGGGAACTGATTCAGGAGTTATTCCGCAGGCTCTCATAAACCCCAATGATTTTGAAATCTGACCCGCTAAATCTACATATTTTTCACCAATTGGCGAATTTTCAAGAAAGTCAAGTGTCCAACTGTGTACTCTCTCCAAATCCGCATATCCACCCTGTGAAAATGCCCTTAACAAGTTAACGGTTGCTGCCGATTGTCTGTATGACTTCAAGAGTCTGTCAGGATCGGGTTCGCGGATAGTTTCGTCAAATTCAATACCGTTAATAATATCACCCCTGTAACTCATAAGCTCTGTACCATTTATTTTTTCAGTATCAGAAGATCTTGGTTTTGCAAATTGTCCGGCAATTCTGCCTACTTTTATTACTGGTAGAGATGTAGCAAATATTAAAACAGCTGACATTTGCAGAAATAATCTAAAAATATCTCTAATATTATCTGGATTATGCTCCGCAAAAGACTCTGCGCAGTCGCCACCCTGAAGCAAAAAAGCCTTTCCTTGGCTTGCCAAGGCTAGCTTTTCCTTTAAATCTCTCGCTTCTCCTGCAAACACAAGTGGTGGATAGGTTGAAATAGTTTTTTCAACATCAAGAAGGCGCTTCCCATGTCCATATTTGGGTACATGCTTAATAGGCTTCTCTCTCCAGCTTGAAGGTGACCAATTTTGCATAAATTTCTCCAAAAATAAATTTCGTTTAATATATATATAACGCTAGTTGTTATAACAAGCTATTAATATAAGAAAATAATGTATTTTTATATTTCCTTTGTAACCATATCTCTCATCGTCATAATTTCTTCAGATGTTGAAGGGTGCAGTGGTATTGTATTATCTAAATCAGTTTTTTTGATTTTTTTATTAATTAGTGTAGAGATCATCTGTGTAATCTCCGCAGCGTCATCACCCACCATATGGAAGCCAAGTAGTCTTTGAGACTTATTATTTATAATCAATTTAATGTAAGTTCTCACATTAATGTCTGATAGCGTATAATAAAGAGGTCTAAATGTTGATGTGTATATATCTATTTTCTTGTATTTTTCCAACGCCTGATCTTCATTGAGCCCTACGGTACCAATTTCTGGACTTGAAAATACTGCTGTTGGAATATTTTCCATAATGTAATTACTATTATCTTTTTCGAATTCATTTCTTGCAAAAATCATAGCCTCTCTTATTGCAACTGGTGTCAAATGATCACTATTTGAAACATCACCAACCGCAAATATATTTGGTACTGTCGTTTGGTATTTCTTATTAACAAGTATGCCATTGTGAGTATTAATTTTTATGTCCAAATCCTTATTAATACAATCAATATTCGCTAATCTACCTGTTGCAAATAACACTAAGTCAGTTTTTAGGCGTATCCCATCACTTGTGACTACATCATACTGATTTTTATTCTTGGTTATTTCAACAACGTCCGTGTTTAACCTCACGTTACACTTTTCGGACTGCAATTCTTGAGTAATAATTCTACTGATGTCTTGGTCAAAACCCTTTAATAATTTATCGCCACGATAGAGTAATTCACATTTACTACCTAAACCTGAAATTATTGAAGAAAATTCAAGTGCAATATATCCACCACCAACAACAATTATATTTTGTGGAAGCTTCTTTAACTCAAAAAAATCATCTGATGAGATGCCATTATTAGCGCCTTTAATATCAGGAAAATTTGGCTTTGCTCCAGTTGCAATTAATATTTTTTCTGCGCAATATTCATCTCCTTTTGAGAGTTTGACAGTATTTGTATCAATAATCCTTGCCTCAGACTCAAATATTTTCACGCCTGCCTTTTCTAAATTGGAACGATATATATTGCTTAACTTCTCGATTTGTTTATTTTTATTTTCAATTAATTTATTCCATGAAAATGTAATTTCCTCATGATGCCATCCGTAGCTTTCAGCTACAGCATTATGTTTGGAAAACTTACTACTATAACTGAGAAATTTCTTTGGTACACAACCCCTAATAACACACGTACCACCTATTCTATCTTTTTCAGCTATGCCAACCTTCGCGCCTGACTGTGCCGCAAGTCTAGCTGCCCTGACACCACCAGATCCAGCTCCGATAACAAATAAATCAAAATCTGCTTTTGTGTTTTTCATTGTTTATTATTACTTGTCGCTATTCTGTAAATGTTAACTCACTCTCAATCATACTCTCAACATTGTTATACAGATATGTCATTATGATTGCATTAAGTTCTCTTTGAAAGTAGTAATTTTTTTTTGCAAAAGTTAGATCATCATCCGTTTTAGATGAGTATAAGTCGTTTAGAATATCTATTTCATCTTCAGTATAATATTTCATCATAATTCTTGTTGCTACATCGGGTACAATCTCTTCTAAATTCTCTGCAATATTGTATGAAATAATATTAGCAATTTTATCTAAATCTTCGGATTGAATATCTATTTCTTGATTCTTGACATCATATTTAATTTTATGTTTTATCTGTTCTTGGACATCAAAAAATATATCATTTACATAGTATCTCATAACATGATCTCTTGCTTTGTTTTCCAATTCTTCAGAATATACAGATAATTTTAAAGTAAAAAATAATAACAGTATAAATAAAAATAATCTTAATAATTTCACTCTTTGCAATAGGATTTTGCTCATTCAAAAAAAACCTCAGTAGAACCTTTCTCATCACCAACAAAAACAGAGCTTATCATGTTAAGGAAAAAACCACTTGTAATCACATTCGGAATCTCCTCAATTTTTTTCTTCAGTAAATTTGGATCTAAAATCTGCCCACAATGACAATCAAGGATTAAATTTCCGCCATCAGTGATTACACTCGAACTGTCACTATTTACCCTGAGTATTATTTCAGGATCTAAGTGGTATGCTTTGAACGCCTTTTTCAATAGATTAATTGTTGTATTTGGCGAAAAATTCATAATTTCGATAGGTAAAGGAAAATCACCAAGATAATCAACCATCTTTGTATCATCTACAATTATTAGATAGTCCTTTGAAATTGATGCCAGCATCTTCTCTCTGAGTAAGGCGCCACCGCCACCCTTAATCATTTCGCCTTGTCTACTAACCTCATCAGCACCATCCACTGTTACATCTAACTGATTAAATTGGTCAATATCTTCACAGATAATTGAGTATTTCTTTGCAAATGTCTCAGTTTGGATAGATGAACTCGCGTATCTTAGGGTTTTTAATAATTGCTTTTCCTGACCAAGTAAATTTATGAACTCATTTGTGGTTGATCCCGTACCTAGACCAACACACATTCCAGGCTTGATTCTTTTCAGGGCCATTTTCGCTGCATTAATTTTTTTTTGTTGTGTAGTCATTAGAAATTAATTGGACCAAATGATACATTTATATATTAATATTTTTAACATATATAAAAAGAAAAGTAATTTAAAATGATTAAGCGCATACGGCAAAAAATGGTTGTTTTTGACCTTGATGGAACATTAATTGACACCGCTCCAGATCTAATAGAGTCCGCCTGGCAAGTGATTAAAAAAATTATTGAAGTGAAATTAGACTATGAAACATCTCGAAAGTTTATTGGGAAGGGTGGAGAGTACTTCATTAAGAAACATCTGGAATATAACAAAATAGAACTGCCGAAAGAAGAATTGGATAACTTAATTTCACAATTTTTAAAAATTTATAAGAAAAATATATCCAAAAAAAGCCAGCCTTATCCGGGTGCTGAAAAATTATTATCATGGTTACAAGAGAATGACTTTATTGTTAGTATTTGTACCAACAAGCCTGAAGAATTGGCAAAATTAGTACTCAGTAAACTTAGAATTAGTGATTACTTTGATGAAATAATTGGTGGAGATACACTTTCACAGAGCAAACCCAATCCATTACCCCTATTGAGTCTTATGAGTAAATTTAACATCAAGCCCAATGATACTCTAATGGTTGGTGATACAACAACTGATATTCTAACTGCAAAAAACTGTAATGTCCGATGCGCATGTGTAGACTTTGGTTACTTTGACGAAAAAATAGAGGGTGTAGATCCTGATTATTGGATCTCAGATTTAAGTGATGTACGAAATATTATTGAAGGGAAATACTATTGATATTTTGCAATAACTCTTGCCCAAGTTTTAATCCCCTTCACATATGAAGAGATATTATATTTTTCATTGGGGCTGTGAATACGATCATCGTCCAGAGCAAACCCGATCAAGATGGTATCCATATTGAGTAAAGTCTTAAATGCTTCAACCACGGGGATTGAACCACCACCTCCGGTAAAAACAGGACTCACTCCCCACTCCTCTTCAATGGCCTCTGAAGCAGATTGAAAATAATAGCTATCTGTGTCGAACTCGATAGCTCGGCAATGGTCAGCTCCATCGAAAATTACCTGTACACCATCAGGTAAACTACTTTTAATGTATTTATGAATATTCTCTAAGATCTTTTCAGGGTCCTGATTACCGACCAGTCTACAAGTAATTTTTGCATTTGCTTCCGATGGAATTACAGTTTTTGTACCCTCATCTGTATAACCACCAAATATACCATTTATCTCGAAAGTAGGTCTGGACCATGTCTTTTCAAAAATTGATCTACCAGTTTCTCCAGATGAAGATTTTTGACCAATTTTATTCAAATATTCAGCTTCATTAAAAGTCAATTTTTTCCAACTATTGATAATACTTTCGTTTACTTCATTAACGCCATCATAGAAGTTAGGTATAGTTACTTTTCCTTCCTCATCATAAACATCCGATAAAATCTTAGTGATTATTCTGATTGGATTCCATGCCACTCCTCCAAATTCTCCAGAGTGAAGATCACGGTCAGGTCCTATTATTTTAAATTCCTCAGATAGAAGGCCGCGGAGGCTTCTTGTGATTGCGGGAGTATCTTTGTCCCACATTCCTGTATCACAAACATATGCAATATCCGCTGATAACTTATCCTTATAATCCTCTAGGAAAATTGGCAACGTTTTGGATCCACACTCTTCCTCTCCTTCTAAAATGATTTTTAAGCCGAAGGGAAGCTCTCCAACTTCATTCTTGATATATTTCAGCGCAATTAGAAAAGTTAATAACTGACCTTTATCATCACTGGCCCCTCTAGCTATGATACAAGGCTCATTGTCAATTGAAGATAAAACGGGATCAAAGGGGTCAGAGTCCCATAAGCTAACAGGATCAACTGGCTGCACATCATAATGTCCATAAAACAAAATTGTTTTAGCATCTGGTCGTGAGGTTTGATAGTCCGAAAAGACTATTGGATGTCCCTCAGATTCATAGATTATTGCGTCCATTCCAAAACTATCCAAGAATGCTTTAAGCCAACCTGCGGCCTGATAGCATTCATCTGCATAATCAGGTATCGTTGATATAGATTTTATTTTTAGTAGGTCTACCAGTAAGTCAATATTTTGATCACTGTCTGCTTCTATATCTGCCAAGACTTTTGCAATATTAAACATCATATCCACCTAGTTTGTTGTTTATTCAATTTTAAATAAAATATAAACTTAATAAAGTATAAAACATAAATTTTTTATTGAGTATTAGAGTTATTATTATGCCCAACTATCTAGTCATTGGTGGAATTAGCTCAGGTAAATCTTCTTATGCTGAGCAAATAGTAAAAGACGTATGTAAAGTTAATAAGAATTCAAAAATTTATTATCTTGCGACAGCGCCAATAACCGATGATGAGATGTATGAAAAAATAAGAATACATCAAGACAGACGACCCAAAGACTGGATAACAATTGAAGAGCAAATTGACATTGTCTCTCGCATTATGGAGATTGAGGAAACTAATATAATAGTTTTAATTGAATGTCTTACAACTTGGTTATCAAACTTAATTTTTCATAAAGCTGACCTTGATTACAACACAGAAAAACTGATAAATTTTCTTGCAACCAATACTGACGCCACCATCATTCTAGTTACAAATGATCTTGGTGAAAGCGTGATATCTGCGAATAAAGAAACGCGAGAATTCCAAAAACACAACGGTAAGCTTAACCAAGACACAGCAAGAATTTGTGATAGTGTCCATAAGGTGACAGCTGGAATAGGTATCAGGATAAAATAAATGCATTTGATAAACAATAAATCATTTATCACAAATAATGGACCTCATGGACATGAAAATAAACAATCGCCCGCTGACGTAATATTTCTAACCTCAGCGGATACTGAAATCACGCTGCTATCAAAATCTCTTAGAAAAATAAAAGGGCGACCTTCTGTAAGATTACAAAATATTCTCAATCTCAATGATAATAGGGCTGTTGACAGTTACATTAAAGAAACTTTATCAAAGGCGAAGATTGTGATTGTAAGAATTTTGGGTGGCAGAAACTACTGGAGCTATGGTATCGACCAAATTCTTGCAGACCAAATGAAGAAGAAATATAGGATTATCTTTTTACCAGGGGATGATAAATTTGATGAGCAATTATTTGCAATGTCGTCAATAAAGGGGAAAGACTACAGAAATATATGGTCGTATTTTATTGAAGGTGGACCTGAGAATGGTGTCAATTTACTAAAATATATTTTATATCTCAACAGCGGTATAAGAAAACCCCCAGCTGCAAAAAAAATTAGCTCAGTTGGTATCTATTATCCAGATTTAAATGAAATAAATGCAGAAACTCTCGAAACAAAATGGCGTATCAAAAAGAGACCAGTGATTGCAATCACATTCTATAGCGCCCTTCTTCAAAGCGGTCAAACAGAGGTAATTGACGTACTTATTTCAGCACTGGAAAAAGACTATAATTGTATACCAATACACTCTAAGAGTTTCAAAGATAAAAAAAACCAAGACGTTACACGTTTCCTATTAAAAAAGTATAATCCAATTTCAGTTATAAATCTTACAGGGTTTTCTCTAAGCGGAATATCATCATCCAAAACTATTTTTGATGATGCTCGTAGGCCTGTGTTTCAGGTAATTCTATCCAGTATGTCCGAACATGAATGGCAACACTCAAGCAAAGGATTAAATAATCGAGATATCATTATGAGTATTTCATTGCCTGAAATTGATGGCAGGATTATAACAAAAACAATTGCCTTCAAAGAGGAGATTAGTTTTGATAAAATAACCCAAACAAAGCTCTTAGAATATATTCCACATGATTTTGGCATTGATTATATATGTAATTTAGTAAAAAACTGGAGCAAACTATCCGTTACTTCAAATGAAAAGAAAAATATATTTATTACCCTTGCAAACTATCCAAACAAAGACTCACGAATTGCAAACGGAGTTGGTCTCGATACACCAAGTAGTATTATTCATCTGATTAAAAAATTAAAGAAGCTTAATTATAAAATCTTCAATTTTCCGAGTAACTCAGATGAATTGATGAAAAAGTTAATTTCTGGTCAAACCAACTCACATGAGAAAATCAAATTAAAAACTAATAAATATTTATCACTGGATGACTATAAGAATTATTTTGAGGATTTGCCGAAAAATATCCAAAGCGCAATAAATAAGAAGTGGGGCTCAATAGAAAAAGACCCATTTACACGCGGGAAAAATATCATTTTACCTATACAAAAATTTGGAAACTTATCGCTGGGAATTCAACCGTCTCGAGGATACAATATAGACCCAAAGAACTCATATCACAGTCCAGACTTAGTACCCCCACATTCATATTTTGCATTTTACTTTTGGGTAAAATATAAGTTTAAAGCCCATGCAATTATTCAATTTGGCAAACATGGCAATCTTGAATGGCTTCCTGGAAAATCATTATCACTGAGTCAAAATTGTTATCCAGACCTTATTTTGGGTCCAACCCCACTAATATATCCATTTATTGTAAATGACCCGGGCGAGGGTACTCAAGCAAAGAGACGAAATGCCGCTGTTATTGTTGATCATCTCACACCGCCTCTCACGAATGCAGATACTTATGATGAACTTATTCAAATTGAACTTTTATTAGATGAATATTATGAATGCTTTCAAACAGATCCAATCAGAGCACATAATATTGAGCATGAAATAATTGAGCTAACACAATCGACTGGGCTATATTCTGATACACTGATTGAGGATAATGACACAACTGAGACAAAACTTAATAAAATAGATACATACTTATGCGAACTGAAAGAACTACAAATTAGAGATGGATTACATATCTTTGGAAAATCACCAAAGGGACAGGAATTAATAAATTTAGTTATGAGTATATCAAAAACTTCAAGGAAAAATGGTCTTGGAGAAAATAAAGCAATTACTCAGGCCATAGCTGATGATATGGGCATAAAATTAAGTATAAATGAATGTAAATTAAGTGACAAATATACTGGAGATAAAAATAATCAACTTCAAAATGTGGTTGATGGGGCGTGGCGAACAAATGCTGATACAATTGAGAGGTTGAGAATACTCTCTGAGGATATACTGCTTGAAAAAGCAATCATACCTCAAAACTGGACCAACACCAAGGATGTAGTCGAAAATATTAAAACTGAGATTGTGCCATCAATAAAAAGCTCTGGTAAGAAGGAGCATGCTGGTATAGTTACACTCCTGGATGGAAAATTTCTGCACCCCGGTCCTTCAGGAGCACCCACTAGGGGTAAAATTGAAGTATTTCCAACCGGTAAAAACTTCTACTCTATTGATATGCGATCGCTGCCAACACGCATGGCTTGGAATATTGGCAAACGCTCAGCCGAATTAATGATATCAGATTTTCACAAAAAAAAGGGGTATTACCCAACTCACTTTGGCTTATCTGCATGGGGGACATCTAATATGAGAACAGGTGGAGATGACATATCGCAAGCTCTTGCATTAATTGGAGCAAAACCAAAATGGGATAATACATCAGGAAGAGTTTGCGGATATGAAATCATACCTGTAAACATACTAAAAAGACCCCGCATAGATGTTACATTAAGAATATCTGGATTTTTTAGAGATGCGTTTCCTAACCTAATTGATCTATTTGATCAAGCAATTCGAGAGATTGCTTTACTTGATGAAGATGATAGTCTAAACCCGATAAAATTTGCATTCAACAAAGACAGAGAATTTTTCAAAAAGGAGAAGCTAAGCAGCCCAGAAATTGATCGGCTAGCGACTTATCGAATATTTTCATCGATGCCTGGGTCCTACGGGGCCGGACTTCAATCTATGATTGATGAGGGAATCTGGAAATCTACAAACGATCTAGCAGAGAATTACATAAATTGGGGATCATACGCCTACGGAACGGATAACTATGGCTATGAAAATAAAAAAATACTCACAATGAGGCTTGAAAGGCTGCAAGCTGTTGTCCAAAACCAAGATAATCGAGAACACGATATTCTGGACTCGGACGATTATTATCAATTTCATGGAGGAATGGGTGCGGCTGTTGAGAGTTTATCTGGAAATAAACCAATTTATTATCATAACGATCACTCAAATCCAAATAATTTAAAGATAGGCACATTAGATCAAGAAATTGGGAAAATAGTCAGAGGTAGAGCTACAAATCCAAAATGGATAAAGAGCATAATGAAGCATGGTTACAAGGGTGCTTTCGAGTTACTAGCGACCTTAGATTACTTATATGCCTATCAAGCAACAACTGGATTAGTCAAAGATCATCATTTTGATTTATTATTTGAGTCATATATTGCTGATGAAAATGTCTATGCTTTTATTAAATACTACAATCCAGATGCGCTAAATGACATAAAAATAAAATTCATAGATGCCATAGAGAGAAAATTGTGGCACCCTAGACGAAATGATACAAAATCACTGCTTGAAATTGAGAGGGAATAATTAAGTGTCTGAAAAAAAATATCTGACAGAACAAGAACTCAATAAAAGACATGCAGAGAAAATGCATAAGAAAAAAGAAGCTAGAAAGAAAATACTGGCAACAAAAACAATTGAAAAAGGTCTTATTATAGTTAACACAGGCAAAGGCAAGGGTAAAACAACAGCAGCTTTTGGAATGATATTTCGAGCTTTGGGAAATAAAATGAATGTTGCTGTAGTCCAATTTGTAAAGGGTCAATGGCTTTCAGGTGAAAGAGCGGCTCTTGAAAAATTTCAAGATCAGGTAGAAATCTATAAAATGGGTGAGGGCTTTACATGGGAAACGCAGGATAGAATGAGAGATATCGAAGCAGCAAAAAATGCATGGGAAAAGAGTAAAGAGTTAATCTTTGATGAGAAAAACCATATTGTACTTCTCGATGAATTGAATATTGTTCTACGCTATGACTACTTGTCTTTAGATGAGGTTTTGGAGACTTTAAAAAATAAACCTGAAAAAACTCATGTTATAATTACTGGGCGTAACGCAAAGGAAGAACTGATCGAAATTGCTGATCTTGTCACAAATATGGATTTAATAAAGCATCCATTTAGAAGCGGTGTAAAAGCTCAACTTGGAATAGAATATTAGGGGGGTTGGGTCAATAAGAAAAACATCAGCAATTATGTTTCAAGGAACTGGCTCGAGCGTTGGTAAATCAATAATTGTCGCAGGGCTGTGCCGGCTGTTCAGAAGAAAAGGAATATCTGTAGCACCATTCAAACCACAAAATATGTCAAACAACGCAGCTGCAACTTTAGATGGTGGTGAGATTGGTAGAGCACAAGCACTACAGGCAATTGCTTCTGGTCTAGAGCCTAGTATTTTACATAACCCAATACTTCTAAAACCCCAAAGCGAGCGGGGTTCACAACTTATAATTAATGGTAAATTTGAGAGATCAGTGAGCGGATTTGAGTATCAAAAAATTAAAGGTTCGCTCATGCCATTTGTTGAGAAGGCGTTTATGAATTTATCATCAAAGCATGACCTAATCTTAGTTGAGGGTGCAGGAAGTCCCGCAGAAATCAATCTACGAGATGGAGATATTGCGAATATGGGTTTTGCAACAAAATTATCAGTACCAACTATAATTATCGGAGATATTGACCGTGGAGGTGTTATTGCCAGCTTAGTTGGAACAAAGGCTGTTTTGGACTCAGAAGATAACAAAAATCTAATCGGATTCATAATCAATAGATTTCGTGGCGATCCTAAATTATTTAAAGGTGGCATTTCAGAAATAGAAAAAAGAACTAAATGGAAATTCTTAGGCTTAGTTCCATATTATGAAAATATTCATAAATTGCCTGCCGAGGACTCTCATGATCTTGAAAAAATCTTTATAAATTATAAAAAATCAGATGCGAAACTCACTATATCAGTTCCAATTCTAAGTAAAATATCAAACTTTGATGACCTTGACCCGCTAAGAAACCAAAAAAATATTAATATAAATTATGTAAGACCAGGAGATAATATACCGCAAAAAACTGATATTATTTTGTTGTTAGGCTCAAAATCAACAATTAGCGATTTGAGAGAGCTTCGAGAAAATAACTGGGATAGAGAAATAAGGATGCACCATAATAACAATGGGGTAGTCATCGGTCTATGTGGCGGATACCAAATGCTTGGCAAATTCATAAATGACAATGAGAGAATGGAAAGCAGCGTGAGAGTCACAAAGGGTCTGGAACTTTTAGATGTCGAAACCGAGATGATCAATAGTAAAATCGTCACGAAAATCAATGGAACTCATATCGAAACGAACAAAAAAACGGTTGGTTATGAGATTCATATTGGTAGAACCCATGGAAAAGACTGTGAGAGACCTCTTTTTGTTATTGATAATAAGTATGATGGCGCTCAATCAGCTAATGGGAGAGTCTTTGGCACCTATATGCACGGAATCTTTCACAATAAACATCTTATTGAGTGGTTATTTAGGATTACGAATAAATCAATTGATAGCAATGAAATAGATGATTATGAGAAAATACTTGATCAAGCATTAAATGATCTAGCTGATCATCTAGAGAAACATATTTCTTGGAAGTCGCTATTGGATTTATCAAAAAATTATACGAAGCAATAAAAAAATAATTAAAAAAACAAGATAAAACACAACAGATGTAGAATAAATCCAAAGTGCTCTTGTTATAAAATCAAAACTAATATTTTTTTCACCATCCCCGTTTATCCAATCAGACTTAATTAGTTCACCATCATAAAAATTATCCCCGCCCAGTGAAATATCCAATGCTCCCGCCATTGCAGACTCTGGCCAACCTGAATTTGGAGATGGGCTCTTACTCGCATCCTGTTTTATGCATGCTATTGCGTTCTGCCAATTTTCTTTGAGTACAATGCTTGCAAGGACAAGAAGCAAAGAGGATAAACGCGCGGGTATAAAATTCAAGATATCATCTAAGTAAGCAGTGCATTTACCGAAATTATGATATTTATCATTCTTATAGGCAATCATGCTATCTGCTGTATTTATAAACTTATATATGAAAATTCCGGGTAAGCCTGCAATAAGTAACCAAAATAACGGAGCGACATATCCATCGCTAAAGTTCTCTGACAAGCTCTCAATTGCCCCTCTTGTTATTGCACTTTCATCATATTCATCGACTTTTCGAGAGACAATTTTCGATAAGTTTATTTTGGCATTATCCATATCATCTAACATAAAATCATCATATATATCCTTTACATGAACAAATAATGACTTTCCTGCCAGCAAGATTGAAATTATTAATCCTAAAATTAAATTCCCGATAATATTACCATACAATAATCCCTCTATTATTGAAGATATAAACCAGATAATGATGATGGACATTATAATTACAATAAAACCATTAAATGTACGTGATGACTCGGAGAACTCATTCCTGTTAAACTCAACATCAAGAAAATTTATAAATCGACCAACAAGAGCAACCGGATGCTTGAATTTCCTCCAGACCAGGTGATCATCTCCCCATATAGCGTCAACAATGACAGCAATAAATAAAACTATTAATAGATCCATTTTTAAACTCTTATAATATATCCATTATTGTATTGGCTAAATACTCAAATTCAAATTTATTTTTTGTAAGACCTATTCTTAGCCATTTTTGATTGTAATTAAATATTCGTGTCCAAATACCATGATTTGCGAGCGCCTTGTGTATCTGTGATGCAGTATCAACTTCAATTGTCTTAAAAAAATAACAATCACCGACCATCTTCATTTTTTGATCCCGCAAAAAATTTGATAACACTGTCGATTTCATTTTCAAATCTGTAATTGTGGCGCTTATCCATACTGTATCTAACATCGCTTTGCGTGCAATTAGCAACGATGATGATGAGATTGGCCATGGTCCAACTAAGCTGGATACTTTATTGATGTAATGATTGTCACCATACACAAAGCCAAGTCTAAGACCTGGTAAACCAAAAAATTTTCCGAATGATCGAATTACAATAACGTTATCTCTATGCCTGTCGAACTTGAACGACATATCCGGCGTTCCATCCATGAATGACTCGTCGAGAATAAGAAGCCCGTTTGCTTTCTTTATTTTTTTCCATAAATCTTCAAGGTATTTTGGTTGTAATATTTTTCCATCTGGATTATTTGGATTGACCAAAACAAATGGGATTGATGGGTCCAAATCCGTTTCTATGTTAGTCACTAATCGTATTTTGAAACCATAATGATTCCAAACTCTGTAATGTTCAGTATAGGTTGGAGTCAAAATTTGGATTGTATCATAAATTTTTTTGTCAACAAGATTAGGTATAATATTAATAATTCCTTGAGCACCTTGATATGCACAAATTTTTATTTCATGATGTAGATTATAGTACTCTTTTGCTATTGACATTAACTCTCCTACTTGTTCGCAACTTGGTAAATAAGAATAAATTTTTTTATCAATATCAAACTTATCATATGGATTAGGATTTATTCCAGTTGAGAGATCAATCCATTTTTTAATTTTTTTATTAATTCTTTTAATGTCCGATAAATCACCACCATGCTTATCATCCAGAAATATATCAACTGTTTCATGTAAATTTTGCTCAGAATTTGTGATCATAACTAACTCTTGTTTGGTACGGAAGACTCGTCAAAAGTTGATGTGTTATTATGTATATTAACTGAAGACTGAAATATGGGCGCTACCAGAGCAGCTCCGCTACCCTCGCCTAGTCGCATTTTCAGATCGATAATTGGTCTTTTATTGATGCGCTCCAATAGTTTTTCGTGTCCAGGCTCACTCGATAGATGGCTAACGTAGCAGTGATCTAGGGCATCAGCTGATACGGCATGCAATAGAGCCGCGGCAGCACACACAGGAAAACCATCTAATATCACAGGAATGCGTTCAAAGCGAGCAGCTAAAATTGCACCAAATATTGCCGCAAACTCCCTGCCGCCAAAACATTGAAGTATCTCAAGTGGCTCACGACTTTCGTGCAACTTTAGGCTTTTTTCAATGACTTCAATTTTAGTTTTTATCATTTTTTGGTCGGCCCCTGTACCAATTCCGACCCAATCAGATACATTTCCACCATAAAGCGCTGCACAAATTGCAGATGCAATTGTTGTATTTCCTATACCAGCCTCCCCTAAACAAATTATATCCGGACTAGTGGCAAGGGCTTCTCTACCATAAAGAATCGTCGTTACACAATCAGTTTCAGTCATTGCGGCATATTCGGTGATATTGCCTGTTGGCATTTCCAATGCTAGGTCAAATACTTGAAGACCAATATTATGGGTTTTACATATTTGATTCACAACCGCATGATCAGATCTAAAACTTTTCACTAATGCTTCAGTTACAGAAGTTGGATATGGAGAAATTTTATATGCTTCGGCAGTTCCATGGTTTGATACAAAAATGGATAATGTTATATTATCCGCCTTTGGAGGATACGCTCCCTGCCAACCCGCAACCCACTCGGTTATATCTTCAACCATCCCCAGTGAACCATGTGGCTTCAACAGCTGCCCATCTCTTTTTTTTACCAAATTAATGGCTTCCGCGTCTATTGAGGGCATTTGCGATATAAATTCAACTAATTCATTGAATGTTGGAACTGAATTTGATTTAATGTCAATCATAATTAGTTTCGGGTCTCTCTTAGTAAAAATATATGATAAAACATTTTAATCTTAAAGATATAAATATTTTTTTTAAAAATATAATTCCAGATATACTTGGTGGACTAATTTTTTTTTCAATCCTACCCATAAAAAATGGATCAAAAAAATTATCGCAAATTATCTATACAATCCCTTTTGTCGGCCTCATACTGGGGTCTATTATTATTCTTCCTGTTTTGGTTATCACATTCTTTAGAGATATAGACATAATTAACTCGATAATAATTGTTATAATGTCATCACTTATTACGGGCTGTTTGCATGAGGATGGTCTTGCGGATTTTTGTGATTCATATGGTGGAAATACTAAGAAAAGAAAACTAGAAATTATGGATGATAGCAGGATTGGAACTTACGGTGTTATATCTATAAACATATCCCTGCTGATAAGATTCATATCCATATATTATCTATTTAGTATTATGGAAACACAAGAAGTGCTAGTCATTATTATATCTGTTGCGATACTATCACGCACATCTATGATATACATATTAACTACATTACCTCCTGCAAAAAAAACTGGGCTTGGCCTGGCTGCCAATCAGAAAAGTAGTACAGACATATACATTGCATATGGAGTTTCCGTACTTATTACATTTTTTGCTATTTCTATGTTTGTTGGATACCAAATATATTTTGTATCTCTTTTTGCTGCTATATTTTCAACTCTACTGTTGTCATTTCTTGCTTGGAGGGCGATCAAGGGACAAACTGGAGATGTATGTGGATCATCTCAACAATTGTCAGAAGTTGTGATTTATTTGTTTATTTGTGTTGTTATTTAATCAAGAATAGGTATCCGTATTAAACTCAATTCCTTCAACAGAACTAGCATATAACTCATTGATATAATCTAGAGCTGAGCAATTATTGCTTCTGTAATTATCCAGCCCTCTTCGCCATTTTTTTGCATTTGGCTTGTTGTTGAACAAACTCACGATAGGTTTTATTAACTGAGACCGTGAAGTCCCTAAACTAGTTTGAAAATCAGCGTAATCACTATAATTCTCGATTATACGCTTAAAATTATGATTTTCCCTTCCTGACAAAAATAACTTCTCATCCACCTCAAGAAGAAACATTGGGTCATTGATGATTTTTCGTCCAAGCATGACACCATCTATGTATTTCAAATGATTATAAATCTCACTTAGTGAATTAATCCCGCCGTTTATAATAATTTCTGTGTCTGATGCATACTCTTTTATTTGATAAACGGCATCATAATTAAGCTCAGGTATCGTCCTATTTTCTTTTGGACTAACACCACTCAAAATCGCTTTTCGTGCATGAACTATGACAAGATCCACTCCAGATCCAATAATTGCGTTCATAAACACCGGTAGCTCTTTATCGATATCCTGATCATCAATTCCTAAACGACATTTTACTGTAACTGGAATTTTAACTCTTTTTTTAAGAGCGGATATTATTTTACTAACGAGACTTGCATCGGACATCAGGCACGCACCAAAGTTCCCTTTTTGAACTCTCGGTGATGGGCATCCAATATTAAGGTTAATTTCATCATAGCCAAAACCCTCACCGATAATTGCGGCCTCAGTCATCTTTTCAACAGATGATCCACCAATCTGCAGGGCTGTAGGATATTCCGCAGGATTATATTTTAAAAGTTTTTCCCTATTTCCATGGATGATTGCATCGCATGAAACCATTTCAGTATATAGAAAAATATTTTTGGATAGCTGCCTCAGAAAGTAACGAAAGTGAGCATCTGTATAGTCCATCATGGGAGCAACACAAAATTTATGGGAATATATGTGCATTTAGTGTCCTAAGCCAAAATACTCTTCGCCGTATTCAGAGACTAGCGGAATCAGAAGATCTTCCTCGTCACATAGGTGAGCAATTAGTAATTTATTATAGCTCTCATTTACTTTGCTGTAATCGCCAACTATCAATTTATAGTCAATATGTTTTTTTTCATTAAATGAAGAAATTAGGTTATTACCTTCGGCTACAAGTGCATCTATTGATTGGTGAATTAGATGGTGATCATTTTCTAGTAATTCCAATCCGTATCTAAATTTTTCATTTTTTTCATAAAATTTTGGAAAAATATAGTTATCCTCTACCATGTGATGAGACTCCAAATTATGCAGCATCATATTCATTAACTGAATATATTGTTGCATGAAATTTTGGTGAGATATTTTGCGATCCAGCAATTCATGAATAGCGTGTTTTATAGAGCTGCAAATTTCTCTAAAAACAGAATGCCTACCTAACCAAAATCCAACCCAGTTACCATTTAATGTATCATTAGTCCAAGTATCCCTCGGGTATTTGTCCAGCAGCTCACACAAGTGTTTAGGTAAGCCATCTCTTTCGGTGAGTTGATCTATTTTCTTTATTGAGCTCAATGCAACCTCTTAAGTATAATTACTATGTGTTATTACGAGAAGAATAATAATTTAAATTAAAAAAATACAGAAGAATCTAAAAAAAAATATTAATTTTCTATTAATTTTTATTTATCAATAAAATCAGTATCTTATATATAAATTTTCTTTTTTTTTTTAAAAAAAAACATATTTTCTATCATTTTTTTCTTTACATTCACGTCTAATTGCGAATCAATAGTAAGTGATTCGATCTTGCGGAACCGGATCACGAGGAGGAAACGATGCAGTTGGATAAAAAAAGACCAACTGTTAATCTACAGAGTCAAATTACGGGAATTTGCGTATCTGTAGCATTAACTATATTATTTATCACCACTATTTTTATGGCATACAATCAGTTTGTCTCCACTCGAGATTTTCTAAATCTAAATAATAATACCCTATTTTTTACTGTTACTGGCTCCAATACTATTTTCATTCTATTAATTTTTCTTGTCACACAGCACCAGAAGAAGGAAAAAAATAAGATAATAGATAGCCTCTCAACTCTAGAGCATCATCAAAAACTCATCTTGAATAATAAAGATATGCGATATTTTACATGGGATGTTAAAAATAAGAAGATTTATATGTCAAACAGGAGTTTTTCTCTTTCTAAAATAAAATCAATGAGCTCAATTTCTTTTGAGGAGTTCATCAGTCGAGTGCAAGCAAAGGATATTAATTTCTATCAATTAGCAAATAATGCGATTCAAGGAAAAATTAATCAACTCGAGGTTAGTTTTAAATATCAAACAAATATTGGAGATAAATGGTACAAATTGAAAGGAGGTCTTCTAAATAATACAAATGGAAGCCCATACATTTCTGGTTTGTTAATTGATATTTCACGCGATAAAAGCCAAGAAATTAATGCGCGGCGCCTACAAAATACTCTAAGTGAAGTGATTGACTCTCTTCCTTTATCTTTTGTCTTATGGAATAAGAAAAATCAACTTGTCATGTGTAACTCTAAGTATCGAGATTTTTACTCATTGCCGTCTAGTGTCACAAAGCCCGGTACTTCAAAATCTGAAATAATCCAACTATCTATGAAATCGCTAATCGAAATAGACGTACAAAAAAATCAGGATAACCAATTACCAGGATTAATAGGGCAAAAAGAAATTCAATTGAAAGATAAACGGTGGATATTGAAAACTGAAATAAGAACTGGTGCGGGATATATTGCATCAATGGCACTTGACATCAGTGATCAAAAGATCAGTCAGCAGAATCTCTTAAGCAATGAGAATGAGCTAATTAATAAGGTAGAAGAACTAGATAATCTGAGGCGTAGACAAGATATACAGTCAAAACAGCTCATTGAGCTTGCAGAAAGATATAGCTCAGAGAAAAATAATATTGAAAAACTTGAAAACAATAAGTCAGAATTCTTACTGAATATGAGTCATGAGCTCAGAACTCCATTGAATGCAATAATTGGTTTTTCTGATTTTTTAAAAAATCAGATTATTGATGACCCCGAAAAAGTCAAAGAATATGCTCATGATATATATGAAAGTGGAAATGAATTACTGAGAATAATAAGCAACATAGAGTCAATGACAAGTCTTGAAAAAGAGGAAGTAAAAATCAATAAAAAAAGCCAAAAAATAAATACTATTTTTGACGAAATTCTGGATGACTTCCGTAATGATATACTGAATAAAAACATCACTATCAAAAATCACTTCAACTTTAGGGAAAATATGTTTTGTAATGAAACAGCTGTCCGGCAAGCAATATCAAATGTAATATCTAATGCAATTAAATATAACAAAGATGGTGGTACCATAGGCATCAATAATAATGTGCAGAATGGATGGCTGAACTTAGAGATAACTGATAATGGCCATGGAATGACAAATGAAGAGATAGATACTATTTTTAAACCATTCAATAAATCAAGAAGGAGTAATATAATTAATCAAGAGGGAGCAAGACTTGGATTACCTATTGCGAACACACTTATCCAAATTCACGATGGTAACATCGACATAAAGAGTACACCTGGCAAGGGGACATGTGTCACTATATCCATTCCCTTAATTTCACAAGAGAGTCTTCCAAAAACCCAGAAATCTGCGTGAGCACTACAATTCTGCATTATCTTTTTAATTTAAATAACAAAAGGATGAAGCCAAAAGACAGCAGAAAAAATGGTAATATCCATAATGCATAGGTATTCGCTTGCACAGGCGGGGTCATTAGTATTTCATCACCATATTTTTTATGTAAGTCATGTATAATATCTTTTGTATTTTTACCTTTTTTAAGCTCTTCCCTGATATATGCCTTTATTGATTGAGAAAAATTTGAGTTCGACTCGTACACATTTTGCCCTTCACATTCAAGGCATTTTAGTTCAACTGCGATTTTCATAATATCATCCGATATACGTTCCTGATCATTTTCTGAAGCTGACCCCACTGAAAATAAAAAGACTATAAAAAACGAAAAGAAAAATATTTTTACAAAATTAATTTGCTGAAGCATCCGTAATACCTATTATTTTTGATCGAAAAAGAGTCTTAAATGATACACCAAAGGCCATTAAAAAACCACCAAGCCATATAAATCGAACAAAAGGTTTATACGAAACAGAAACAAATATAAATTGTTCCTGCACCTCTCCAACCGTTATGTAGATATGATCGAAATAATATTTTTGAATACTAGCCTCGGTTGTTATATCTCCACTCTTTCTAAAAAATCTCTTCGCTGGAGCCATATCAGCTACTTTTTTATCATCTTTCATCAATGAAAAATTTACCTGAAGATCATCATAATTCTCACCAATATGTGTTCCAAAGCCATCATACTGTAACTCAAATTTATTAATTTGAATTTTATCACCTAAATTCATTTTTAGATCTTTATTTTCACTGAAAGCTGATGCATATATGATTCCAAAGATCATCATACCAAATGCCATATGCACGATCCTTGATCCCATAATTGGTAAGTTTTTTCTTTTTAACTCAGAAAAGCTTAAATTAAAATTTGAGAGATTTCTTGGCAATAAATCTATAATTGAAACAATAATAATCCAAATTGCAAGACCTAGTAGCAGCAAATTAAAAGTGTAAGCATTTCCATAAATCAATATTTGGATCGCTATGGTAATGGATATTGTAATTACGAAGGATATCATTAATTTTTTTAGGGCATACTGTGTCCAATTATCTTGCCACGAGAGATTTGGTGCAATGGGCATCAAGAATGCAATGAAAATCACCAATGGAGCTATAACAATATTAAAATATTTAGGACCGACAGTAATGCGATCCTCCGTTAAAGCTTCAAGTAAAAGTGGGTACATCATCCCAAAAAAGATCACAACAACAGATACCATTAATAAGTAATTATTTATAAGAATAAACGTCCCTCTGCTAAAAAAAACGAAATCCTTTTTTTCATTTTCCTTTTGCAGATTACGTAAAAAAATCAAAAGAGAGAAGAGGATAAAGAATGACATTATAATTAAGATCCAAAGACCTCGCTGAGGATCTGAGGCAAATGAATGCACGGATGTTAATATGCCTGATCTTACAAGAAAAGTTCCCATCAGGCTGAAAGAGAATGATAAAAGTGATAATAATAATGTCCAGTCTCTGTGTTGGCCAGTTGATTTATAATTGTGAAGAGAATGTATTAATGCTGTCCCCGTAATCCATGGTAACAATGATGCATTTTCGACAGGATCCCAAAACCACCAACCGCCCCAGCCAAGTTCATAGTAAGCCCACCATGAGCCAATACAAATTCCAAGCGTTAATGCAGTCCAAGAGATGTATGCCCATTTTTCGACCCATTTGGCCCAATTATCTGTTTGTGGATTTTCTAACATTATCGCAACTGAGTATGAAAATAGTACTGAATACCCAACATACCCCACATAAAGCATTGGTGGATGGATTATAAGGCCGGGATCCTGTAAAAGTGTATTCAGCCCGATACCATCAATCGGGGCAGGCAGTTGGAGTGCAAATGGATTGGATGTAAATATAATAAATAATAAAAAAGCAAATATAATTGATGTTTGAACCGCTATAGTATTGAGTAATACACTTCTGGGAATTCTTCTATCATATTTAATTATGAAAAATAGAAAAACACTCAAAATTAAAAGCCAAAGCAGCATTGAGCCTTCATGATTTCCCCATACACCAGTTATTTTGTATATGAGTGGCTTTTGGATTTCAGAATTTTGCCATACTGTTATTAGAGAGAAATCCGATATTATGAAACCGTATGTGAGAAGGATGTATGAAAAAAATATAAATAGAAATTGGAATACACCAAAAAGGCAAGTGAACTTGTACTTCTTATCAACATTAATGGCTGGGGTTTTCGCAAAAATTAAAGTTGAAATCGATGATAGTAAAGCAAATAAAAGTAGTAGGTTTCCGGTAAGTGCTATCATTTAAAAGCCTAGAGTATTTGTTTGACTGTAGTAAAAACTATTTATTTTTAAGTGCCTCATATACTTCCTTCGGCATATAATTTTCATCATGCTTCGCAACGATCTCATTTGCCACAAATATGTTATCAATAAACTTCCCCTCAGCAATAACACCTTGCCCTTCTCTAAATAAATCCGGCAATATACCATTATATGTAACAGATACTTCAGCCACATTATCCTCAATAATAAATTTTATTCCCAAATCATTGTACATTTTAAGCGATCCGTTTTTGACGAGGCCGCCAACTCGAACTAAGTTAGTTGCAGCTGACTGATCAATCTGGCTCGGAGAGTAGAAGTATATGATATTCTCTTCAAGGGCAATTAAAACAAGACCTACAGCCAATGCAGAAAGTAGAGTCGCGGTTGTGTAGAAATATAATCTTTTTACTTTATTTGTCATAATCAATTATTTCTCTTGTAATATAATCTTCATAATCTATTTTTTCTATATCTGTTTCACTTTTTGCGCCATCAGTAACAACAGTATTTTTTGTCTCGTGTATTGTGTTGTAATTTCCGGACATCAAATGGTGCCAACTATACAAATCCTTTCCTTCGGCAACTAACTTATAAGCGCATGTATCAGGCAGCCATTTAAGTTTGTCGATGTTATTTACGGATAACTTAATACAGTCGTTCACGTATTTATGCCTTTGGGAGTAGTTTTTGCACTGACAGTTTTTTTTATCGAATAGCTTACAAACGAGCGATGTGTCAAAAAGCTGACCACTAAATTCATCTTGTAATTTGATTGTGCAGCATTTTCCACATCTGTCGCATAGTGACTCCCACTCGTCATCTGACATATCACGTAACTGTTTCTCTTTCCAAAACATAATTTAATATTAATAACTAACGTTGAACGTTAAAATAAAATAAAATTCGTATAATATGACTTTATAAATATATATATACTAATTCAAATATAAATATTATTCATGAATTATGGAAAAAATAGAAGAAATACTTGAAAATATGGAATTCTTAGACAACTGGGAAGACAAATATAAATATATTATCGAACTCGGGCAGAGCCTTGATAGCTTTCCTGATGATCTAAAGAATGCTCAAACAAAAGTTAACGGCTGTGTTAGCCAAGTCTGGCTTTATTCTACAGTTGAAAATTTTGGTCCAGATGAAAAATATATCAAATTTGTTGGGGATAGTGATGCTTTCATTGTAAAAGGTCTAATAGCAATATTAATTGCATTATATTCTAATAAAAAACCTGATGAAATTTTGGATATTAATCATGCTGATATATTTGAAAAGTTTGGTCTTGAAAGTCATATATCTCCCCAACGCTCAAATGGTTTATTATCCATGATTGAGAGGATTAAAAGTGATGCGACCCGAGAAATATAGTTAAGTTTTTGACATGAATAAATATATCCTTATCCTGGCCCAGTTTCTAATTTTATTCTTATTTTGGTATTTGCTCTCTGGAAAGAACATGGTTTTGTTGTTATCGCTTGGAGCACTCATTTCTATATTGATAGTGATTTACCAATATAAATTAAAAATCCTAGATGATGAGTCACTGCCAATTGCGATACTACCTCGCGCGATAATATATTGGATATGGCTTTATAAAGAAATCTTACTGTCGAGTTTATTTGTATCAAAATTAATCCTGAGATTCCCAATGAACATATCTCCTAAATATTTCAAATTAAAATCAAACCAAAAGACTACAATGGGCTTCAATATATACGCGAATTCGATAACAATGACCCCGGGCACAATTTCAGTGCTCACAAATAACAATGATAAAGTAATACAGATACACGCGATTTCAGAGGAGACCAAATCAGCACTTCTTAGTGGAGTGATGGATCAAAAAATCAAAAAACTTATGGGTGATAAAGATGTTTAGTTTACTAATTATCATCATCTCAATTACGCTTGCAACATCACTATACAGGGCCCTCATTGGCCCAACACTATTTGACAGATTGCTCTCTGCTAATATTATCGGAACAACCACTGTATTATTTCTTGTAATGTATGGATATCACTCAGGAAGGACGGATTTTCTTGATATAGCAATAGCTTATATTTTATTAAATTTAATAGGAACTTTTGCAGTTTTAAAATACTTTCGATATGGAGCATTGAGTCACGGTGAAGAGGATTAGATGAAATGGGTATAGTATTTTCATATTTCTCAAACTTCATGCTTATAATTGGGTCGTTATTCCTCTTAATTGGTGCTATTGGTTTAATTCGGATGCCAGATGTTTTCACAAGAATGCATGCGGCTTCGGTTATGGAGACCGCGGGTGCAAGTCTTATTATTATAGGGTTGATTATAAACACAGGTTTCACAATCGTCTCACTAAAATTAATTGTCATACTACTTGCTATATTTTACATATCCTCAGTAGCCACACACGCACTGGCGAGGGCGTGTATTCATGACGATTTGAAACCGATTGCAATTAATAAGGAGTCAGATCAATAGAAATTTATCTCAACATGATTATACTCTCTTTGATGGCTCTGACAACACTTGGTATCATAAGGCTAAGAAATCTCTTCAGTGTTGTTATTTTAAGTACAATATACAGTTTTCTGATGGCAACATTACTACTTATTTTTGATGCTGTAGACGTCGCGCTTACAGAAGCCGCAGTCGGAGCTGGTATATCAACTGTGCTCATGCTGACAGTTTTGTATTACACAAAAATGAATGAAGAAAAACCCAGATATAGATCAGTTCTACCTCTAATAATTTGCCTAGTTGTGGGTGGATTACTGATATATGGTACGTATGGTTTACCACCGTTTGGTGCCGCAGACACTCCAATTCACACACATATCTCAGTTCAATATCTTGAAAGATCCATTAACGAGACTGGTGTTCCAAATGTTGTAACATCTGTCTTAGCGAGTTACAGAGGGTTTGATACTCTTGGTGAGGTTATTGTCGTCTTTACAGCGGCGATTGGCGTTCTGTCAATTCTCAAAAGAGATAAGGTATAGGTAGATATTATGAGATTAGACTTACTGCTTCGGATATCATCAAAGATCTTTCTACCTTTTATTATCCTGTTCGCATTTTATGTTCAATTTCATGGTGATTTTGGACCGGGGGGCGGCTTTCAAGCAGGCGTTATTTTTGCAGCTGGAGTTATATTATACACAATAATTTTTGGAGTAAAAAAAGCGCAAAAAGATTTTCCGGAAAAGATTTTTAATTTTATGGTGCCTCTCGGCGTTCTAATTTTCACGGTAACTGGTTTGATAAGTTTATCAAAAGGGTACAACTTCCTAGACTATGATGCACTTGCACACTATCCAAAACATGGCCAGCACATAGGAATAATTGCAATTGAATTAGGTGTATTTGTCACCGTAATTGGTTCCATGGTCTCGATATTTTATGCATTCGTTGGACGAGGTAAAAAATGAGTTTCGAGATTTATCATTTTATTACGTCATATAATTACTACATCATTATATTTTTAATGATAAGTGGTCTGTTTATTGTCGTGTCAAAGGGTAACATGGTAAAAAAACTTGTAGGTTTGGCGCTTTTCCAAACGTCTGTCTACATACTGTATATATCACCCGGAAAAATTGTTGGCGGGACTGCCCCTATCCTCGCTGATGGATATACTATTTATTCAAGCCCCTTTCCTCATGTATTAATCCTTACAGCCATCGTTGTAGGAATTGCAACATTATCATTAGGATTATCTCTTGTGATCAGGATCAATGAAGAGTTTGAAACAATAGAAGAAGATGAACTATTCAACAATGAGCTCAATGATGAATGAACACGCCCCAGCCTTAGTAGCGATGCTTCCAATTATTGGCGCTATATTAATTATGTTGATTAGGCATAATCATTTGAACTGGCTGATTGCGCTACTCTCAGGCTTTGGTACAATGTATTACTCAATTATATTGTATCTCGATGCGAGATCTATGGAAACAATATCCTATGCGATGGGTGGTTGGGAACCTCCTGTTGGTATCGAATATAGGATCGACGAATTTAATGCGCTATTGATAGCACTAATTTCCATTATGTCGTTCCTGATATTGATTTACGCGAAATCCAGTTTAAGTAATGAATTAAAGAAAAATAAAATCTCAACTTTCTACTCCATGTATCTCCTTTGTTTAGGAGGATTAATTGGCATACTCTCCACAGGAGATGCATTTAATGCATTTGTTTTCTTGGAAATATCATCTCTGGCAACCTATGTAATAATCTCGATGGGCGGCGATCGAAGAGGGCTTCTTGCGGCTTATCAGTATCTAATAGTTGGAACAATTGGCGCGACTCTGTATGTGATTGGAGTAGGGTTAATTTTCATTATAACCGGTAGTCTGAATCTCTATGATATTTCCGTAAAACTCGGAGATGTTGAGCTTTATCGTCCGTTGCTAGCTTCATTAGCTTTCATTACCGTTGGTATAGCACTCAAAATAGCATTATTCCCCCTGCATGCTTGGCTACCAAATGCATACGCTTTTGCGCCGTCCGTCGGTACCGCATTCCTTGCCTCAACAGCAACAAAAGTTGCTATTTATCTCTTGATTAAATACCTATATCTTGTTTATGGATTTGACCTTGTTTACTCAAATCAAATCTTTATTTTTGTTGTACTTTCGCTATCCGTTCTTGCGATGTTTGGAGCATCTGTAATTGCAATATTCCAGAGTAATCTAAAAAAATTATTTGCTTATTCCTCTGTTGCGCAAATTGGATACATTACTCTTGGCATTGGTATTGCAAATTATAATGGGCTCATTGGCTCCACAGTGCACATAATTAATCATTCCATAATTAAAGCGGCAATATTTTTAGCAATAGGTTGTTTGGTATTTAGCTCCAAAATAGTAAATATAGATCAACTTGCGGGTCTTGGTAAAAAAATGCCTATGGTAGCTGTTTGTATCACAATATCTTCATTAAGTTTAATCGGTGTTCCGGGAACTGTTGGTTTCATATCAAAATGGTATCTTGTTCTTGGATCTCTGGAACAGGGCTGGTGGGTTGTTGTATTTGCACTCGCTGTGAGCTCCATTTTGGCACTTATTTACGTTGGCAGGATTATTGAATTGATCTGGTTTCATGCGCCCGTTAGTAGCATTGTCAGTGAGAATAAAATTCCATTTGAAATGATAGCTGTAACAGTCTTGATGACAATAGCTACGATATATTTTGGGATTGATACAAGGCTCACCGGTGATCTTGCAAAAATTGCAGTAGAAAATGTACTCCTAGGTGAACAATTATGAGCCAACAAATCATCTATTTATTACCGGTACTCATACCAATACTTCTGTCGATTTTGATCAAAACTACTTGGGAAGTTCAACAGTTGCGCTATCCAATCCTTTTGTCGGGACCTATTCTGGCATTATGGAGTGTGTATAAAATACAACAAAATTCGGATTTTTTGAGTTATAGCATTAATATTTTTGATATTTTTCCAAATATTGGTATCTCATTAGGTCTTGAACCTATAAGTTTTGTGTTCATAATCATGGTCAATTCTCTATGGCTGGTCGCTACCTTATATTCATATGGGTACATGCTAACCAATAATGAAGAAAGACTTGGAAATTTCTTTTCTTTTTTTGCGATAGCTATAGGGTGTGCTAACGGCGCGGCCCTCTCAAGCAACCTACTAACATTATTCATATTTTATGAATTACTAACCATATCAACTTATCCCCTCGTGACGCACAAAGGCGATGATCAATCAAAACAATCAGGTAGAAAATATCTTCTTATATTACTGGGCACCTCTTTATGCTTCTTTCTACCCGCAATAGGATATGTATATTTTCTCAGCGGTAATCTTGATTTTGTATCAGGTGGGCTCTTAACCACAACACTATCTGACCTAGAGGTAAACAATATCGCAATCTCGATATTATTAGTTCTATTTATATTTGGTATCTCAAAAGCTGCCGTCATGCCTTTTCATGCATGGCTACCAGCTGCTATGGTTGCACCTACGCCGGTATCAGCACTCTTACACGCCGTTGCCGTCGTAAAAGTTGGTGTATTTTCAATTATTAAGGTGTTGGTTTATACTTTCGGGCTTGATATCTTACTCGGTATATTCACTGTTGATCTTATGATTTATATCTGCGGATTTACGATAATAACAACCTCAATAATTGCATTAAAACAAGATAATTTAAAAAAATTACTTGCTTACTCGACAATCAGTCAATTGTCTTATGTCGTTATTGCAATTTTAATATTAACCCCTTCAGCGATAATTGCTGCCTCTATGCATCTTGTCGCACACGCCGTGAGCAAAATAACATTATTTTTTGCAGCTGGCGCAATTTATTCATCCACTGGATATACAAAAATAAGTGAAATGGATGGCATAGGAAAGAAACTTAAGGTCGTAAGTATTGCATTCACTTTGGGAGCGATGTCATTGGTGGGGATCCCGTTATTAGTTGGCTTT
>CACPAS010000004.1 GCA_902632055.1 uncultured OCS116 cluster bacterium | reverse complement strand
CGTATACCATTACTGACAATGACTCCGCGCCAACTATCGACTTCAATTCAACAAGCTCAAATGGTGCAGAGTCAGTAAGCTCTAAGGCTCTCACGGTTGATCTATCTGCGGCTTCCGCACAAGACGTTACAGTTGACTTTACGGTGACCGGTACAGCAACCGGCAGCGGAACAGATTACACCCTTGCTAATGGAACGCTTACAATTGCAGCGGGCAACACATCTGGAACGATCACAATCGCAAGTATTGTTGATGATACATTAGATGAGTCCGACGAAACCGTAATTGTTACGCTATCCAACCCAACTAACGCAACACTTGGATCAGATGACACACACACCTACACAATTACTGATAATGAGTTACCTATTATAAATTTCAATGCCACAAGCTCTAGTGGACTTGAGTCTACATCATCAGCAGCTATCACGGTAGGTTTAACGTCTGCCCATAATTCAAACATAACAGTAGATTACACAGTGACTGGAACCGCAACAGGTGGTGGTACCGACTATACCCTTGCTAATGGTACATTAACGATAACCGCCGGCAATACAACAGGAACAATAACAATCGCTGGTATTGTTGATGATAATCTGGATGAAGGAGATGAAACTGTTATTATCACCTTATCAAATCCTACTGAAACGACTTTGGGTTCAGACATCGTACATACCTATTATATTAATGATAACGATGACACAACAAATCCAACAATTACCGCAACTATACCGACTGACAATGCAACGAATGTAGATATTGATGAAAATATTGAAATAACTTTTAGTGAAGATGTCGATGTAGAGAGTGGAAATATTATCATATATAAATCAGATGATAATAGCATCGTAGAAACAATTGATGTCACAAGTGCACAAGTGACAGGAACCGGAACTTCAACGATAATTATTGATCTAACCGATAATCTGGATTATGAAACTGAGTATTATATACTAATTCAGGCAACTGCGTTTGATGATGAAAGTGGTAACTCTTTTGCAGGTGTGACATCGAATACCGTACTTAATTTTGAAACAAGAACAAGGCTAACAGACCCAACAGAAAAAGACGATGTTGTTGAAATACTCGACGCTATGTCAACAATTTCTTCCAATTGGGCATTCAAGAATATGGATGCTGTAGGGCACAGGTTAAATTGGCTAAACCGCATGTCGCATGTTGACAAAAATCAATACGACTTAAAAATAAAATTCAATAATAAGTTCCTAGATGAGCTTGTAAATAATGATCAGAATATTGAAACCACTAGTGATGCCACTGAATGGCTCTCTGGATTATCAGAAAAAGCAGTCGATGAACTGGTTTCGGTAAGTGGTGAAGACGACTGCAATGAAAGTCTTAGTAAGTTTGTGAGAGAGGAGTGCCTAGAAAAATTTGACGCATTTATGAATGAAGAAATTGCAGTTATACCAACAGAACTTACGCGTGAATATAAAAATGAAATTATCGATATTAAGCAAAAATATACAAATATGCTCAAATCAAAGTTAAATATTGATAATGACTGGGCCGCTTGGGTCACAGGTGAAATCACTCTTGCGAACGTCGATGGGCTCAACCCTCATGATATTCAGTCAGAAGCTGTATATCTTGGTATTGATAGACATAATACAAATTACGACTCAATATTTGGAATTTCACTGTCATACGGAACAGATGATATGAAAGTTGGATCTGATGAGTCCAAAGTGAAATCGGATAATTACGCTTTATCACTTTACGGTTCTAAACAATATGGCTATCAAGATATACCGTTAATAGATGAAGCAACGATTGAGTATGTTCTAGGTGTTGGTAACCTTAATTTTGACACGACAAGAACAGATATAGGGGAGGTACTCTCTGGTGAAAGGACTGCTAATCAGGTGTTTGGATCATTAACGGTACGAGGTAATAGCACCGAAGATGAACAAAAAATTGTATCTCCTTATGCAAAAGGTGAATTTAGTGTGACCGAATTTGACAGCTATACAGAAACCGGAGGCGATACCTCGTTGAATATCAGCGAGCAAACATCACATAGGGCAAATGTATCGGTGGGTGCAGACATCAGTTTGGTCTATAGTCATAATGATAATAATTATTTACCGTGGGTTAAATTTGAATATGGATTAGCATTTGGTAGTGAGTCTGAAATTGAACTTGAATATCCATCTGAAACGGATCCTGTAACATATACAATCGATGAAGAAACAGAGGTTGAAGATTTTTGGAAAGTAGGAATTGGCATCGATCTGTTTAAAGAGTCTAGCGAGTCTATGGATGTGTATAGTTTTGGTCTTGGATATGAATTTGAGAGCGGGGGAGTAGACCTTGATTACTCAAATAAATTCTATTTAGACTTTGAGTGGGATTTCTAAAAAGCTTGGCGGAGGGAGAGGGATTTGAACCCCCGAACGAGTTACCCCGTTGCCGGCTTTCGAAACCGGTGCTTTCAACCACTCAGCCATCCCTCCTATTAAACTCATTCAATAGACTAATTTATTGCTTTTTTTTAGGTTATGTCGCGCACAAAGTAATTGAATATTCTTAGGGTCTTTTGATGAACCATGTTTTGAATATGGTATGATATGATCAAAATGTAAATTATCTTTTGCGCCACATTGTTGGCATTGGCCTTTATCTCTTATATACACTTCTTGCATTACCCATCCTGGGATAAGTCTGTTGTGATCAATTTCTATATTATCGGCAGCATCTGGTTCAAATACATTACTGATTGGTTTTAAAATGAATTTAAATACATTTCTATTTCCATCATTTTGTAAATAGCCATCGATTAAATCATAAAAGCCCATATCAACCCATATACCCGCTCTTATTTTTCGATATACTTTTATTTTTCCGGCTTCTCTTTCACCTTTTTTGAATTGCATTACTGCATCGTAAAACTTACCGTTTTGAGTAGGGGTGCCGGAGCTATAGGCAAGTGGCTGATCTATCAATTTCTTTTGTTCTTTTGGTACACGTTCAGCGTCATGACCTTCATATTTTATTATCCCGTCATCAAATACTTCATCAGCATATGGCGCATTTTTTTCAACTGACATTAACACTATCGAATAGGAACCTCTAATTCCAAAGTTCATGCCGCGTTGCAAGTTAATTCCACCTTCGTTCATTACAAGGGTATTGTATTTAATAAGATCCATATCTCTTTTATTATAACCCTAACTTAATTTATGATATATCAATAATTTGGATATTTATCACAGGAACCGCTTAATTGCGTGATGTAAGTATACGCAATAGGTAAAGCAAAGAAAGACATGATTAACTCGTTCCCAGGTTATTATGCGAAATGTAGGATGACAATTTAAATTAAATTATCATGGTCCCGCAGATAATATAGTAAAAACTTGTTTGCCTCTTTATTGAATTTCGTTTAATTCTTTTTGAAGCTGGTATGACTCATTTGTACTACTAACCACCCTTTTCGTTAGGTTATCACTTCTAACGAATGCATAGGCTGTTGTGGACCCATCAATTATTTCATTATCGTAGATTTTTCCTAAGGCTCTATAAAAATGCGCCCAGAAGATTTTTAGAACTTTTTTTGCGTCAGCATTCCCTTTCTCGATTTCAGCATAATTATCAAAATCTTCTTTATTATCTATCCAAAATTTATTAAAAGCCTCAAGGCCAAGAGCGACCATTCTTTTTAAAGATGTTCTTTCTTTATTATTTTCTCTTTCTTCATTTATTTTTCTTTCAATTTCTTTGTAAACGTTGAACATAAAATTAAATTTTTCAAATTCTTTATTATCGAGTATCCCCGAATTTGGGAAAATTTCTTCATAGCACCCACCATCTTCTTTACTTTTCCATACCAAATTTGGATTAGAATTTTGCGTGGCTGATGATTGCAGAATAACTCTTCTTATTTTTGCAAATTCTAAGATACTCAAGGCATATTCACTTTTACTACCTCTGGCATAAGGTCTTTTTCTTCTGTAGACAATCTTGCGAAAATATTTAGGATAATCGTAGTCATTAAATTTTTTTTCGAGCCATATTTGGATTTCGTCATTAGATTTAAAGTCAGCAGATGAAACAGCATTTTGGGTATTATTGTATTTTGTTATATCATTACTAAGTTTGTCTGAATATTTAACTGCAGTAATTCTCAATAGAACCTCAACTTCCTCTATTTTTCCTGAGTTCCTCTGCTCAAAAAGTGTTCCTACAGTTTGTGCTCCATTAATTATGTTGAATTTTTTTGCAGAAACTCTCCTTAATTCCTCATCATATTCCAGCTTTTCACAAATTGCAGAAACTCCATTATTGAAATGCCGAAAATCACCTGGAGCATTTGTAATTGTCAATGCCATATCCGTATTAATTCTATTTTTTGTTAGCAGTGTTCGGATATTTTGTTCAAATAGTGACTCCTTGTGGGTTTTGTACCAATCAACTATCACATTTGCTTTAATGAGCCCCACAAAAAATTTGTGACCTGAATTATCATAAATACCTTTATTTGCTCCGTGATTAAATTCAACCTTGTCAGGGTATTCCATTTGAATTTTTTCAGTTTCCATGAAGAGGGCAGTAAGTTCATCTATGTCGAGTATTTCAAACTCAACTGATGGGTATAATGTTTTATAGTTATATTTCCTAATGATATCATCTAGTTCTGAGGACGAATTTCCTATACGTTTATTCGATGCATATAACCATTTAACAGGTAAATGACGATCAATATGTATTCGAAGATCTATTAACTTATTACGATAATCTAACTGCAATTCCTCTCTATTTTCAATCCAGTCGGGTAAAGTAATATCCCCAAATCTATTGAAGAAACCTGTCATTTTATCTTTATCTATTGTATCTTTCGTCTTAGTCCCAAAACCACCGTGTTCACATTGGCATACAATAAAATATGGAGAATTATCACTGGGTGGTATTATAATATCTATACCCTTTTCATTTGTCCTGAATATGTTTTCGTCCTCTGATGCATCTTCAATATCATATCTTTTGACTAATAGTTCAAATATGAAATCTTCAAAGGCATTTCCACGCGATTTTGAGTTACTAAAGTCCTGACCGTTTTTATCACACCATTTTTCAATGTAATTTTTCAAAACGTTTTTAAACTGGTTTATACTCATAACAAAAATCCAAACAATAGAAGTATTATTATTAATAATATTTGAAAATTATAAGTAATGTCAATTATTTGGGTTAAAGATTTTGTGGGGCAGGCAGTCTCAAGTCTTGAATGGCGGAGGGGGAGGGATTCGAACCCCCGAACGAGTTGCCCCGTTGCCGGTTTTCAAGACCGGTGCTTTCAACCACTCAGCCACCCCTCCGGCAAATTTATTTATATATAGTTATCCAATAATTGTCTAATAGTAATTAATCTTGAAATATAACATGAGATTAAGTAGTTTCATATTATTGATAAATAAATAATAAATTGATAAACTTGTAGGATAATTTTTTTCAAATCCTTGGAGATTAGATTTGCTTGATTTAAAACGTAATAGCAAGTTCGAGCTTGTAGAGGCCACAGGAAAACGATCAAGAAATTCATCTATTTATAGTCCAAATCAAAACGAGGATTTTAAAATTAGTAGAAGTAAGTTCTCTGACTATTTAACGTGTCCAAGGTGCTTTTACCTCGATAGAGTTGTTGGGCTAGAGTCGCCTGGTACTCCTGGCTGGGCACTTAATGAAGCTACTGATATATTGTATAAAAGAGAATTTGATGAATGTCGTGAAAAGCAGATCCCACATCGGCTATTCACCGAAAATAACCTTGAGCATTTTATTCCATTTGATCATCCGGATATCGATAAATGGCGAGATTCAATGCATCATGGATTGAAAGCACGATATGGTAAATCAAATATTATTCTCTTTGGTGGGGTTGATGATATCTGGATAAACACTGACACAAATAAATTAGTTGTGGTGGACTACAAATCACAATCTTCAACTAAGAAAGTAACTCCAATAACCTACCTCAGCGATGTTTACAAACAAAACTATAAAATCCAAATGGACTTCTATGTATATCTGTTAAAGGAGATGGGTTTTGAGGTTCATCTAGAAGGCTACTTTGTTGTTTGTAATGGAAATAGATTGGCTGATAATTTTAATGGCGTAATGAAGTTCGAGGAGTATTTAATACCATATGAGTGGAATATAACATGGGTTGACGAGAAATTATCTGACATGGTCGATTGTATGAATAGTAATTTCATACCATCAGGGCATCCAAGCTGCAAGAATTGTGCCTATGCACGACAAAGAGCATCCTTTGAAAACTAATTATCAAAACCTTTTTTAACTAAATAAAATATTCATTAGAATATTTTCAATACCACTGATGGAATTATATTCATGGATGAAGGGCAAATTATCGAGCAAAACGATCCTGTATTATTTCTTAAAAATCCATAGCATGATAGAACAAAATCAATTTATTTAACAAAATGTGCATTTGGTGATAGAATTTTGCTGATTAAGGATTGTTATGTCAGAAATAGAAAAAGATAAAAATAGTCAGTTTAAGCCTGCAAAATATATAATCCATTACTTGCGTCTATTTTTTGGGACAATATTTAGTTTTATTTATAGGCTATTTACCTACGATAACCAGAAAGCATCAAAGGTTCTACTGATTATTGCAATACTTATCGAAATTGCAGTTGCAACCCTAGGTGTATATCTTGGTATATTACTTATGAAAGAGGGTCGGACCGGTTTAGCTGATATTGCTATGAGCCAATCAGAGCTAGAATTATCGACTCTACAAAATAATTTCATAATACTTATTTATTCGATTATAGCGCTGGTGGAGCTCGCAAGAGTGCCGCTAATTATCTCTATCTATAGAGGTAATAGTACGCTATGGAAAATTAGCGGATCTATGATTGTGGCGATTTTGATGCTTGTTGCTTTTATATCAATGACAATCGGCCAAATCAAAATATCATCGCTTCGTGATACAAATATTCAAATTCTCGATACAAATATAGGTATTAAGAATGATGAACTTGAGCTTGCCAAGGCAAAACTTGTCGACCTTGAATCATTAACAAAAGTGAGTATCGATAGCACTTACCAACTTGAAATTAAAAATATTAACGATAATGAAGACATACAGCTCTCACAATTAAAAATTCGCAAAGATGAAATTGAAATACAAAAAACAAGATCATCTGAAATAGAAAGAGGCGAACTCAAAGATCTAGAATTAAGATTAGCTGAATTAAAAAGTGATGAAACAACTGAAATTAATAAAATTAGTGAAAACGCAGCTATAAAGATTGCTACAATTAACGAAAGGGCAGATAAGGATATTGAAACTATTGATAATAATATTGCCCTTGAAAGAGAGAGAAGGGATTTTAACCAGGAGATCTTGGGTAATGCAAAGGCATTCCAGGGTGATAAAAGGGTTAATAGAAGAGAAATAGCTGACGCAAATGAAAAAATAGAGGAATATGAGGCGCAAAAAGAACCAATCAGAAATGCAACCAAGGATGAAATTGAACTCGTAGAGAGTGAAAGAGACGAAAAAATTATTCAAACAGAACAAAAATTTGCGGATGATATTACGCAGATATCTCAGCTTATTGCACAAAAGAAAGATGATATTTCACAAATAAAGAGACAATCTTCAGAAGAGCTTGATATTAGAATTTCTCAAATTGATGAAGATATAAAAGAAATACAAGCTAAAAATCAGTCAGAGAGAGAATTCGCAAAAAATTCTTATGATAATAAATTAGCAGAATTTGAAGATAAACAACTTCAAATAGAAGATAAGAAACTAGATATAAACAATATTAAAGAGGCCATTAATGACCTTAAAGCTGAGAAAGAAACCAAAACAAGTACGAAACTAGTCTACTTATTAGCAACCCATTTTAGTTTCCTAGACGTATGCGACGGTGCTGAAACTGCCGGTGATGTAACTCCAGAATGCCGAAAGACTACTGAAAATATTTGGTTTGGTATGATTGCAGGGATCGTTGCGATAGCTGGCTCAGCTGTGGCTGTAGGTTCAGAAATTCTGCGCACAGCAGACAGTAGGGATCGCAGGAGGCGTAAACCTATAAGATCACTATTTATTAAAACACTCAGATATGCCTCTAAGCCACGTACAAAGTTTGTTGAAAAAGAGGTTGAAAAAATTGTAGAAGTTCCAAAAATTGTAACAGAAGAGAAAGTTGTAATAAAAGAAGTTCCGAAAGAAATCATTAAAAAAGAGATTGTCCATGTTCCTGTTCCCACGATAAGAGATATCTTGCATGAAGATGGATTTATAAAAAAAGTTGTGAAAGACCCTAAGAAAAATGGTTGAAACAACAGATACAAGAGATAGCTATGAGATTAATGATTTCTCTGCAGTAAATCAATTTATTGACGATGAAAAAAAATTTGCTCAGAGTTTTCGTAGTAAAATAAGGGCTGCATATATCAGAATGGGGCTCATGAGCTTATCAATTTTTATAGTTTGCTTGGGTGTATTCCTACTTTTAGCAGCTTATGCGTACCATATTTATAAGAGCGAAAAGGTTATCGAAAAAGTTATTGTTGAAGAGAGGGTGATCATGGAAAATAGCCCCAAAGTGCCGTTTAAAGAGATCGAAAGTAATAGAGATTTTAATGATACTAATAACGTGACAACAGGATCAAAGGACCAGGTAAAAAAAGATTATTATATCTTTAGCAGTCAAACCTTTATTGATACAAAAAATATTGAGCAGACGGTACACACTGGAAATGTATTTAAAAAAAATGAATATGATAAGCCTTACCATAAATTTTGTTATGTTGATGTTGGATTTCCGCCAACTAAAATATCTCTCTATTCTGATTCTGAAAAGCTTACATATGACAGCTCGTACCGTTCCTACATATCAAGTACTGATTTTCAACGCGCCCAGGGCAAATGCTTGATGAATGAATACTAAGAATATGCGACGCATAAATCTAATTGTAAAAACCTCAATATTCTTAATTGTGATGATTTTTTTTCATCTTTTCGCTGATAACACAAAGTCGGCAACATATATCAGCACATATGATGCCATTGATGTTTGTACACGTGCAGATATGGATTGGATAAATTTTTGTAATGGCCTGATGCAGGGTTATGCGGATGTCATTTATGAGCTCGATCCAAGTTGTATTCCGGATGGAACAACAAGAACACAATTATCAGATATCTTTACTGGACCTGCGGTATATAACACAGAGTCTTATAAGTATAATAAATCTGCTTTTAGCGCTGCCCTTGAAGTATTTATGTATACCTTTGATTGTAGTTTATATTAGCGCTTTAAAAGAAATTTATTTTATCTCTTTCATTATTTCTTCGGCACTTGCATCATCAAGGTAATATAATAGATAATATCCATCTTCGAGGCCATTTATCACAATATTTCCATTTTTAAGAATGAATGTATTTTCTTCATAAGGATAGATATTATTATCGCCGTGAATAGTGACTATACTGTCTTTTAAAGTTTGAAGTTTTTTACCATCAAGAATACCTAGCTCTAATCCAACCGCAGAGATCTGACCGTTAATCATCACAATTTGATACCAATGGTCATCATCACCATAGCAGGGAAACCAATCCATAAAATTATCGATATCTTCAATCGGTTCTATAATTTCACAGTTTTCTACAATTACATCCCAATTTGCACCTATTAGAATGTCATTAAATCCCTGTGATTTATCCATTTGTAGTATATATCCATCTAATACAATGTTTGTGGCACTAGCTGGCTTTACGACATATATATTTGCTAGAATAACGGAGAATATGATTGTAATTATAGTGTTTGTATATTTATACTTCATGAGTGGATCTTGGTTAACTATTTAGCTATTGTTAATTTTCAAAACAAAATAATCGTATAGCATGATAATTATAATGTAAATTTATAATAAGTTATTATATATGTCATATGGATAATGTAAAAACTGAGTCAACTATTGTACATATTATTATTTCTGTTTTAGTTGGCCTTATTGTAATGTATTTCACAGTAGATTTTTCTGCAGAAGAAGGACTTAACCAACTAATGGATTCTGTTTTTTGGCTCGCTTTTGTATTCACTTTTTTTTCATTGAGGTATTGGAAAAAAGTTGCTCTTTATATTCATAGTAAATTTCAAAAATAGCTTAGGAGGGTATTATGGAATTTAGCAATTTTGGCACCGTAATTATTTTTGGATTAATACTTATGAACTTATGGTTATGGAATAAACTATATGTATTAGAGCAAACTGTTGATCGACACCAAAAAATATTAGAAACAGAAGATGATTAGCATCAATTCACTGTAAAAAATGCAGAAGATTTTATTAATAATAGGTCTTATTTTTATTGCTGCTGCGCTAGTTTATCCTTTTTTAAAAAAGATAGGATTTGGCAGATTGCCTGGTGATTTATTTTTCAAATTCGGTAATTCTTCATTCTACTTTCCTGTTGTAACCTGTATTATAATAAGTATCGTCTTAACGATAATCATTAATCTAATGAAATAACTTAATTATGATACTCATTACTCTTACGATATTACCTCCTTTTCTTATTCTTTATTACATCATCAAATCTGATAGGTTCCCAGAACCAATGAATATGATAAGGCGTACATTTCTCCTTGGTGTATTTTTATGCATCCCGGCCGGCATCATTAATACTATACTCATTGGGGAGACTGATATGACATACCTTGCGGGCCTTACCGAGGAATCTCTTAAATTCACTGCCTTATATCTATTCCTTAGAAATAAGATTGATTTTAATGAGCCCATGGACGCTATTGTTTACGGTACATTAATATCACTTGGTTTTGCTACTTTAGAGAATTTTAATTATGTCTATAGTGCTGAGTATTTTGGGATGCAGGCAAGTACTTTAGCGCTCATAAGGGCATTTACCGCTATTCCATTACACGCGGGGTGTGGGATAATAATGGGATTTTATTTTGGATTATATGTGTTTAGAGGCGGGGAGAAATATATTATTTACTCTCTCTCAATTCCAATAATAGTTCACGGCTGCTACAACTACATCGCTGGTGTTAATTTTCTCATACTCATCTTATATGTTATCGTGCTCGGCATTTTTGTTTATAAATTACATGGCATTTACAGACACGAGCAGCTTAGGAAGATAAATGAGTTTGAGTCCCGCAAAATATAGTAATTTGGAGTTGATTTATATCCTGTTACCTCGCATTGCAAAATATAAACCACCAAACCATAATATAACGTGGAAGTTATCGTAAAGAAGCACATCAGTGAGAGAGTCTGGTTGCCCAATCCAGATAACACCAGTCATGATCGAACCAATTGTAAATCCACTAAACCTTGTGATTAGATCACCTAACCAAGAAAACTTTTCGTTAAAAAAAAGAAACAAGCCCCCCACGAGTAATCCTAAGCCTGAACCAAGCTCTCCTTGGACAACAAACCACCAGACTAGGTACGGTAATTCATATACTTGTGCATCATCTATATTTGCTGGAAATTTTGCTAATCCTTGTTGAATAAATACAATTACCAGAGGAATTCTTAATAGCCAGTGAGATATTGCGAATTCTGTAATTTTTTTAATAATTTTCTCTCTCCTTAATTTTAATGCGTGATCATATTTCATATTAGAGGGATCTTGCCAAATTTCTAACTCGTGACATGTGTTTCTCAAACTTTTCTGTACTTAAATTAGGTAAGATTGAATAAAATCTGAGGTATTTCGTTCTTAATCCGCCAAGTTTAAATACAGACTTCTTTATACGTCTGTAGGGTATGTTGTCAAAAATCGAGAAATTAAAATATGTTATCATTGGACCACCATATGTGATTGATACAATCCCAGTTTTACCCTTCAGAGCTCCAGGAACTGGATATCCATAATTCTTAAAATACTTACTCCCAGGGAACATAGTCCTATAACTAAAAAACCACTTTGGATGCAGGACCCAATCTACCCAGTTTTCTAGGATTGAATTTAATCTAAGGTTATGACAAGAGCCAATTAGAAACATAATATCACAATTTTCAAGTCGTCTTCTATATTCGAGAACTATTTTTGGTGGTGGGTTAATCTTAGTCGTATAGAATGGGAGCTGTTCCTTCTCTTCGAAGAGATTCACAAGATCAATTGTATGACCGATCCTTGAGGCCTCTTCAATAAATGTATCCCTTATAGCTGAATTGAAGGATTGCTCTGTATCATGATGGCCAAATATTATCATAATTTTTTTGGTTTTACTCGGCATAATATGCAACATGTAATAATAACATAAATTAATATTATAAACCTAACTGTTAAAATAATGATTAACGTATTTTTTCATAAATGATATGAAATTTGAACATTTATAGACTTGCTAAAGCTAACCAAGTATCTATATTATAAATGTACTATGCCAATAAAAGGAATATGAAATGACTGAAAATTATCCAAATACAAATCTACACATTGCAGGGAATTGGGTTACAGCTGTTGGTGGTGAAACTATTGATGTTATAAACCCGGCGACGGGACAGCCAATAGGTAAAGTGGCTCACGCCAGAACTGCTGATCTTGACTTAGCACTTGAAGCGGCGCAATCTGGATTTGAAGTTTGGAGAAAAACTTCTCCATTTAGTAGATATAAGATGATGCGAAATGTGGCAAGCCTTCTAAAAGAGAGAGTTAACGAAATTGCACCGGTTTTAACACAGGAACAAGGTAAGCCATTGCAACAATCAAAGTCAGAAATTGCATTAGCAGTAGATATTATTGATTGGTTTGCTGAAGAAGGTCGAAGAGCCTATGGTAGGGTCATACCAGCACGAGCAGAGGGAGTGCATCAAATTGTGACAAAAGAACCTGTTGGACCTGTTGCAGGATTTACACCATGGAATTTTCCCATAAACCAAGGTGTACGAAAAATATCATCTGCTCTAGCCGCTGGTTGTTCTATAATATTGAAAGGTGCGGAAGAAACACCTGCAAGTACGGCTGCACTTGTAAAGTGTTTTGCTGATGCCGGTATTCCTGATGGTGTTGTAAATCTTGTCTATGGAACACCTTCTGAAATTTCAGAGTATTTAATTTCCAATCCAATAATCAAAAAAGCAACCTTTACTGGCTCGACTGCTGTTGGCAAGCAATTAGCATCAATTGCTGGTGCCCACATGAAGAAAGTAACCATGGAGTTAGGTGGTCACGCTCCTGCTATAGTTTGTGAGGATGCGAATTTAGATGTTGCATTAAATGTTCTTGTTGAGAATAAATACCGCAACGCAGGACAAGTATGTGTATCACCAACAAGATTTTTAATTCATGAAAACCTATATGATGAGTTTGTAGATCGTTTTACTGATATGTCTAAAAAAATAAAAATTGGTAATGGTTTGGATCCAGCCACAACAATGGGTCCGCTTGCCCATGATCGAAGAGTAGAAGCAATTGAGGGGTTTGTAAGTGATGCAGTAAGTAAAGGTGCTAAGATAAAAACTGGAGGTAGTAGAATAGGTAATGAAGGTTATTTTTTTGAACCTACAGTTCTCACGGATGTCCCTTTGGATGCGCGAATGATGAATGAAGAACCATTTGGGCCAGTTGCACCTATGACGCCATTCAGTGACTTTGACAGTGCAATAGAAGAGGCCAATCGTCTTGACTACGGTCTTGCGTCTTATGCATACACATCTTCTGCAGAGACAGCTGAAAAACTTGGATCGCAAATCGAAAGTGGTATGGTATCAATCAATCACCACGGAATTGCCCTTATTGAAACACCATTTGGTGGGGTCAAAGACTCTGGCTATGGTTCAGAAGGTGGGCAAGAGGGTATTGAAGGGTATATGAATACAAAATTTATTACACATAAAACAATTCTATAGGCATACAAATATGGATAAATTTAATCTCCCTGAACCTGTACCTGCCAATGGTAATTATGCACCATTCCACATTGATGGTGATCTTGTTTATGTTTCAGGTCAATTACCAATTAGAGATGGCCAGCTTGTCACTGAAGCTGGAAATAATAGTTTTATAGAAATTGCGCAGCTACAAATGGAAATCATTACACTGAATATTTTATCGCATGTCATGTCTGCGGTGAATGGTAATAGAAATAGGATTGAGTCATGCGTTAAACTAACAGCATATCTTGTGCCACCTGATGGATTCTTTGAGCACGCTCTTATCTCAAATATTGGTTCAGATATGATAAATGATTTTTTGCAGCCAGCTCAAAATCACACAAGAACAACAATTGGCATTAAAAGTTTGCCGTTAGGATCACTTGTTGAAGCTGACGCTATCTTTAAAATAAGATAATTATTTATTGTGGTCTTATTGTGATAAGAATTCATCGATAATTGTACGGCAATTATGACAATTCTCACTTTCTATGCCGTTACCAAATGAGCCATGATCATCGTCACTTATAGTTATCAATTTATTCATAATTGATAAATTGCTTGCTGTTTTATGTATAACTTTTGACCCATAGCTAATTATACCTGTACCATCTGTGTCACCCGACTCATAAGGAACTACCTCATCCCCAACTGAATGAACACTGATGATAGAGGGTTCACCTTCATGAATTAGATACGGTGATAGTAATGATCCTGCAATATTGATTACCTTACTGATTTCATATTTTTTTTCTGTAAATTTTGACATGAATGATTGTTTCTCCTTGGAAAGATTTGTGAATATATCGCTCTCTGAAAGCAAAAACAAATCATCAACTGAATTTATATATGCATAATGAAGTGAGGTTAATGCGCCTGCTGAAAAACCGCCAACAATAATTTCATGATTATCAATATTATAATTGTTAGAGTCATGAATATAACGAATTGCACTATCCAAATCATCCATAGCAAATACTAATGATGTTGCGTAAATATCGTAATTGAGCTGCTCATGATATTCATCAGGTATAAGTCTGTAATTTAGATTACACACTGTAAAACCCTGTTTAACCAGATAGTTAGAATATTTAATAAAATCTTCTTTTTCACCATGAAGAAATCCACCACCGTGCATAAGATAAATAATTTTATTTTTTGCATCAGTTTTTGGTTGGTATAGATCTAATTTAAGTTGTTCAAGCTCTCCATTCTGATTTATTTTTTCAGCATAAATAATGTTTGAAGTTATCTTCGCAAAGTACGCTTGGGCATTAGATGCGTAAAGAAGAATAAACACAAGAGTAATAATTTGTAATTTTAATCTCATATAAAATAACTTAACCTAGAATATTGTTAATTCAATTTTTTTATTGCTTTTTGTGGTAATTTTTATAATTAGGTTATTTATGATTAATGAAATCCCATACTTAACGCGCAATTCTGGAAATATGCCTTGTGTAGGCCTTGGAACAATGTCTTATCCAGAACCAGAAAAAGCTATAGAGTTGATAAAGTATGCGCTAGACATTGGTTACCGCCACATTGATACTGCTAGAAAATATGGTTCTGAAAACTGGGTTGGGGATGCAATTAAAATGTCCAATGTGCCCAGAGATAAATTATGGATTACAACTAAGGTTACAGAAGATAATGCTGCCCCTGTAGATTTTATGAAATCTCTAGAAAAAAGCTTGATGGCTTTAAATTTAAATTATGTTGATCTTCTTCTTATACATTGGCCATCAAGAACAATTCCCATAAAAGACACGGTTGGTGCGTTAAATAATGCAAAAAAAGAGGGCTTGGCCAGAAATATTGGTATTTCTAATTTTACAACATCATTGATACAAGAGGCTGTGCATTGCAGTGAGGAGGAGCTTTATTGTAATCAGATTGAGTATCACGCCTATATAAATCAAGATAAAGTTCTGCATGCATGTGATAAATATGGGATTTTGGTTACTTGCCACGTGCCACTGGCACGCGGTATAATTTTAAATGATCCAATAATTCAAACTATAGCACTAAAATATAATAAATCATCCGCTCAGGTCGCTCTGAAATGGTTGCTTCAACAAACAAGAATATCAGTTGTCCCAAGGGCTCTTAGTTATAATGAGATAGAGGAGAACATCAGTTTATTTGACTTTAATTTATCAGATGATGATATGGAGAAAATATCAAGCCTTAGACATAATAATCTACGAGTCGTTGATCCAGAAATCAGGAGACCGCTTTGGGATTAACTAATAACATAATCATTTTGAACTTATATTCTTCTTCCAAAAATTAGCAAACCACTCTAAGTAATCTCCATAAGCATCTGTTTTTAAATGTAAAGATTTCTTTATCTTATTTATTTCACCTTGCTCTTCAAGGTCAACATCTAAAGAGTCATTAATCCTATTGAGCATATTAAACATAGCTGCCAATATTGTCATTTCCACAATCTGCTTTTCTGTAAAAACTTCTTTTAGGTCTGCAAACAACCTATCATTTGAATTTGCCGTGTTATTTGTTACTGACTCTGCCCATTTAATTGCTAAAACCTCCTCTTTTGTAAAAAGTTCGGGGTTACTAAAGTCATTCAAAGACAAAGCCATGATATGCTCTTGTTCAATACCCGCAGCTTGACCTAATGCCGTATTATGTGCGTAGCAGTACTTACATGCATTTGTATGACTTGTTTTTATAACAATAAGCTCTTTAATTCTCCCCGAAATATCGGTCCCAAACCACTCTCTTTGAGCAGCGGAGTTAATCGGTAGCAAGGCCATCGCCAAGTATGGTGAATGGCTTAGAGTTTTATAGAAGTTGGGCACTCTACCCAATAAATTTGGCACTATATCAAAAAACTCTTTATTTTCTTCACTTAGATCTGTTTGTTGAATTAATTTAACCCTCGACATTTGTTTCTCCCTATTTTTTAAAAGTAAGATTGGTTAGGTCCCACAGGAGGTTGCCACTCACAGTCACCAAATGGACCATCACTATTATTTCGAACATAAGCTATTCTGCCATCTGATACGCCTTCATTGTAATTTTTCGAAAAAAGAACCCTTTGGAGCCAATCGACTGTGTAATGATGACAATCTAGCTTACCCAAGTTTGGTATATTCCAAAGTGGATGGAATTGATCTTCAATGACCCACATTTCTTTTTTGCATGTAAGATCTTCAAAGACTTCAATGGCATCTTCAAGTGGACATAATGGATCAAATTCACCTGTCACAAGTAATGTAGGGCATTTTATTTTCTCAGAATATCCTTTTACAGTCATGTTCGAAGACATATCGTCAAATTCCTCTTCATTTTCAATACCTGCCATGTACATGAACATTTGTTTAAATCTTGGTGATGACTCAGAAAAAATAGTATTGTTTGGATTGAAACAGGCAACACCACTTGCAATTGCCGCAGCTCTGTGGTCATAACTCGCAAGCCTTAAGGACCAATAACTACCCATGCTAACTCCATATATTCCAATTCTATTATTATCTATCTCTTTTCGACTTTGAAGGTACGTCATAACTGCAGCTCCCGCTCGCTCATAGTTATCACCAACCGCTCTAATTTTCTGAATATTTGAGTTACCTTGACCAGGTCCATCCATAGATAAGACATGCATACCTCTGTTTATGGCGAGATTATTCATCACTTTTGGGAAGTATTCCTTAGTTTGGTCCATCCCAGGCACATAAATTATACATGGTGCCTTTCTTCGATCTGGCAATAAATGCAAAAGGCAGGAGATTGTCTTCCCATCATCAAATGGAACTTCAACTCGTTCAATAGGGTAAGGAGAGAGCTCACTGCGTCTATCAACCATTTCTTTTAGCTTATTAGTCAGACTTATTTTGATTGGGTTATCATCAAAATAAATTGGATGTTGTGCCATCCTGTATGACTCTACAGCATGTTCAAAATGCTCTAATGCTGTCATCTTAAAACCTTGTTTAAGGGCTTGCTTTGCTAGAGATTCATCGTGTTCAGCTTTTTGTTTCCACATCTTTGGTAGCATTCTATAGTTATGAGCACGTTTTGGTGTTTCCCAGTCGTCTCTCTCAAAATTCTGTACACGTCCTCGCATGTTCAAAGCCAAATCAAGCATCCATTGTTGATTATCTCTATTAGTTCTCAAGGTTCTCATTTGTATCTCCCTAAAAAATACTAAGTCTTCACATTGTTAAAATATATTATAATATTAGGTTATTGATTTGATCTTGCAACGAATAAATGTTCTTATTTTATTTGAGATTTATTAAGATGATAAAATGCACAAATAAACCATTAAATGGATCAGGGCTGCTTGCCATATTTTGTGATCTAGATTGCAAAGATCAAAAAGAATTTCATCCATGGCTTCTAAATGAAATGTTTCCGGCTAGATTAAAAATAGGCTTTAATAGTTGCGCATGCTTTGAAAAAGTAAGTGGAGATGGGCAAAAATTTCTTACACTTTATGAAGTTGATAATATTGTCTACCTGTATGATAAGCCTTATCAAAAGTTACGAGAAAATAGATCGCAATTAGACATGAAGTTTCATGAGAGGTTTCAGAACCCATCTAGATACATTCTCACACTTATACCACCATTGATAGAAAAAGATCATAATGGTTTTTTAGATTATATTAGGATCTCAAGACAAAATATCTCTGATGTTGATATCCAAAAATATCATTCTAATTTCATTGCTGATATACATAACGGAGGCGAATTACCTCTTAGAAGGTATGTAACCGTTGAAGGGGAATACAATAATATTATTATAATTGAAGCTGAAAAAATTGATAAAATAATTGAATATGACATCAACAATGAGATATCATCTTATGGTGATCAAATAGATGCATTATATAAACGTGAGATCCAATCGTTATAAAGGTAAAATAATGTCTATAAACTATGAGGATTTAAGAAACCTATACAGAGAACCAAGGCCGACGTCTATAGCAAAGGTTCAATATAAAATTGATCATCATTGTAGGGAGTTTATCAGCAAATCACCCTTTATAATTCTGGGTACAGACGGTGATGTTTCTCCCAAAGGCGATTTCCCTGGATTTGTCGATGTCTTGGATGATAATACAATTGCGATACCAGATAGATCGGGTAATAATCGTCTCGACTCATACATAAATATTCTGGATAACCCGAAAGTTGCGGTTATGTTTCTAATACCAGGTATTAATGAAGTCCTTAGAATTAGGGGTGTAGCTGAAATATCTAGAGATGTAAATTTATTAGAAAAAATGGCTGTGAACGGAGAAAAGCCGAAAACTGCACTAATCATAAGAGTTAACGAAATATACCTACATTGTGCAAAAGCAGTTGCGCGTTCAGATATTTGGAACCCTGATAAATTGGTTAAAAATTATTCAACTCGAGAAATGTTCGCGGAACACGTCGGTAAATCTAAAAAGGAATTCAGTGACTACTATGATAGTGCTACGGAAGAGGCATTAAAAAACGAAGGCAGAAAATAATCACCTTGTTCAGTTAGAATAAATTTCTACTTATTGCAACAGTCACAACACCAACTATCATTGAAAGAAAAATGTTTTTTGTTTTATGCATGCATATTGCAATTAAAAAAATTGCGAGTATACCAGCTAATCCTTCTCTTAAGACAACTGGAGTTACAAATGATAACAATAAAGTAGGTGGTAAATAATCTAAAAATATTCGTATTTTACCATCATTAGATATTTTATCTGACAATAATAATCCAGATAATCTTAATCCATAAGTACCAATCGATACGAATAAGATGATTATTAGGGCATATAACTCATAATTATTCATATTTTTTTGCCTCTAAAACCACGCCAACCAGAGAGCCAGCAATTGCACCTAATACAATATATAAGTTACCACCAAAAAAATACTCACTAATATAGGCAATTAAGGCTGCAAATAGCCACGGAATAAGATTTCTTTTATCCTGATACAAATTAAAACATAAGGCTGTAAAGATTGCAATGAAGGCAAAATCTAGTGCATATTTGGACGGGTCATTTATGAACCCACCAAATATATACCCTAGGTATGTGCCGGTAGACCAAATAGTAAATAAACATATTCCTCCACCGAATAAGAAGAGTGGTGTTATGTTTTCATGCTTACTTCTCTCTATTGTGACTGCCCAATTTTCATCAGCAACTAGATGCATATATATAAATTTATCCTTCATTGAACTTTTTTTAAACAGTCGATTAAGAGATGCGCCTATGAGAAAGTATCTCAGATTTAATAATAATGCTGCAGCAACAATTGTGAATATCTCTGAAATATTATTCCACATATCAACGATAATGAATTGTGATGTACCCGCAAATATAAAAACATTCATGAGTGTCAATTGATAAATCTCAACACCTTTTTGTGCGCATATCATTCCTAAGACAGCGCCATAGGCAAATACACTGAGACCAATTGGAGTATTTGCTTTTGCCCCATTGATAAAATCACTTGAAATATTGATGTTTACATTCATGTTTAAAGAAAAATTTAAAATAGTCATTAATATAAATTTTGTTACAACATAACAATTTTTCTCTTGCAAACAATTTAAAATAAAATAAATTTGATACTTAGGGATAAATTAGGGATGTGTTTATGTATTAAATACCTCAAATTTACTTTATGAAATTAACTTAACAGAAAGGGAGGTTTCGAAATGAAATTTTCTTATTTACTAAAAGGCATTACTGCATCAGTATTTGGTGCTGCAATGCTATTAACTGGCGGAACAGCTCAAGCTGACTATCCTTGTAAAGAAGCTACATTCATTGTTCCTTACTCACCAGGTGGTGGTTCTGACCAAATGGCCAGAAGACTTGTACCTGGCTTAGAAGAAGCTCTGGGTGTTGGCGTAAACATTGTATACAAGACTGGCGGTGGTGGCGCAGTAGGATTTAGTGAGTTACATAGATCTGCACCCGATGGTTGCACATTCTCCAATACTGTTGTTCCAAATGTTATAATCAGCTCAAAAGGTGAAGGTGTTGGTTATAAACCTGGAGACTTTGAATATATAGGTATGACTGAGTCATCAGCAGGAACACTTATGGTTCCAAAAGATAGCAAATATAAAACTATCGAAGACTTTATTGCTGCTGCAAATGAAAATCCTGGTATGTTAACTGTTGCCGGAACAGGTGGTAGTGGGCTATCACGATGGAACCAGTTAGAGTCTGTTCTTGGTATAGAAACAACATATGTTCCAGTTGGCGGTGGTGTCGGTAAAATGATACCGATGCTTGCAGGTTCACACGTTGACGGTGCCGCTACTGGTGCAAACCATGCGACAAAGCATAAAGGAATTGTTGATGCTATTTTAGTTGCTGGCCCAAATGAAGTACCAACTCTTCCAGGTGTACCTAACGAACCAGATTGGAATTATGTTATTACTTGGGGCCTAATGGCACCTCCAGGAACTCCATCGGATATCGTTGCAACACTAAATGCTGCATTAAGATCAGCTGCTTCTGATCCTGCTGTGCAAGATGCTCTTACTAAGGGCGGTTATGTAACGCATGATATGTCAGTTGCTGATGTTAATGCGTTTATGGATGCTGAGATCGCAAAATACGCAGATTAGCATAAAACGCAACCTAGAATTACTCATAGCTCAAATCTGAGCTATGAGATTTCTGGGTATCAATATACTTCCATGAATATTGACTAACTCAGGATTACGAAATGTTTGAAGCCTTTTTTATGGCTATTAGCCCAACTTATTTGATGTATATGACAATTGGCGTTTTGTTGGGTCTTGTTGTTGGAACCTTACCAGGTTTAACCGCAACTATGGGAACAGCACTACTTGTTCCATTCACATTTGGTCTGCCAACAGGTGAGGGTATTGCAATGTTGGGTGGATTATATGTATGCGCGATGTTTTCTGATGCCATTCCTGCATGTCTTGTCAATACACCGGGAACTCCCGCAGCAATGGCAACAGGTTTTGACGGTCATCCCATGGTAAAACAGGGTAGGGGACAAGAGGCAATTGTGGCCGCGTGCTTTAGTTCCGCGCTCGGTACAATATTTGGTGCCGCTTGTTATTTATTACTCGCTTGGCCTATGGTATCAGTTGCGTTGAAGTTTGGCCCACCGCAATTTTTTTGGCTCGGTGTATTTGCATTAACTATAATTGGTAGTCTTGCCGGCAAATCAATACTAAAAGGTCTTGCAGGCGCAGCTATTGGTATAATTATTAGTTGTATTGGTATAAGTCATGCAGCCGAAGTAAATAGATTTACATTAAATATTCCAGAATTAAGAGGTGGCGTGTCTTTAGTTGCGGCTCTAATCGGAGTCTTTGCGGTGCCTCAAGTATTAAGTATGATTTTAAACCTCCGAAAAGAAGAGTATGTGGCTGAATATAAGCCAGAAAAAGGCGTAATTCTAAAAACAATAATAAAAGTAATATCTGCTCCAATACATTTTCTAAGATCAGGTGTCATTGGTGCATTTATTGGAATATTGCCAGGTGCAGGAAGTCCGATTGCCGCTATTGTCTCATATAATGAGGCTCTAAGATGGAGTAGAGATAAAAGCCAATATGGTAAAGGAGATGTAAGGGGTGTTACTGCATCCGAGATTGCAAATAATGCTGCAGCTCCAGCTGCAATGATACCACTTGTAACACTTGGAGTACCCGGATCAGCTCCGGCAGCAGTTATTGCAGGTGCTCTAATGTTACGTGGTTTAAACCCAGGACCGGAACTATTTGGAACAAATGCCACACTGGTTTATTCCTTTGGATGGTCATTATTGATAGCGGGCATCGTGGTGTTTTTTATTGGCATGCTAGCAACTCCAATTTTAGTGAGGATAATAAAGATACCACTTAGACTTCTAGCCCCACTTATAATGTTTTTGGCTATAATTGGCGCCTATGCAATTCGAAATAATGTCTTTGATGTTTATTTAATGCTGGTTATTGGTCTTTTTGTCTTTCTTATTAGGCCACTTGGCTTTCATCCCGGTCCAATTGGATTAGGTTTTATTCTTGGACCAATAATTGAACCATCTCTAGTGCAGGCGCTGTATATATCTCATGCGGTTGGAGTACAACGAGTATTCTTCAGTGGATCAGTCAGCATTATTCTTATAAGTCTATCGATAATATCAGTTTCAGCTGTTGCAATATCAAGATACAGATCGAGGAAAAAAATAGATGCAACGTAAATTATTAAAATATATGCAAGACAGTGATGTCGCAATTACCATATTATTATTTGCAATCGCTATACTGTCTATTAGGGGTGTTCCTGATAATATATGGGATGATTATCTATATATCGATTGGGTTTTTCCTCTGGCCTCATCTTATATCCTATTCATTATAGCCAGTGTATTTCTAATAAAATCAATACGTAAAATTATAACAAAAAAAATTGATACTGACTTAAAGATTAGCAAAAAAGAGGTTCCATCAATTATTAATGTATTAGTTTATACCATAATATTATTCCTTTATCTTGTGTGTCTATTCGCTTTCGGTTTCTGGCCTGCAAGTCTATTACTATTATGGACGGGAATATTATATTTTAGACCAGAAAAGAATTTGAACTCAATAATGAAGTCTCTTGGAATAGCCCTAATTACGTGCTTAATTGCGTATGTTGTTTTCAGCTCGGGCTGGTTATTCTATGTACCATTTCCAAAATCACGAATATGGATATAGGATAAAAAGTTATGTCTCGACCATACTACAAAACTGATCCAGTAACCGGCGGCGGTCCAGCGCAATATATCAGTGCTGAACATAAACTTAATGATCCTTGGAAAGAGCAATCACACAATGTAAAATTAGTCGGTCATTCAAATCTGAATGGTTGGGGTGATGCATTTCAAATCCAAGTTTCAAAAGGTATATGCTATGTAGCAGCATCAGGTGTCAATGGGCACGACGGACTTACAATACTCGATGTAAGCGATCCATCCAAACCAATAATTTTAAATCAAATTTCAGACTCACCAGGTGCACGAACGCACAAAGTCCTAAAGATTAACGACGATATCATGATAACAAATTCAGAACTCAGACCCAATTTAAGAGAAAAGTATCCAGAATTAAAGGGTGGGATGAAAGTATTTGATATATCTGATCCAATTAACCCAAAATTTCTTAGATATATTGAAACAGACGGAATGGGGATTCATAGGCCAATTTATGATAGAGACCGGAAGTTAATGTATAGTTCTGGTTACCGAGACGGGTTTGATAAAAAAATTCTTTTAATTCATGATATGAAAGATCCAGCAAATCCTGAGTTTATTGGACAAGGATGGGTTGAGGGTCAAAAGAAAGGTGAGAATTACACTTGGGATAATTCTATTGTTCAGAATGAAGCGTGGTGTCATGAAGGTAACCCATGGGGGAATTATGTTACGGCTGGCTGGTGGGATGGAGGTATTGTATTATTTGATTGCACAGACCCAAGCCAACCAAAGTTTAAATGGAGACATAATCCACATGAAACACATGGTTGGGCTGGTTGTTATCATAGTTTTCTAGTACCCAAGGGGTCTGAATTTGGTATTGTAACTCAAGAAACCGTCACAGTTAATTGTGAACATCCGCCAGCGTTTGTTACATTTTACGATCTAAGAAATAGAGATATACCTCTGCCCGTTAGTACATATATGCCATTCGAAACTGACCCATTAGATATGCGACCCATAGATACCAAATGGAGTAAAACTGGGTCAAGGCATGGCGCTCATAATATCTGGCTAGATATGGAAAAGGATGATCTGATATATATAGCTTGGTTTAATGCAGGATTACGAATTATTGATTGGAGCAATCCATTCTCACCAAAGGAAGTTGGCTATTACATTCCAGCTGGTAACAAGGAGCGCTGTTGCCCTCAAAGTAATGATGTATTTGTAGATCGTGAAACTGGACTCATCTATATGTCTGATAGGTGGGGACTGGGTTTGCATATCCTCGAATATACTGGTCAATAGAATATATTTGTAAAAATCCTAAATACCTCTATAATTATTAATATTGTCTTAACGTTTATTTAATAGGGAGGTAAACATGACAAAGAAAATTTTTGGGCTAAACCTTCTTGGTTTGGCTACATTTCTCGCTTTAACTATACTACCAATCAACGAGTCTAATGCAACCATCAAAATTGGCGCCTCAATGCCACTTACAGGAAACTTTGCTGTTCCTGGATCGAAGCATTTAGAGGGTTATGAGATGTGCGTTGATATCATTAATAGACATGGTGGCTGGTTAGATCAAGAAGTCGAACTTGTTGTCAGTGATAACAGATCAGATACTGAGACTGCTATCGCACAATATGAAAGATTTATTAACGTAGATAAGGTGGATCTAACCTTTGGAACTTTTTCAAGTAAATTAACGTTTCCAATATCACCGATCTTAGCTAAATATAATGCGATTCATCCAATTCCATCAGGTGGTGCGTTGAGAATTTTCTCACAAGGCCACAAGAATTTATTTTACTTCCAGGCCAGTGCAGCTGAGTATGTTGGAACGAATATGGTTGGATTAATTAATGATCTGGTTGAAGATAAGCCGACCAAGGCTGCGGTTGTTCATGCTGATGACTTTTTTGCAAACTCCATCGCAACAGGTCTGCTTGGTGAAAAAGTTGTTATGCCGGGTAGTGGTGAATTAGTTGAAGATTTATCACCAGGATATATTAGATCAGCTGGTATCGAACTTGTATATCACGAGCAGTGGCCAGAGGAAGGTTTTTCAGATTGGCTTGTTTTAGCAAACTCAATAAAGAATTCTGATGCTGACTTAGTGATCGGTCTTATGGCATCACCTGAAGAGGCAACGCAGTTCACGAGAGCACTAAAGACTGTTAGGCACAACCCTAAGCATATTCTTCTATCTCAAGGAACCCAAAAAGAGTTCTATGAAGGTCTTGGGGATGATGCAAATGGTGTGATTATAATGTCAGCTTATCATCCAAAAGCTCCATTTAAAGGCTCACTTGCAGGTATGCAAATGAATAATGCTGATTTCGCTGCCGAGTATCACATCACAACTGGAAATAAACCAGATGAGGATGTTGCAATTACTTTTGCTCTATGCCAAGGTATAGACCAAGCTGTACGCGCAACTGGTTCAGTTGATGATCAAACTATAATGGATTGGTTACACGCAAGAACTCCTGAGGACCCAGTAAAAACAGTACTCGGTAATTTTGCTTGGGATAACAGGGGGCTTCCTTTAGGAAAGTCATTCCTCATGGTTCAATGGCAGGACGGTGGTAATTTGGAATTTGTATATCCAACAAATGAATTTGATACCGCTGAAATAGTTGATCCTAAACCAAAATGGTAATCATCTAAAATGTATGCGGCCAATTTACTTTGGTCGCATATTTTTTATGGAAAATAAATGATATCAATCAAACATGTAACAAAACGCTTTGGTGGAATCGTTGCTGTTGACGACTCTTCATTTGATGTTTCCAGCTCTACAATATGTTCATTAATTGGGCCAAATGGAGCTGGTAAAAGCACATTATTCAATTGTATTTCACGCGTATATCCAATTGATGAGGGTGAAATATACCTTCGCGATACAAGGATAGATATAATGCCAGCCCATAAAATTGCTAGATTGGGTGTAGGTAGATCGTTCCAACTAACTAGGGTATTGGATGAATTATCCGTAACAGAAAATTTATCACTCCACACAGCTGCAGGTTTTGATTTTCATTTGCTCAAAGCTGGAGTTACCAAAGAGGATAGAGTTCGTGCTGAACAAATTATGGAGTTCCTGAATATTACACATATTCGAGATTTACCTATGAAGGAGCTATCATATGGTCAAAAAAAATTATTGGATCTGGGCTCAGTACTGATGTCTGATCCAAGTGTCATTTTACTTGATGAACCTGCAGCGGGGGTAAACCCGAGACTGTTGGAAACAATACTTGACCGAATCTTGGTGCTAAAAAAACAGGGTAAAACAATTCTACTTGTTGAACATAATATGGATTTAGTTATGGGCATTAGCGACAAAGTTGTGGTCATGGCTGCAGGATCAATTATAGCAAGTGGAACACCCAATGAAGTTCAAAATGATAAGCAGGTTTTAGAGGTATACTTAACAGGATAAATTTTTATGTCAGAATGTGTGCTTAAACTAGAGAATATTGTCGCGGGCTATGGCTATGGTCCTGATATTATCAAAAATATTCACCTGCAGCTTCATAAAGGCGATATTAAATGTATTATCGGCCCAAATGGAGCAGGTAAATCAACAGTTCTCAAGGCTATTGCTGGAATTATTACACCAAGAAATGGAACAGTATCATTCAAGTCTGAAAAAGGGGAGTTAGAGCTTTCTGGTATGGCAACATATGAGATAATGAAGACAGGCCTGTGTTTTATACCTCAAGATAGGTCACTTTTTAATACGTTAACAGTATCTGAGAATCTCGCAATGGCAGGCTATACTATTAAAGATAAGCAGGATTTGAGGGTTAGGATCGAAGAAGCTTTGGACACATTTCCCCGTTTAAAGGAAAGATTAACACAATATGCAGGTACCATGTCGGGCGGAGAACAACAGCAATTAATCTTCGCAAGGGCAATTATTTTGAAACCAAGAGTTATATTAATAGATGAACCATCGCTTGGGCTTGCACCAGCAATTGTTGAACAGGCATTCAAGCATATAGAAAATATTGCATCAAAGGGTGTCTCCATCTTACTTGTTGAACAAAATGCTAGAAGGGGGTTGGCATCATCAAATTTTGGTACTGTAATGGATCTTGGTGAGATTGTATTTGAAAAACCTGCAAACGAAGTACTAAGTGACGATAGAATACAAGAGTTATATTTAGGTAAGAGGAAGAAGAAATAATGTTTATTATTCAAACAATAATTCTAGGTCTCTGTTTAGGTTTCGTCTACGCTCTGATGGCTACGGGTTTGACTTTAATATTTGGGGTTATGAGGATAGTGAACCTTGCACATCCAATATTTATATTAGTTGGTGCCTTTGCAGCATATTATTTATTTGTAATATTTGGTATGGATCCAATTTTTGCAATACCATTATGTGCCGCTACAACAGCAATTTTAGGGGCCATAACCTACAAACTGGTATTTGAAAAGGATGCAGGATCACAAACTTATTCTGAGATGACAGTTTTACTTACCTTCGGAACTGCTATGGTTTTGGATGGTACCTTATCCTACCTGTTTAAAAATACACAAAGAATTACATCACCTCCTTATGCAACTGACGCAATATTTATTGGTGATATTTTTTTACCAACAGCACAATTATATTCAGGACTAATAAGTATTGCTCTAATTGTTGCACTGGGTTTATTCCTAAAATTTAGCAAATTGGGTATTGCAATACGTGCAACATCACTAAGCCGCGTTAATGCTGAATTGGTAGGTATTGATGTTAAGTTCGTATGCATTTTCTCATTTATCCTTGGATGTGCATTGGCAGGAGCCGCAGGTTCCTTAGTAAGTTTTGTCTTTTCATTTTTTCCAGCAAAACATTGGGAATGGATAGCCATTCTAATGTCTTTAGTTGTACTCGGGGGGATGGGCAGCATCTTGGGTGTTGTGATATCCGCTGCGATTTTATCTGTTATGGCATCATTAGTTGGAGCATTAATTGCACCTGCATGGTCTACTATGGTTTTCTTCGTAGCACTATTTGTGATGCTGTTAGTAAAGCCACACGGTATGTTTGGGAAATATTTGGAGTAACCAAAATGCAATCAAGAAAGATTATACCATTAGCAACTCTTGTAATACTTTTAGTTTTTCCACTAATTCAGTTTTTCCCCTCAGTGTTTGGCGATCAGAATTATGTAATTCATTTATTTCTATATGCTTTCTATTATATGGTAATGACAAGTAGTTGGAATATAATTGGCGGGTATGGAGGTTTTATTTCTGTTGGTCATAACGCCTTCTTGTGTATCGGTGCTTATATTGCCGGATATTATTCAATTATGTGGGGTGTTTCACCATTTTATTTGATATTGCTCGCGGGGATAGGTGCTGGTATTTTTGGTTTTTTTGTTGGTTTAATTACCCTTCGTGTGAAAGGTCCATCATTTATAATATCATCCATAGCCTTAATAATGATTTTAAGGATCATATTTGACAGATGGGAATTAGTTGGTGGCGCTAGCGGAATAACGCTTCCATACAATTCCTTATCAGTTGAATTTTCGAAATTCCCACATTATTATGGATTTCTTTTACTCGCTATTATAACAATCTATATGAATTGGTATGTCAGGCATTCAAAATTTGGACTTGCGCTGAGGGCTATATCTCATGATGAAATAAGAAGTGCTGTTGCAGGGATAAATGTTAAATATATAAAAGTTACTGCATTTGTGTTATCTACATTCTTTATAGGATGTGCGGGAGCAATATGGGCAGACTACTTAACATATGTCAGACCAAATATTTTTTTAATAATACTCATCGCTGCAAATGTAGTTTTGATGGTAATACTAGGTGGTATGGGCACAGTCACGGGACCGATTGTTGGGACGATTATATTTATCGCTTTTAATGAGTTAATACTATCGTACCTGGGCGCCACTGAATTAAATTTATTATTTACTGGATTACTTCTTGTTATAACATTATTATATTTTCCGAATGGAATTGTGGGTACTCTAAAAAATAAGGGAAAGTTACCGAGATTTCTTGATTGGGGATAAAATCCTTATTATATCAACCTAATGAACGCATCAAATATGAAAGAACAGAATTCATCTAGAAGATTCTGGAATGAGTATATCAAGGTTTACAGATTTAGGATTATGTTATCTATCCTACTAATCGCTGTAGTTGCAATAAGCTCAAGCCTCTATCCTTTGACAATTAATTGGAGTTTTCAATTAATAGAAGATGGAAATGGAAAATACCTATTTATAGTTATGATCATTGTTCCGATAATTGCACTAATAAGAGGTCTATCAAATTACTTGCAAATATTATTAGTAAATAAGACTGCACTAAATATCATTGGGGATCTTCAAAAAAAACTTTATGCAATGATTATCCGATCAAATATAGAAATTATTGAAGATAATGGTGCTGGTAATTTGATATCAAGGTTATCAAATGATACAACGTTAATACTACAGGCATTAGAAAGGCTAATGGATAGTCTCGTAAAAGATGGGCTAACCGCAATTGTTTTATTAATTACTATGATATATCTTGATTGGAAGCTTGCGATCGTAATATGTTTCCTACTGCCATTCGTTGCAATTCCAATCTATAAGATAGGTAAAAAAGTTAATAGCATCTCAAGGGGTGCACAGTTACAAATTGGACAATTTACTAATCTTTTAAATCAAAGCTTTCAAAATATTCAGACAATAAAATCTTTTCAATTAGAAAACCGAGAAATTCAATACACCAATAAAGAAATTAAAACACGAATATTAAATTTATTTAGATTAACAAAGTATCGTGCGATTATGAATCCTATAATTGAAATTTTGGCTGGTATCTTTATTGGCCTCCTACTGACCTTTGCGGGCTATCAGATATTAGAGGGTAATAGCACTTTGGGTCAATTAACTGCATTCATAACCGCTCTATTAATGATTTCAGATCCTATAAGAAAAATAAGTACATTGAATTCTGTTTATCAAGAGGGACTCGCGGCTGTTGATAGGGTCTATGAATTATATGGTGATTGTGATGTGCTAGAAGATAAGCCTGATGCAGTTAATTTCCCAACAGAATATAATTTACTAACGTTTGAAAATGTTTCCTTTAGATATAAATCAGATCAACGGGATGTATTAAATAAGATAACTTTTACAATTAAAGAGGGAACTAGAAATTATATAATTGGCGAGAGCGGTGCTGGTAAATCTACAATATTTAAATTATTAATTAGATTGAATGAGGCCAAATCTGGAAACATTAAGTTTGGCAATACAGATATTGAAGATATTCAAATTAAATCATTGAGGTCATGCATATCATTTGTTTCACAAAATACATTTATTTTTAATGATACACTGAAAAACAATATAAATTTACAGCATAATGAAAATTCAGAAACCATTGATTTTAATAAATTGATGGATGATCTCAATATTAATAATTTCGTTGATAAACTATCAGATAAATACAATACAAAAATTGGTATTGATGGGATATCCCTCTCAGGTGGAGAATTACAGAGGCTTGCTATTGCAAGGGCAATTTACAAGGATGCGCCTTTGTTACTTTTAGATGAGGCAACAAATTCTTTAGATTCCATCAATGAGATTGAGATAAATAAAACATTAGATAGATATTTTAAGGATAAAACCGTTCTAATCATTGCACATAAACTAGAAACAATAAAAGACGCGGATAATATAATCGTCCTTAAAGATGGGAATGTGGTTGGTACAGGAAAATACGAATATCTTAAAAATGAAAATAAATATTTCCAAGATTTAATAAATTCACCAATACTTAAATAACTTTTGTAAGATAAATTTTTTGCTATTCTTGGATATAACACCAAAAAACTGCATTCAAATGCACTAGATGCTATCCCATACAATGGAAATAGATCGCAAGTATTCGATTAATTATATATAAGTTTTAGAAACACACTTTGTTTATTTATTTTTATACTTTTTATTTTATAATTATTAAATGCGAAAATTTACTTACAAAAATATCATAATCATATCTTTTGCACTGATTATTATATTAAGCTCATGCAGTTCTTGGTTTAAAGTTGAAAATAATCCTCAAGTATACGGAAAATATGATCATGTACCGCAAGGTGGAGGGCATTATAAAATTGGTGAACCGTATGAAATTAATGGTAAGTGGTACTATCCAGAGGTTGATAATAATTATGATCAAGTCGGTATAGCTTCATGGTACGGAGATTATTTTCATGGTAGACTTACTGCAAATGGCGAGTATTATGATATGAATGCGCTTTCTGCAGCACACAAAACATTACCGTTACCATCTTATTTACGAGTTACCAATCTCGAAAATAACAAATCAATAGTGGTCAGATTAAATGATAGGGGGCCATATATTGATAACAGAATAATAGATTTATCGAAGCGAGCAGCCGAAGAATTGGAAATGCTGAATAAGGGCACCGCAAAAGTTAGGGTTCAGTACATTGAGGAAGCGCCACTTGACGGTAATATCGGAAATAACTTTAATAATACAAAACCTGGTTTTCTACGTAAAATTTGGAGAGCCACATCATCTGCATTAACGGATCTATAGTAAAATGACAAAGAATGGCCTATTAATAACATTTGAAGGTGGTGAGGGAAGCGGTAAAACAACGCAATCTGAGATACTGTATAATACCTTGTTAGAAAAAGGGTTTGATGCGATAAAAACCCGAGAACCTGGGGGCACTCAACTTGCTGAAATAATACGTGAAATACTAGTTCAGGGAGAGTCAAATAAAATTGATAATGTTAGTGAATTATTTCTCTTTGCTGCAGCTAGAGCCGATCACGTGCAAAAGGTAATTAAACAATGCCTTAATGATAATAAAATTGTTATCTGTGATAGGTTTATAGACTCCACGCTTGCATATCAAGGCTATGCAGGAAGATTAGATTTAAATATTGTTAAAGAAGTGAATAACATATCAATTGACAAGATTTATCCCGATCTTACTTTTGTGTTCGATATAAACCCAACCCAAGGAATTGAGAGAGCGCTCAAAGAGAATAATAAAGAGACAAGATTCGAAGAAAAAGATATCATGTATCATAAAAAGATTAGAGATGGATATATGAATATAGCGAGAGATAACCCACATCGATGTGTTGTTATGAATGGAACAGATGACATTAAGCAGATATCAAAAAAGATTCTTGAAATAACCCTTAATAAAATAAATGAATAAAATTAATGAGCCATGGCAGAATAAATTATTCATTGGCCATCAGGCAATTATTAGTCAACTTGCTCGGTTAAAAAATAGTAACTCAATCAATAATGTGTTGCTATTTAGTGGACCTTTTGGTATTGGAAAATGTACACTTGCATTTAGATACTCAAACTATATATTCTCCAATATTGATACTCCTTTCGCGGATTATGAGCAAATGAATGATAATACGTTCAACCTGATCTCAAAACACTCGTATCCGAATTTATATTATATATCGAATACCAATGAGAGTGGAGGTTCACTTGAAATCAAGATTGAAGATATAAGAAAACTTAAAGATAGCCTAAAAGGTAAGTTATTAAACGGCGGTCACAGAGTGATAATTATCGATACAATCAACGATTTAAATAGGTCAGCACAAAATGCGCTATTAAAGATACTGGAGGAACCTCCAAATAATACATTATTTATATTAATCACACACAATATTAGTTTATTACCTGACACAATCCTATCAAGATGCTTGAAGTTTAATTTCAAAAATTTATCTATATCAGACACAAAACAGGTGACAGATAGTTTGTTTGTGGAGGCTAATCTCGAAAAGATCATTGATGTTTACGGGATGAGTATATCGCCTGGAAAGATTTTTTATCTCATGAATAATAATTTTGAAGAAATTATTGAGGATTTTAATAGTCTTATGACAAAATCAAAAGATAGAAATCAAAAAAATATCTTAAGAATTATCAATTATTACTCGAAAAAAGAGAATATGAACTCATTTAATATTTTATTTGAACTTTTTATGATTTGGTTAAAGAAAAATGCTATTAGTTTGTTAGCTGATTTAAAAGAAGATTATATGGTATACGAGTTACTAAGTTACTGGGATAAATATTCAGATAGGTATAATAATTTAAGTATCTTAAACCTAAAAAAAGAAGAACTTCTCTTAACTATTCATAAGGAAATACGCTATTTAGCTGATAGGAAAATAGATGGGTAAGGAAAAGAATACTTTTTATTTAACAACTGCTATTTCATATCCGAATGGTGAACCACACATCGGTCATGCCTATGAGGCAATAATCACAGATACTGTAGCAAGATATCATAAAATATTTGGAAAGAATGTAATGTTCCTTACGGGAACAGATGAACATGGTATTAAAATGCTTCAAACAGCAAAAAAAAATAATTTAACAGCCAAGCAACTTGCTGATAAGAATGCACCATTATTTATGGAAATGCTCAGCGAAGTCTGTTCTTCACACAATGATTTCATAAGGACCACTGAAAACAGACACAAAAATGCGTGTATAGAAATATGGAACAGGATGCTGCAAAATGATGATATTTACAAAGATAAATATGCAGGCTGGTATTCCATAAGAGATGAGGCTTACTATGAGGAAAAAGAGTTAACTAAGAAGAATGGTCAATTTTTGTCTCCTCAAGGAACAGAAGTCACTTGGGTAGAAGAGGAGAGCTACTTCTTCAGATTATCAAAATATCAAGATAGATTGTTAGATCATTATAAAAATAATCCAAAATTTATTCTACCAGAGAGCAGAAAAAATGAAGTCATAAAATTTGTAGAATCAGGCTTAAAAGATTTATCAATCTCGCGTACGACTTTTGATTGGGGGGTTAGAGTACCAAATGATAATGGGCACGTTATGTATGTCTGGGTAGACGCACTAACAAATTATTTAACCGGCATTAATTTTCCAAATGAGACGTATAAAAATTATTGGCCAGCAAATTATCATATAATCGGGAAAGATATTTTAAGGTTTCATGCTGTGTATTGGCCAGCCTTCCTATTATCAGCAAAAATAGAACTACCCGTAACAATATTTGCACACGGTTTTCTATTTAATAGAGGTATCAAAATGTCAAAATCATTGGGCAATGTTATAAGCCCAAGTGAGTTAATTGCGAAATATGGTATTGACCAATTAAGATATTTTTTCCTAAGAGAAGTATCGATGGGAAATGATGGTAATTATGATGATGATAGTATATCAAAAAGAATAAATGCAGATCTAGCTAATGATTTGGGGAACCTAATACAAAGGTCTTGCTCTATGGTAATTAAGAATTGTGATGGTATTATTCCATCTATTATGTCCAAGCTTAATAAAGATGATATTATGATAAACTCTAACGTAGATAGACTGGTTGATAGAATAAAAATTTTACTAGAAACATTAGAACTTAATAAAATTTTATCTGAAATATGGGAGCAAATCTCAAACTTAAATAAATATTTTTCAGATCAGAAGCCTTGGGAGTTAAGGAAAGATAATAATGAAAGAATGCAGACTGTGCTATTCGTAACTCTTAATAATATTAGAAAAATAGCAATAATGTTACTTCCAGTTATACCAACTTCATCAGAAAAAATTTTAAATTTACTAAATGTTGATGACTTAGAGCGCAACTTCAAGGATATCATAGACACAAATATAGATATTAGCGGTAATAGATTAGGGGAAGTCACCCCAGTATTTCCAAAAGTTGAAATCAGCGATGAATAAAAAATATGATTTTCTCATTGATACGCACTGTCATCTCGATTTTGATGACTACAGTTCAGATATCGATATCGTCGTTAAGAATGCAATGAATGTAAATGTAAGATACCTAATAACGATATCTACAAAATTTACACAGTTTCATAAAATTGAGAGGTTAGTATCACGTTTTAATAATGTTTATTGTAGTGTAGGTACTCATCCTCTATATACAGATGATGAATATGACAATTATACATTATCTGATCTTTTATCCGCATGTAATCATAGTAAGGTCGTTGCAGTAGGTGAGTGTGGCTTGGATTACTCTAGGCTAAAACGTGATAATAAAAAAGAGCAAGAGACCATGTTTAGAAAGCAAATCGAGTGTTCAAATATCAGCGGGCTCCCATTTATAATTCACAATAGAAATTCAGATGAGGACATGGAAAGAATTCTTACAGATGAAGCCAAAAAAAATAAACTAAGGGGTGTACTTCATTGCTTTAGCTCATCAGAAAGGCTTGCAATGGTGGCCATAGATTTAGGCTTAAGTATATCATTTACAGGTATAATTACATTTAAAAACGCTGGTACAGTTAGAGATATTCTGAAAAAAATCCCAAATGATAGGATATTTGTTGAGACAGACTCACCTTTTCTAGCCCCAATGCCTCACCGTGGAAAAAGAAATGAGCCATCATATATCACAAAAATAGTCGATAAAATATCCGAGGTTAAGCAATTACCAATAGCTGACGTTATTGATATTACAACCGAGAATAGTCTAAAATTTTTTGATAAGATTAGAGCATGACAACTAATACGAAGATAACTATACTTGGATGTGGCTCATCTACTGGTGTACCAAGAGTTGGAAATGAATGGGGCGCGTGTGATCCAAAATTAAGTGAGAATAATAGAAGCAGATGCTCAATTTTAATCGAAAAAATTGATGAAAATGAAATTACCTCTGTAATTGTTGATACCGGACCTGACTTTAGAAATCAAGTAAATCGTGCAAACATAAAGAAAATTGACGCTGTTTTTTACACGCATGAACATGCTGATCATACTCATGGTATTGATGATCTTAGAATGTATGCACTAAGGGATAAAAAAAGGATTGATGTCTTCGCTTCTGCTACAACATCTGAAAATCTCAAGCAAAAATTTGGCTATTGCTTTGAAAATAAAAGTGGGAGCGGGTACCCGCCAATCCTAAACCTTAACTTAATTGAGCACGGCAAAATGTATAATATTAAAGGTGAAGGTGGTATTATTGGTATTACGCCTATAAATCAGGTGCATGGAAATATAAGCTCTTTTGGATATAAAATAGATAGTGTCGTGTATTCATCCGATATCAGTGAATTACCAAGTGAGTCAGTTGAATATATAAAAAATTGTAAAATATGGATAGTAGATGCTTTGCGGTGGAGTCCGCATCCAACACATTTCCACGTGGACAAAGTATTACAATTAGTGGCAGACTTAGGTGTAGAGACTGCAATACTTACAAATATGCACATAGATTTGGATTATAAACAGCTTCGTGACTATTTGCCTCGTAATATTATACCAGCCTATGATGGTATGGTAATTTAAATACTTAATATAAATAATTGATTTATAATAATTATATTTTACATTCCATAATATATATTATGCGAAAAAGTTCTTATTCTGAATTTAAAAGCGATATAAAACGAGTATAGTTTATATGTGAAATTTTAAATTTAAGATTAATGTGTGTATCGCAATATTTTTTATTTAGAATAACAGCATTTTCATACAACCATGACTCCATAGCTGATTTTTCATAATTTAATTTTATCCTATGAATTTCATAATTATTATTTAATCTTTTCTCAATTGCCGCATATAATTCATCTATGCCCTGCCCTGTGTTCGCGGATACTATCACTTGGTTTTCTGATTTATTTTTTCTTATTAATTCTAAATGATCTTTTTCAATCAGATCTACTTTATTCAATATTTCAAGGTAGTTATTACTATTAATCTCTCTACCAATCTCATCAATAGTACTCAGTACATCTATGTTTTGCACCTCTGAATATCTTGAAGACACATCCCTCACATTAATTAGCAAATCTGCGTAATTTATTTCTTCTAAGGTGGATCTAAACGACATTATCAACTCTGTAGGTAGTTCAGAGATAAAGCCAACAGTATCTGAAACTATAATATTTTTAAGATTACGTGTATTTAATCTTTTCATCTTTGTATCCAGAGTTGCAAACAACATGTTTTTTGATAATACCTTCTCACCAGTCAATTTATTAAATAACGTCGATTTCCCTGCATTTGTATAACCAACAAGCGCAATTATAAAATAGGGCTTTTTATCACGTTGATTACGGTGCAGTTTTCTTGTATTTTTAAAGTCCTTCAATTTACTCTTAATCTTAATTATTTGATTATCGATAAGTCTTCGGTCTATCTCAAGTTGTGATTCTCCAGGGCCACCAATGAAGCTTAGTGAGCCTCTTTGTCTCTCTAAATGTGTCCATGATTTAACTAGCCTTGTTTTTTGGTACTCCAATTGCGCTAATTCAACTTGAAGAGCTCCTTCTCGCGTTGCTGCCCTCTTCTCAAAGATATCTAATATCAAGCGTGTTCTGTCAATAACCTTTACAGTAAACTTCCTTTCTAGATTTCTTTGCTGTATTGGAGATAGTTTTCCATCTACAATCACTATATCAACGCCCAATTCCTTAATCTTATTCTCTATTGATTCAAGCTGACCATTATTAAATAATGTGGAATTATTTGGTTTCTCAATCTTTATAATTTTTGAGAATTTGACATCTATTCCAAGTGAATTTGAGAGTAGAATAGCCTCATTCAAACAATCAATTGAGTCAATTGTACTTTTTTTCTTAAATCTTATTCTTAGTTCTGGGTGATAAACTATTGATTTATATGTTTTATTTATCAAGTTAGTAGTCTTGGTTCAATAGTAATCTTGACTTGTTCTAAAGAGCTGCTCGACTGCATGGATGCTCTCTGATAATGAAAATAGGACAATGCGGTCATTCACTTCAAGCACCGTATCTCCATCTGGCCTAATCACATTATCTTTCCTTAATATTGCTCCAAATCTTAAATCATCTGGTATGTCAGCTTCTTTAATTTGCTTCCCAATTAGTGGTGAAGCATCTACGATTTCAGCCTCCAAAACCTCAACGCTTCCATTGTAAAGTGAGTGAGCGTCTCTAATTCTTCCCTTCCTAAGGTATCGTAATATACTTGATATTGTAGTCGCTCGGGGATTAATTAAAGCATCAATATTAAGTCTTGATTGAAGATCATTATAATTATTATCCTGCAGAAGAGAAAGTGCTTGTTTTGCACCCATTTCTTTAGCAATAACTGATGATATTAAATTTATATTATCATTATTTGTTATCGCTACAAATGCGTCTGATTTGTTTATACCTGCTTGCTCCAGTAAATTTTTATCTATTGAGTTACCATTCAATACAATTGATTTTTTTAGCTCTTTCGCAGCTTTTTCTGCTATTTCTTGGCTCAATTCAATCAGTTTAATATTAATATTTGAAGCATTAGACTCCAGTGCCTTTGCAAGAAACGTGCCAACATTACCAGCACCAGCAATAATTATGTTATGTGCCTCAGGCTCAGTGTGACCTAAGACTGATAGCACCTTACTAATATGATCTGAGTCGCAAACAAGATATATTTTATCATTATGCTTTAGACTGGTTTTTTGTGTGGGAATTATTATTTTTTCATCACGATTAATTCCAACAATAGTGCATATCAAATCAGGATATTTTTCTGTTAACTCCCGCAGAGGTATATCAACAGCTTTACAATTTTCATTTATGTTGACACCTAAAAAGGAAATTTTCTTTTCACCAAATTCGATGATTTCAAATGCCCCTGGTAGAGCCAAATTTTTTAATATTGAGTCCGCAATTTCTCTTTCGGGTGAAATAATTACATCAATTGGTATATTTTCACTTGTGAATAGGTTTTCATAATTTGGGTTTAGGAAATTATTTGAGCGTATTCTACCAATTTTAGTAGGTATATTAAAAATCAGATGTGAAATTGTACAAATTACCATATTAATCTCGTCATACTGTGTTACGGCAATAATAACGTCTGCATCATTCGCGCCTGCCTCATCTAAAACCTCAGGGTATGAAGCATTACCTCGAATGGTTCGAACATCTAGTGTCTTATTCATATTCTCAATGAGTTTCTGAGAATTATCAATAACAGTAACATCATTTTTCTGCATAGAGAGCTGCTCTGCGATTCCGTATCCTACTTGCCCTGCTCCACATATAATAATATTCATCTAATATCCCTTCCTAGGCTCTTTTATCAATGCCAAGATATTTTAATTTCCGGTGAAGTGCTGTTCTTTCCATACCAATAAATTCAGCTGTTTTTGATATATTGCCATTAAATCTTGCAAGTTGAGTAACAATATAATTTCTTTCAAAAAGATCCCTTGCATCTTTCATATTGTACGAAATTAAAACCTCATTGTTATCTGATATATTGGGATTGTTGTCTCTAATTTCAATGGGTATATTGCTTGCATTTATCGTATTATCATTCTCTGAGTTGAGCTGTAAAATAATTCCCTCTATGCAATTCCTTAACTCTTTAATGTTTCCTGGCCACGAATAGGATTGCAATAAAGCAAGCGCATCGTCTGTTATGATTATATTATGAGAAATCTCTGTTGTCCTAGTATAATCTTCAATAAAATACCTAACTAACGGCGGTATATCCTCTTTTCTATCAATTAAGCTTGGAATATGTACTTGTTCAATTGAAATCCTATTAAATAAGTCATCAAGAAACAGACCAAGTGAAACGTATGATTTTAAATCTTTTGATGTACTTACCACTATCCTGCAGTCTAAATTTTCTGTGTTGTATTTATTATTAATAAGATTCAGTAGAACCTTCTGTGAATCAATGGAGAGTTCAGATATTTCATTTATAAATAGTGTCCCTCCATTCAGTTCTTTAGTAAGGCTAGCATCGTTATTCACTTCAGCACCACATATCTTATCTTGAAATTCATTAGCGTTAATATTCCTTGCATTTAATCGTGTAAATAAGAAATTAGATCTTTGTGACTTATTATGTATTAGTCTCGCAATAAGTTCTTTACCTACACCGCTACCGCCAGTAATTAAGATACGGCTTTTTACTTCTGCAAGCCTTTCTATTGTCTGATTTAACTGCAATACCGTGTTAGACTGACCAATATAATCTGTTGCATAATTTGATTTATTTCTAATATTAGTAATTTCTTGCCTAAGATTATATGCTTCAGAAGCCCTTTTTATTGTATGCATCAAGCGTTCTGTTTTAAATGGCTTTTCCAGGTAATCATATGCACCAATTTTTATTGCTGTTACTGCTGTATCAATATTACCATGTCCAGAAATAATTATAATTGGAATTTCCGGTCGTGTATTATGAATTTCTTGCAATAACTCTATACCGTCAAGCTTACTGCCTTCTAGCCATACGTCTAAGATTATTAAATCAATTTTATCTTTTGAAATAATACTGATCGCACTATCACTATTTTGTGCATCAGAAGTTTTGTAGCCTTCATCTTCAAGGACACCTGATATTAATTTACAGATATCAATTTCGTCATCAATTATTAATATATTTTTATGTTCAATCATTAATCTTTTCGGAATTACTATCAAGTGATTTTGGTAAAATTATTTCAACAATTGCTCCAATAATTTTCTTTTCCAATGATATATCATTTTTTAGGTTTATTTCACCTTTGTGAACTTCAATTATATTTTTTACAACTGATAATCCAATACCTGTGCCCATCTCTCTTGTAGTGTAATAAGGTTCTAATAGCTTTTCCTGATCACTCTTCGGGAAACCTGTTCCATTGTCTAAAATATTGATTACCACATTATCAGGATTATCAATCAGGGATATATTTATGACCCCAGAATTATCATTCTTATGTAACGAAAATATCGACTCAGAAGAATTCTTGATGATATTTATTAAGGCTTGACTGATAAGCCTGCGATCAAAATTAAAGAAAATCTCTCCCTCTGGAATGTCTAATCGTATGTTAATCGAGTCAAATGTAATCTTTTGCAGAAGAACCGCCTGTTTAATAGTATCGCATATATCATAACTATTCATATTTGCTGTAGGCACTTTCGCAAACGCTGAAAATTCGTCGACAATTTTACCCAAATCTCCGACTTGTCTAATAATTGTATCGGTGCAATCCTCGAATACTTCAACATCATCAGTGATTTGGCTCTTGTATTTACGTTTAAGTCTTTCGGCTGATAGTTGTATTGGTGTGAGTGGATTTTTTATTTCATGAGCGATCCTTCGAGCCACATCCGCCCATACTGACGTTCTCTGAGCATCAAATAAATCTGTGACGTCATCAAAGGCTATTACCATTGAACTTTTCTTAGACTTGTCCTCTTTTGTTATTTTTATATGCAAATTTCTGTATTGATCGTTTATTAGTACAGTAATGTACTCATCTATATTATCGCGACTTTTATAAGCTTTTATTAAAATATCTGAAAATTGAGGCATTATATCGATGATATTAACACCAAGAATATCACTGAGCTCTTTATCAAAGAAGAAGCATGCGGAAAGGTTTGCAATCTGAATACTACCGTTGCTATCTATGCTTATGACGCACGATGTAATTCCGGAAAGAACAGCTTCTGTAAATTTACGTCTCTCGTCTAGAAGTTGATTATTTGAAATTAAGTTCTCTCGTTGATTTTTGAGATCAGTCGTCATATTATTGAAGGTGCTAACAAGATTGTGCATGTCATTATCAATTCTTGACTTGCTTTCTATATTAATATCAAGCTCTCCATCAGATACTTTTTTTGATGCATGTATAAGCTTTGCAATTGGCGCTGAAAGCCTGTTTGCAAAAAAAATACTGAACCAAATCGCTACGGTTAAAAATACAAGTGAAAAACCAACATATTGTAATGCAAATGTAACTTGGGTATTAAACCTTCTTTCTTCGAGGTTTGAATATTCATCTCTCGTAAGTTCTAATTGCTTTAAATGTTTAATAACAATTGGGTCGACCGCTTTGTAAATTAATAAATAGGCATCGATGAAATCTGGCAAAAGTACAAATGCACTAACCATATTATAATCATTTGGTTTGAATATAATAATATCGCCCTGATCTGCACGATCATAAGATAATTGTGATGGTTTGGTGTAGCCTAATTCATATGTGGGAGTTGTTGTATTGATTAATATATTTCCATCTCGGTTTACAATGTAAGCCCCAGATAATTTCCTTAATTTTGCCTGTTTTAGAAAATAATCTCCAAATGCATTAATATTATTTTCAAATAAATTCACAGATTTATTGAGATCTATTTTCATTGCACCAATTTCTGATCTCAGATTATTTGAATGTTCACGTAAGTAGCTTTTTGCAACTATATTAGATTTTTCAAGCATTGACTTTGTTCTGTCTGAGAACCATTTATCAAGACCTCTGTCTAGAGTAATTGTAGCTAGGATTGCCACAACTAGAGCAGGTAAAGCAGAGACGATACCGAATAAACTAATCAATTTAATTTGTAGGCTTGCACCCGCGATCTTCCTTTTGCGAGCAATTAATATTTGTGAGAATTTACTAATTATAAGTAAAACCATTGCAACTATGAAGATTGTATTCATGATGAATAAAAGAAAAATTACGGTGTTCGACGGAATAAAAACTTGACCTGTTAGAATAAGCCATGTTGAAGATATTAAGAAAATTGCAAGCAACAGTATTAAAACATTAAATAAAGTTTCTTTATAGGAATTAAAGAATTCCTTCAATGGATTAAACAACTTAAGTGTATCAATGTTACTCATGACTTCATATTATATTACTAATAATATATTTTTTAATGATAAATTTTATCTTAATGATAATTGAATTCTAATTTTTCGATAGATCCGCATTATATATACGTAATTTCTTACGCAATGTATTACGATTTAAGCCAAGTATTCTAGAAGCTTTAATTTGATTTCCTTTAGTAGACTCCATGACAAAATTTATAATTGGCTTTTCAAATTGTACAAGAACTTTATGATAAAGTCCTTCATCGCCATCACTGAAGTCTTCGATGGAGTATTTACTCAGATAACTTTTAACATGATCTTCCAATGATCTGGGTTGCTTGCTATATGCATCATAATTTTTATTATCCGCTTGTGAAAACTCATTTTTTATAATATCAAGTGAAATTATCTCATTTGGATATAGCGTAATCAATCTTTTAATAAAGTTTTCTAATTCTCGAATATTTCCCGGCCAATCGTAATTTTTAATATAATTTATTGCATCTTGTTCAATTCTGTTCGTATTATCATCCAAAACATTTGTAGCCATAAAATGATTAACCAATGCTGGCAGGTCATCTTTACGATCTCTCAAAGGGGGTAACATTATTGGGATTACGTTAATTCTGTAATATAGGTCTTCACGAAATGCGCCTAATTTTATCTGGTCGGTTAATGATTTATTCGTGGCAGCAATAATCCTCACATTTGTTTTTATGGGGCTTGTTCCGCCTACAGTCAGAAACTCCCCTTCTTGAAGAACTCTTAGCAAACGCGTTTGCGCATCGATGGGCATATCACCAATTTCATCCAAGAAAAGGGTGCCACCATCAGCAATCTGAAACTTACCAATTTTCTTTTCAATTGCGCCAGTAAATGCGCCCTTCTCATGACCAAATAATTCGGACTCGATAAGATCTTTAGGTATTGCGGCCATATTTATTGCCACAAAGGTGGAGTCTTTTCTACTACCAAATTCGTGTAAGGCCTTTGCAATAAGTTCTTTTCCCGTGCCAGATTCTCCAGTTATTAGTACAGTTAAATCAGAATTCATTAATCTTGCCATAACACGATAGACTTCTTGCATTGGCTTTGAACGCCCTATCAACGGAAAACCATCCGGCGAGTCGAAGTTCTCACCTTCAATTACTTTTTTGTTCTCATTGATTGAACGATTAATTATATTTGATAACTCAGCTATGTTGAATGGTTTCGGTATGTATTCAAATGCCCCTAATTCGTTGGCTTTTATGGCAGTCATTAGCGTGTTTTGTGCACTCATAACAATAATAGGTATATCGGTATTAATTTTTTTAATTTTTGGTATTAATTCGAACGCATTTGCGTCTGGCATGACAACATCTGTGATAATGACATCTGCAAAATTTTCTTGTACACACTTCCATAGGCCAGCAGCATTTTCAGTCAAGGTAACGTCAAAACCAGATCTTTTAAGCGCGGTTTCAAGCACAAGCCTTATGGCTTTATCATCGTCAGCAACCAGTATATGTATTTTCTTCATTGTAATTCTTTCTAATGAGATACAGGAAATAGAATTGACATTTTTGTACCACGACTTGTTGTTCCACATTCGATAACACCATCATGATCTTGTATTATCTTTGACGCAATAGACAGCCCAAGTCCCTTACCTTCTTTTTTACTTGTTATAAAAGGATCAAATATATTTTCATAAATATCCGTGTCTATACCGCCGCCATTATCTTCAATTGAAAAACACAATGGTAATTCTATTTTTTTGCTTGATGTTGGTAGGCTAATTCGAATACTTGACAGAAAAGATGAGCTTAATATTATTTCACCTTTGTTAGTATTGTTTTTTATCGCTTCACTACTATTCTTAATCAAGTTCAAGAGAACTTGGATAAGCAGATCTTTATTACCATGTATATCAGGAAGGGATGGATCAAATTTCTCGATAAACTTGATATCCTTTGCAAACCCATTTTCAGCAATCATCTTCACATGGTTAAAGATAGTATGCATATTGATTTTCTCTTTTTTTATCTGCGAACTATCTGAGAAAATTTGCATACTATTGATTAAGTTATTAATTCTGTCTGTTTCATCGCATATTATTGATATAAGTGATTGATTTTCTGTACTTGCTCCATCGAGTAGTAATTGTGCTGCACCCTTGATCCCAGATAGAGGGTTTTTTATCTCATGCGCAAGGATTGATGACATTTCAACAAGTGATTTAGCTGATCCAGCTTGCATGTATTGCCTATTAAATTTTTTTGCAATTCCTCGCTCAATAAACATCAGAAGCAGGTATTCTGTATCTTCAAAGGGTGAAACTTGGATGTCCACTTCATGTTCTTTCTCATCTATGAGACTTCTTAACATAAGAGAATATTCACGAATTGTTGTTTTTTTCTCACGTGACTGGTTGATTAAATAATAAAGCGGTGATGTTTTGCTATACAATGCAGTAAATTTATATTTATTTAGAATGTTACGGCTCAGACCAAAAAAAAATTCAGCGTCGTCATTAGATGTGACTATATTATCATCCTTATCCAATATTACCAGTGGATGCTTAATTGTTCTGAACAGCCCATCCAAATCTATTTGCATTTTATCTAATATTGTTTCCATTTTTATGCTATAAATAATGTAGTTGTATTGATTAAAAAAAGGGCATAAAAAACTTATGACTAAATATTAATCATATTTATAAATAATTTATTTAAATTTTGCAATAATTTCTTATGAGAATATCAGTAATAATTTGTGCTGCCGGTGATGGCGCTAGGTTTCAAAATGATGACCCCACTCCAAAACAGTATTTAAATGTTAACGGGAAAACTATTATTGAGTATTCAATAGATAAATTTATAGAACTAGATTTTATTGAAAATATAGTTGTTACAATCAACCCTGGTCATTCCGAATATGTACAAAAAATAATTAGAAAAGATAAATATAAAGGTAAAATCACAACAATTCCTGGTTCCACTACAAGGCTGAAGTCTGTTCAGAGAGGCTTAGAATATCTGAAACCAACAAAGGTGACCCATGTTTTTATTCATGATGCTGCAAGACCAAACTTTGCAATTAAATTATTAAAAAAACTTGTTGAGTTTGCAAAGGGATTTGATGGTGCAATACCGATAATAGAGGCTACAAATACAATAAAGAAATTCGAAAATAAAAAATTTCAAACGCTAGATAGATCAAACTTAGTTGAATCTCAAACACCGCAATTTTTTAGATTTAAGTCAATATATGAAGCTTATGAAAACTTAGACATGCTTAACATTAGCACTAATCAAATTACAGATGATGCTCAAGTGGCAGAAATATCAGGTTTAAGAATAAATGCTTTTCTAGACAGCCCGAAAAACTATAAGATAACCGTATTCGATGACTATAATCGTTTCCGAATAGAAAGTGTAAATATGTCGCAATATTCTAGAATTGGCATTGGTTTTGATGTGCATAAGTTCGGTGAAGGTGATAAACTTCGGCTATTTGGCATTGATATACCCTTCAGTAAATCATTAGAGGGCCATTCTGACGCCGATGTCGGTTTGCATTCTATAACTGACGCAATTTATGGGTCCATCGGATCCGATGACATTGGTTCACACTTTAATCCCGAAAACAAACAATGGAAGAATGCTGACTCAAAAATATTCCTTGATCACTCCCTAAAAAAATTAAATGATTTTGGTGGAAAAATAATGAATGTTGACATTATCGTCATTTGTGAGGAGCCAAATATTAACGCGCGAAAAGAAGCTATAAAAGAAAAACTTTCAGTATTATTGAGTATTGACGCGAGCATGATTGGTTTAAAAGCAACAACAACAGAAAAATTAGGTTTTGCTGGAAGAAAAGAAGGAATTGCTGTACAAACAATCGTAAATATATCGGTTAAGAAATGAAAAAATTACAAAAATCTGCCATAGACCTAATAGATAAATGCAAAAATCAAAAGCTAAAAATAGGCACAGCTGAATCATGTACAGGCGGTCTTATATCATCAACTATAACCTCAGTTTCTGGTTCCTCAGATGTATATGAACTAGGTTATGTAACATATTCAAATCAGTCAAAGATTGATCTATTAAAAGTTAATTCCAAAGATTTAGTGGCGTATGGTGCCGTCAGTAGAGAGGTATGCTCACAAATGTCATCAAATTTAATATCCCTGCACCCGGATATAGACATATCTATTGCGGTTTCTGGCATTGCAGGACCAAAAAGTGATGACACACAAAAAGAGGTAGGTCTTGTCTATATTGCAGTATCTTTTGGTAAAAAAATGGTTTGCAAAGAATATAAGTTTGGTGAAATTGGAAGAGATAACGTTAGACTAAATACATCCATTGAGGCATTCCAGATCGCATATGATTTAGTTAATCAGTTATAAAGCTCATTTGCCCTGTTCTCGAAGGCATAAATATATTTACTAAATACTCTTTCAAACATCAGATTAATAATCTTTCCTGTGAATGAATTTTTTGCAATAAAATCAATCTCAAATATAATTTCTGATCCACTTTCAGTATCATTAAATTGCCAGTAGTTATTGAGTCTTCGAAATGGACCGTCGTTATTAATAACTTCAATCGTGAACTTTTCCTCATTCAATGTAATATGGGACGTGAAAAATTCATTCAAAAAGCCATACCCTACCTCCATAACGGCGTCTATTCGTACAAGATTTCCATCCTTACTTTTCTTTAAAACTTCTAGTGACTTACAAGCCGGTACAAAAAATGGGTATTTTTCAACATCCGCAACTAAACTGTACATATCATCAGCACTGTACTCAATCCTTCTTGTAAGTTTTTTTGACTTCAAATTATTTTGCATTCTTGAGCTTGATAAAATCCTCATCTGCATGAAAAGATGAACGTGTAAATGGACTAGCAGAGACCATCTTAAAACCTTTTGATTTTGCAATTGACGCATAGCTCTCAAAGATATCAGGGTGTACATACTCCATTACTTTTGCATGTTTAATTGTTGGCTGTAAATACTGTCCAATTGTGATGAAGTCAACATTTGCGGAAATCATATCATCCATAACCTGTAAAACCTCTTCCCTTTTTTCGCCGAGACCGACCATTATACCTGATTTTGTAAATATTGAATTATCCCTATTTTTTACTTCTTTTAATAAATTTAGAGAGTGAAAATATCTGGCGCCAGGACGGATATTTAAATACATGGACGGAACCGTCTCTAGATTGTGATTAAAAACATCTGGCTTTTCTTCCATTAAAATATCCAATGCACCATCTTTTCTCAGAAAATCCGGCGTTAAAATCTCTATAGTGGTAGATGGAGATATTTCTCTTATATTGCTTATAACATCAACAAAATGACTAGCACCACCATCTACCAAATCATCTCTGTCGACCGATGTTATTACAACGTGCCTAAGACTCATTTTTTTTACCGCATTTGCAACCGATAGGGCCTCATTCTTATCAATTGGATCCGGCTTTCCTGTTTTTACATTACAAAAAGAACATGCACGTGTGCAGGTATCACCCAATATCATAAAGGTAGCATGCTTTTTATCCCAACAGTCTGATATGTTGGGACAGGCAGCTTCTTGGCAAACGGTTACCAGATTATTTTCTTTTATTATATCATTAGTTTCAAGGTAGTTCAGAGAATTCTTATACCTAACCTTAATCCAAGGTGGTTTTTTCCCACTTGGATTTTCAGATTTATTACGAAATTGTGGGTGACGTAATTTATCTGGCTGACTAAATTTATTTATTATATTTACCATGATTACTTATAATGAATTGGAATATCGTATGCGCTAAGAACGGCTTCATGCAATGACTCTGAAATTGTTGGGTGTGGAAATATCGTATTTATAATATCTTCTTCTGTGCCTTCCATATTTTTTGCAATTGCGTAACCATGAATTAACTCAGTAACGCTATCTCCAATCATATGGGCGCCAAGTAATTCACCTGTAGCGCTCTCGTATATTACTTTTACAAATCCAGTATCATTTGAAATTGCTTTTGCCTTACCATTTGCAATTAAAGGAAATTTACCAACCTTTACATCTCCATACTTATTTCTTGCATCGTACTCAGATAATCCGATTGATGCAATTTGTGGAGAAGAATATACGCAACCTGGTATGTTACTTTTTTCAATTGGGTGAGTATCCATTCCTGATAAATGCTCTACGGCAATGACACCTTCGTGAGAAGCCTTGTGAGCTAACCATGGTGCACCTGCAACATCTCCTATAGCATATATATTTCTAATATTTGTTTGCATTGACTCAGTTGTTTCAATATGACCATCAATTGTATTTATACCATTTTCTTCCAACCCAATATTCTCAATATTACCAGTTATACCAACCGCCATTATAATTTTATCAGCTTTAAGATTAGCTCGTTTACTATTCTCGTTATTGACCAGCTCAATATTCAATTTACCCTTATTTTTTGTTATTGTATCCACATGAGAAGTCAAGTGAAAGTTTATACCTTGTTTTTCAAACTCAGCTTTTGCATATTCAGATACCTCCGCATCTTCGCTCGGCAGAATTTTATCTGCAAGTTCTACAACATCTACAGTGGTCCCGATTGCATTATAAAAGTTTGCAAATTCAATTCCAATGGCGCCTGAACCAATTACAAGTATTGAGTTCGGAATTTTATCTGGTACCATTGCTTGTTTGTATGACCAAATATCCTCATTGAATTTTATACCTGGCAATTCCTTTGGGCGTGCGCCAGTTGAAATAATAATATTTTTTGACGAGATAATTGTTTGTTTTTTTTCAGTTTCAACTTTGATATTATTCTTATCTAAAATTTGCCCACTCCCAATAATTAAATCGATATTATTTTTTTTTAATAGGTAGCCAATTCCATCTGAGAGTGAAGCGGCAACACCTCGAGATCTATCTATTATTTTATCAAAGTCGAAACTTACGTTTTTTGCAGTGATTCCATAGTAATCAGATTTTTTCATTGTAGTGTAAACTTCAGAGGATTTTAAAAGTGCTTTTGTCGGTATACAACCCCAATTTAGACAAATACCACCTAGTTTATCTTTTTCAATTATTGCCGTCTTATGCCCTAATTGTGCAGAACGAATTGCTGCAACATAGCCACCGGGACCAGAACCAATAATAGTAACGTCGTATTTTAATTCCATTAAATTTTTTCCATACAATAATTTATAATAACAACAAATTTGGGTTTTCAATTAATTGCTTCATATACGCAAGAAATTTGGCGCCAACGGCCCCATCAATCAATCTATGATCAGCAGTAAGTGTGATTGAAATTAGTTCATCAATATTCACTGCATCATCGACTATAACAGGGGCTTTACGAGGTGCACCAATTGATAGTATTGAGGCTTGTGGTGGATTAATGATTGAAGTGAAACTTTTTATTCCATACGAACCGAGGTTTGAAATAGATATAGCTCCCCCTTGATATTCTGCGGGGGTTAACTTTTTTTCACGGGCCCGTGTGATAAGATCATTGGTCTCTTCGCTAATTGCTAGAAGTCCTTTATTTTCAACATCTCTTATAATTGGTGTAATTAGACCATTCTCTATTGCAACAGCCATACCGATATCCGTGGATTTATAAGAAAATATTTTATCACCTTCCCATGATGAGTTCACCTCAGGTGTATTTATCATCGCCATTGATGTTATCTTTATAAGAAAGTGATTGAAGGATAATCTTGTGCCCTCCGGCAGATCGTCATTCATTCTTTTTCTTATTTCGTTCAGACTCCTGATACTTACATCGATATTTAATGTATATGAGGGTATCGTTGAACTTGACTGCTGGAGTCTCTCTGCGATCACAGAACGCATTGTATCTATTGGCTTTTCGATATATTTCTCATTATTAGATGTATCAATAACTGAATGATTTATTGCGGTACTGACATCTTCAAGCTTTACCCCGCTCTCCAACTCTACACCTTCTTCAATTTTTGTATCCAGAAGAGATTTTACAGGTTTGGATGCATTTGTTTCTGGTATGTAAGACTCAACATCTTTCTTTAGTATTCGACCATTAGGTCCAGTCCCACGAACCTTCGCGAGACTTATTCCTTTATCGTCTGCAATTCGTTTTGCTAAAGGGCTTATAAAAATCCTACTACCATCATCTATCTCATCTTCTGACGCATTAATTTCCTTACTTAATTCTGTGTCGTTAATCGTATCGTTACTTAAATCATTAGCGGATTGCTCAACATCATCCGTTGTTTTTATTTCAGTATTATTCGTACCACTATCATCTAAAGTATCGTTTTCAGATTCTAGTATTATAGCAATTGGTTCATTCACTTTAACGTCAACAGAACCTTCGGCAACAAGTATTTTACCTAAAATGCCATCGTCAGCAGACTCGAATTCCATAACGGCTTTATCGGTTTCGATTTCCGCAATTATATCCCCCGATGATATTTGGTCACCTTCTGCCTTGTGCCATTTAACAATGTTTCCCATCTCCATTGTCGGTGATAATGCTGGCATATAAATTGTTATTGACATTAGTAACTCCTCATTAAACTAAACTTTCAATAATCTTGATCAGCTCATATTCTGATGGCAATGCTAATTTTTCTAAATTCTCTGCGTATGGCATAGGCACATCTTTACCTGTAAGGCGTAAAACAGGAGCATCGAGCCAGTCAAATGCGTTCTCCATTATAACAGATATAATCTCTGATGATACACCAGATTGTGACCATCCCTGCTCTACAACAACACATTTATTCGTTTTCTTAATTGAGTTTATGATTGTGTTAATATCTAATGGCCTAATAGTTCTAAGATCAAGAACTTCACAGCTAATATTTCTTTTTTCTAATTTTTTTGATACCTCTAGGCACATTTTCAAAGAAATTGAATGGGATATTAGAGTGATATCATTTCCTTCCCTCAGTATTTTAGCTTTACCAATCGGAATTATTTCTTCATTAAGCTCCTGTAATGATTCTTGCTCTGAATACAAAATTTCATTTTCAAGAAAAATAACGGGGTTTGGGTCTCTGATAGCTGCCTTGAGTAATCCTTTATGATCGCTCGCGGTAAATGGTGATATAACTTTTAATCCTGGTATATGAGAAAACCATGCTGTCAAATCCTGGCTATGTTGCGCTGCAACACGAGCTGCTGCCCCATTCGGACCGCGAAACACTATGGGGCAGTTTAATTGACCACCACCCATATAAAGAGTTTTTGCTGCAGAATTTATTATATGATCCATTGCCTGAAGTGAAAAATTAAACGTCATGAATTCCACTACAGGTTTTAGTCCAGAAAAAGATGCACCTATTGCAAGTCCTGCGAAGCCATTTTCAGTAATTGGGGTATCTATTACTCTTGCGGCACCGAACTCCTGAAGTAAACCCTGGGTTACCTTATAGGCACCCTGATATTCGGCCACCTCTTCACCCATTACAAATACATTCTTGTCTATTCGCATTTCTTCAGCTATGGCATCTCTGATAGCCTCACGAACAGTAATCTTGTCTAATCTTTTATCCTGGTCAATGTAAGGACCTTTTGTAGACTTTTTCTTAGGTTGATCATCTATAGTGTTTGTGAATAACTTACCTTTGAGCTTTTCTGTACTATTTGTTGTTTCGATAATTGCAATTGGAGTTTTTATAGCAATTTGATCCTGCCCATTCTCAACTAAGAACTCTGACATAACACCCTCAATTTGACTTTCAACTTCCATAGTTGCCTTATCAGTTTCTATTTCAGCAATAGGATCCCCAATTTTGAGTTGATCACCAATCTTAACTAGCCATTTTGTCAATGTACCTTCTGTCATACTTGGCGACATAGCAGGCATATAAATTTCAGTTTTCATCACTAAACCTATTGATAAACGTCGATATAAAGTTCAGATTCATCAGGCAATGGGCTTTCTGTAGCAAACTGAGTTGATTGATCGACTGTTTTCTTAATGTCAGCATTTAATTCTTGAAGTTGCTCTTCTGTAAGATAGTCATTTTGAATAATTTTATTTTTTAGACTTTCGATGGGGTCGGACTGATCCCTAACTTCCTTGACCTCATCACGTGATCTGTATTGCGCTGGATCAGACATTGAATGCCCTCTATATCTGTATGTCAGCATTTCAAGTATGTATGGACCTCCATTATTTCGCACTTTTGTTACTGCTTTTTTACCAGCTGCAATTACAGACTCTATATCCATTCCATCAACTTGTTCACCTTCAATACCAAAACTTATTCCTCTTTGTGATAGATCTTTCTGCGCGGATGACCTTTGCACCGAAGTACCCATTGCGTACCTATTATTTTCAATTACATAAATACAGGGTAACTCCCATAATTTAGCCATATTAAAACTTTCATAAACTTGACCCTGATTTGCTGCTCCATCACCAAAATAAGTAAGTGTAACAGCCTTATTTTTTTTATACTTATTAGAGAATGCTAAACCCGTTCCTAGTGGAACAGAGGCACCTACTATACCGTGCCCGCCATAAAAATTAGAATCTTTAGAAAACATATGCATTGACCCCCCTTTTCCTTTCGAGTAGCCATCTGCACGTCCATATAATTCTGCCATTACTCCATCAGGATTCATGCCGCAAGCAAGCATATGTCCATGATCCCTGTATGTAGTAATAACTTGATCACCATCACCAATACACATCTGTAGTCCAACTACAACAGCCTCTTGTCCAATATACAAGTGGCAGAAACCACCTATATGCCCTAGACCATATGACTGTCCAGCTTTTTCCTCAAACCTTCGTATAAGAAGCATCTTTTTATATGCTTCTATAGAATCAGATTTTGATATGGTATTGGTTTTTTTTGTTTTATTAGTCATAAAAAATTACTTTACATCATTATTATATATATATAATTACTGCAAATATATAAAATAGGCGAAAAATAGAATGATCGTTCGAATTTTGTTAATTAAATCATTTTATAATGATAATTTCATCTGGATGTGCGTAATATAGAATCTTTTTGGCCTTTTCCTGCAACATGTCTGCGTCTATATTTTTTTCTAGTAGTGATATATGCTTTTCTATTTCAAGTCTATTATTCCTTATTTCAACCAACTCAAGTTGTAAATTGCTTAACTCATCTTTTAGAACTGAGTTCTTGTTCAAACCAGAGTCCCCGATAAAAGTATGATATGAAATATAACCAAGAAAAAGAGTTAATAATAATGGCAAAAAAAGATAGGATATATATCTCTTGAATCTAATAAAAAACATTCGATTTTTATATTAGATAAAATTTAATATTTAATTAAATATATTTACTGAATTCACCCTTGCCCGGAAAATAACCCCTGCCACCAAGTTCTTCTTCAATTCTCAGTAATTGATTATATTTTGCTGTCCGATCAGAACGTGATAAAGAACCAGTTTTTATCTGACCTGCATTTGTTGATACTGATAAATCAGCAATAGTAGTATCTTCGGTTTCCCCGGATCTATGCGATATAACACAGGAATAATCGTGGCTCTTTGCAATCTCTATTGTTTTTAGAGTTTCCGATAGAGTTCCTATTTGGTTTACTTTTACCAATATTGAATTCGCGATACCGGCATCTATACCTCTTTTGAGTCTTTGCTCATTGGTTACAAATAAATCATCCCCTACTAACTGGCACTTGCTTCCTATTGCGTTCGTTAATTTTTCCCAGCCATCCCAATCATCTTCAGACATTGCATCTTCTATTGATATAATTGGATAATCTCTAATTAGTGAACCGTAAAAATTAATCATCCCCTCAACTGTTTCGGGATCCCTACCTGGTTCAATTTGATACCTATCGTTTTTAAAAAACTCACTAGAAGCGGCATCTAACGCAAGAAAAATATCTTTCTCGATGCTATATCCAGCATCTGAAATAGACTTGATAATAATTTCGACAGCATCTTTTGTATTGGCAAGATTTGGTGCAAAGCCACCTTCGTCGCCAACCGATGTACCTAGTGATTTTGATTTGAGATTTTCTTTCAAAGATCTAAACACCTCAGCCCCAGCTCTTAAAGACTCATGAAACGTGTTAAAATTAGCAGGGATTATCATAAACTCTTGTATATTAATTGGGTTATCGGCATGAGCTCCACCATTTAAAATATTCATCATTGGGACAGGCAATTTAAAATCTTGGGTTCCTGACAAATACTCATAAAGTTTTTTATTTTCAGCAATCGAAGCCGCTTTTGCAACTGCAATTGATACAGCCAGCATTGCGTTTGCACCAAGTCTACTTTTGTTTTTAGTATTATCTAAATCAATCAATATTTGATCGATATTAGACTGATTAGTTGGACTTAGCCCAATTAGACAGTCATTGATCTCTGTGTTTATGTTATTTACAGCTTTTGTTACGCCCATACCGTTATATCTATTACCACCATCCCTCAATTCAACAGCCTCATGCACACCTGTAGATGCTCCTGATGGAACGGAATAGCGCGATATTATACTATTATTTAAATAAACATCGGCCTCAACCGTTGGGTTTCCTCTACTATCCAGAATTTCACGACCCACAATCTTCGTAATTTTAGTCATATTATTACCTAAATTTTAGCCCTCTAATTTTTTTTTAAATTTATCAAATTCTTTCAATTTTTTCACAAGCCGGCAGAATTCATCCAAATTAAGCTGATTATCTCCGTCTGATATGGCCAACTCAGGTTTGTCATGAACTTCGGCAAAAATTGCTGAGATACCGATTGAAACTGCTGCAGTTGATAGCGAATCTATGAATTCTTTTTGACCACCACTTGTCTCGCCACCACCCGGTAATTGTACAGAGTGAGTAGCGTCAAAAATTATTGGGAAATTAAGTTTTTTCATAATTTCAATAGAACGAAAATCTACAACAAGATTATTGTAACCAAAACAATACCCTCTTTCAGTCAAGCATATATTTTTATTAGATTGATTAAGTATTTTTTCTGCCGAATACTGAATATCCCAAGGTGACATAAATTGTGATTTTTTTATATTAATAGGTTTTTGTGTTCTTGCCGCTGCCAAAATTAGATCAGTTTGCCTCGCTAGAAATGCAGGTATTTGTATTATATCGACATAGTCTTTGATTATGCTACATTGTTGTGGTTCGTGTACATCAGTTAATATTGGTAAACCTGTTTCTTTTCTTATTTCGGCAAATATATCTAACGACTCATTCAAGCCAACGCCTCTTTTTGATTTTATACTTGTTCTATTTGCTTTATCAAAGGAACTTTTAAATATAAGACCAACATCAAGTTCATTTGATATTTCCTTTAAACTACGTGCCATTGACAAAGAATGCGCCCTTGACTCCATAGCACATGGACCTGCAATAAAAACCAAAGGACCCTTATTCGATATTTTTAGATTTCCTATTTTTACTGAATTCAATTTAAATTTCCCTTTTTAAAAAATATGAACAAACCGTTCATCTACAGTTAGACCAATATTATCATTAATTTTTACCGATGATACACCTGAAACAGTTATTTTTATAATATCACCTGAGTCTCTTGGAGTTAGTTGGATTCGTGTTTTTTCGCCTGTAAAATCAATTTGTTTTACAATGTAGCAATTTTTTTTTGACGGTGATGTAAGATCAAAAGCTTGATCTCTGATAAGAACTTTCACTTCGTTACCATCCTCTATATCTGAGGCTTCGAATTCCCCAAGTGGGGTTTTGACTTTGTTAGACTGAACTCTAGTATTATAGGTGTTAACATTGGAAAATGTACTAACTGTGTAATCATTTACGGGTTGAAAAATTAATTCATCATTAGATCCAATCTGTATTATTTTACCATCTTTCATTAAGGCAATTCTATCACCCATCAGCATAGCTTCTTCGGGATCATGCGTAACTAGGATAACAGCAGACTCGCTATTCCTCAGAACAGAGATCGTTTCTTCTCGAATGTATTCTCGTAGTGACCTGTCCAAGCCTGAAAAAGGCTCATCCATTAGAAGTATTATTGGCTCTGGTGCAGTTGCTCTTGCGAGAGCTACCCTCTGCTGTTCTCCACCCGATAATTCATGGGGATATTTTTCTGAATATTGAATTAAACCAAGATCCGATAAGATTTTATTAATTTTAAATTTCTTTTGCCGTTTATTTAGATCCTTAAGTCCATATGCTACATTCTGGTACACGGTCAAATGCGGAAATAATGCGTAATCTTGGAAGATTAGACTAACAGGTCTAGACTCTGGCGGAATATTCAGATTAATTGAAGAAATAGTTTCTTCATTGATGTGAATTTCACCGCTATCCTGTTTATCCAGACCACTTATAATTCTTAATAGCGATGTCTTACCGCAGCCGGAGTCACCTAATAAGCAGAGGACCTCTCCTGGAAACAAGCTGAATGAGATGTCATCAAGTATTTTTTTATTACCAATTTTCCATGATATAGAATTAATACGCAATCTAGGTTCGCATAAATAGTTTACAATTTTTTTCATGGCCTATCTTATCCATTCATGAATTATCTTCATATCCCGAGAGCAGCCCCTCACGTTTAAGCTCATTTAGATTTGGTAAATCATTTATATCACCAAGGTTAAAATCTAAAAGAAATTTTTTTGTGGTTTTGTATACAAGCGGTCGACCGGGTACATCTTTTTTACCAGAAA
>CACPAS010000003.1 GCA_902632055.1 uncultured OCS116 cluster bacterium | reverse complement strand
CTTGCAGTGCTTGCAATGGCAAACGACTCAATGAAAACGCCTTGTGTGTAAAAATTGATAATATCGATATCAGCGTGCTTACAGCCATGTCAATTAAAGATGCAAAGAACTGGATATCAAATGTTTCTGATACGCTCACTCATAATAAGAAAACAATTGCAGGCCCAATATTAAAAGAGATTTTTGACCGTTTAAGCTTTCTTGATGAAGTTGGATTAGATTACCTGACTTTGTCCAGATCATCCGGTACATTATCTGGTGGAGAAGCACAAAGGATTCGGTTAGCAAGTCAAATTGGTTCAAAACTTACCGGTGTGATTTATGTACTTGATGAGCCATCAATTGGACTACACCAGAGGGATAATGGACGATTACTAAATACATTATCATCTCTAAGAGATCTCGGTAATACGGTCATTATTGTCGAACACGATGAAGAGGCAATGCGAGCTGCTGACTTCATAGTTGACATAGGGCCAGGCGCCGGTGTTAATGGCGGTGAAATTGTTGCGAAAGGTACTCTGGTAGATATTCAAAAACATAATAAATCAATCACAGGTAAATACCTAAGTAAAAAACTTTCAATCGATATTCCAAAAGCAAGACGTAATAAAACAGCCACACTTAAAATAAACGGTGCAAATGAAAACAATATAAGGGGAATTGATGCAGTATTTCCACTCGGTTTACTTTTATGCATAACCGGTGTGTCAGGATCAGGTAAGTCAACATTAATAAATAATATATTATTTCAAGGCCTAAATTCAAAGCTCTCAAGATCAGGTATTGTTTTTGATAACTACAATAATATGATTGGTGATGAATATATTGATAAAATCATTGAGATCAATCAATCACCAATTGGACGAACACCGAGATCAAATCCTGTTACTTATACAGGTACCTTCACTCCAATACGCGACTGGTTTGCCAGTCTGCCTGAGTCAAAAACCCGAGGGTACAAAGCAGGTAGATTTTCTTTTAACGTAAAGGGTGGTAGATGTGAACATTGTGAGGGTGATGGACTTATCAAGGTTGAAATGCACTTTCTATCGGACGTTTATGTTACTTGTGATGTTTGTAACGGAAAAAGGTATAACAGGGAGACGCTGGAAGTTAAGTATAAAGATAAAAATATATCTGACATACTGGAGATGACCGTTTTTGAAGCTGTAGAATTTTTCAAAGCAATACCAGCAATTCGAGATAAATTAATGATGCTTCAAGCTGTTGGGCTGGACTACATAAAAATTGGACAATCTGCAACCACGTTATCTGGCGGCGAAGCCCAAAGAATAAAACTCTCAAAAGAACTATCAAGAAAGCCAAAGGGTAACACTCTATATATTCTTGATGAACCAACGACTGGTTTGCATTTTCATGATGTTCAGAAGTTAATAAAAATACTTAATGAGCTGGTTGATAAGGGAAATAGCGTGCTTGTAATTGAACATAATCTTGATGTCATAAAATGCGCAGACTGGATTGTTGACATGGGGCCCGAAGGGGGAGATCATGGTGGTAAAATTATTGCAGAAGGCACGCCGGAAGATATTGCGAAACAAAAAAACAGTCATACAGGTAAATTCTTAAAAGAACTTCTAACTAATTGAGCTGCTCATCCCTTACTTGACTTGATCTTCTCCAGTCATAAACCCAGTCTTGGAGATCCATGATCACGGGTGGCTCCCCATTGTCTCTATACCATGAGTCAACGACATACTGCTTTTTATTTTTTTTATCTTTTATAGTTGCACTGAAGTGAGGCCAGCGACCATCTATTAGGGCGCCTCTTGATTGTGGCACAACTATTGAGTGCATGAATATTAACTCATTATCTTGAAAATACTTCAGGTAACTTGTTGTTGAAGCTGATTCATCGACACAATCTTGTTTCTCAATATTACCAATAAATTCATTTTCAAGGACACCGCCCTTGTCGTTTTCTGTCCCGACTATAATTCCAACAACTTTCTCGATTTTTGCAACCGCAGCCGCAATCATTTCTCTTTCCTCGTAAGGTGTACGAAAGTCTCTTTTATTGAATATATCATGTATCATTTCACGATCGCTATCAGTAAATTTTATTTCGGTTTTAAAGTTACAATTATACCCAGAACACACCACAACATCAGAATCATCATTTGCAAGTATGTCCATATCAGACATATAACTATTGAGGTTAGGGTATTTAGTATTCATTGGTGAATAGCTGGTCGTGCAAGAGACCATCAATAAGGGTAGCATAAGATAAAAGACTAATAAAAAATATTTATTCATTTCTATAATGTAATATAAAAGACTTAAATATTATTTAATTAAGATTCGCAATGACACAAGTTAAAATTATAGGTGGGGGTTTAGCCGGTTGTGAAGCTGCCTGGCAACTAGCGGAACGGGGTATAAAGGTAGATCTTTACGAAATGCGTCCTGAAAAAAGTACCCCCGCACATCAAACCTCAGAACTCGCTGAACTAGTCTGCTCAAACTCATTCCGTTCAGATGATAAACTATCAAATGCAGTTGGAATATTACACGAAGAGCTAAGAATTTGTGGGTCACTCATCATGAAAGCTGCAGATAAGCATAAGGTTCCAGCTGGATCGGCGCTTGCAGTCGACAGAAATTTATTCTCTGCGGAAGTTACCAAGCACATAAGCGATCATAAAAATATCAAGCTCATCCAGAAAGAGGTAAAGAATATACCGGATGATTGGGAAAATATTATTATTGCGACTGGACCTCTCACATCTGAGCCTTTATCAAAATTTATTCTTAATAAAAGCTCTAATGACTCTTTGTATTTCTTTGATGCCATCGCACCAATTATTTACTCAGACTCCATTGACATGTCCGCCGCATGGTTTCAATCAAGATACAACAAAGTGGGGCCGTCAGGATCTTTAAATGATTACATCAACTGCCCTTTGAATGAGAGTCAATACCTCCAATTTGTCGATGAATTAATTGATGCCGATCGGGCAAGTTTTAATGACTGGGAGATTGATACCCCCTACTTTGACTCTTGCCTTCCAATTGAGGTTATCGCAAGGAGTGGACCGCAAACCCTACGACATGGACCAATGAAACCCTTTGGTTTAAATAATCCGCATAAAAAAGGTGATGAACCATATGCGGTTGTTCAGCTAAGACAGGACGATATCACTGGTCAATTATATAATATGGTAGGATTTCAAACGAAAATTAAATACGGCCATCAAACAGATATTTTTAAAAAAATCCCAGGACTCTGTAATGCCAGATTTGCGAGACTGGGCGGTATACACAGGAATACATATATCAATAGCCCAAAGCTATTATTAAGTAATCTAAGTCTTATTTCAGATCAAAGAATTAAGTTTGCTGGGCAGATTACAGGAGTTGAGGGATACGTTGAGTCGACATCAATGGGATTGATATCATCACTAATGACGTATAACAAATTAAAAATGAGAAATCAAATACCACCGCCTGAAACAACAGCCATGGGTAGTCTGATTAGCTATATTACGCGAAAAGATGATGTAAAAAATTTTCAGCCAATGAACATTAACTTTGGGCTTTTTGAAAAAATGAATATCAGCGATATTAGAAAGAAACCTAAAAGAATCCGAGATATAGAGAAAAAAAATAGAATTGCACAACGTGCTGAGAATGATTTAAATGAATGGCTTAGCTCAAACTTTGCGTAACCTACTCACCATCATTTTTTGACCAATCGCGCTTAATGTTTAATCCAATCAGTATTGGTGATGCAATAAAAATTGATGAATAAGTGCCAATAAGAACTCCCCATATCATGGCAAATGTAAAGCCCTTGATGACTTCTCCGCCAAATAGGTATAGTGAGATAAGGGCAAGGAGCGTTGTTATCGAAGTCATTAAAGTTCTCGATAAAGTCAAGTTTAAGGCTTGGTTAATAAGCTCAACTATTGGCATTTTTTTGTATTTGCGCAGCTCCTCACGTATTCTATCGTATATCACAACAGTGTCATTGAGTGAATAACCAACAATAGTGAGCAGGGCCGCTATGATTGATAGATTAAACTCCAATTGCAATAATGAAAATACACCGATCGTAATAATAATATCATGGACAAGTGCAAATATAGCACCAATACCAAACTGCCATTCAAATCTAAACCAAATATAGATTAAGACAGAAATAACTGCTGTGATAACTGCAATAATACCTTTTTTTATCAGCTCAGCAGAGACCTTTGGACCAACAACCTCAATTCTCCTTATCTTATAATCTTTTTCCACCACCTCAGAAATTTCATTAATTATTACTTGCTGAACGCCCTCTTCTTCACTGAGTTGCTCTACACGTATTAGTAAATCAGTTTTCTTTCCAAACTCTTGTAGTTGTATATTTCCAAGATCAAGCTGCCCCAAACGCGACCTCATTTCAGATACATCTGCATTTCCTGAAATCTTTTGCACCTCAATTAATGTGCCGCCATTAAAGTCAATCCCAAAATTTAAACCTCGTGAGAGTAATAGGCATATGGATGCAATTAAAAAGATCATTGATAAGGAAATAAAAATTTTTGTCTTAGACAAAAAGTTTATACTAGTATCCAGTTTTATTATCTTGATTGGTTTCATAAAAAAATTATCCACTCAAATATTGATCTCTTTTGGGTTAGTTTTTTTTATCCACGTTGCCACAAAAAACCTTGTAACTGTGAAAGCAGTAAATACTGACGTAATAATACCAATTGCAAGAGTGACAGAAAATCCTTTTATAGGACCAGATCCCAATTGAAAAAGTATAATAGCTGCAATAAAGGTAGTTATATTTGCGTCAAGTATTGTTGTACGGGCTCTTTTGTATCCATTGTCTATTGCATTAATTACAGACTTCTTATTAGCAATTTCTTCTCTAATTCTTTCAAAAATTAAAACATTTGCATCAACAGCCATCCCAATTGTCAGAATTATACCTGCTATACCGGGCAATGTTAGAGTGGCTTGCAGGATTGATAATACTGCAACAATTAATGATAAGTTTATTATGAGCGATATGTTTGAATAAATTCCAAACCTACCATATGAAACAAACATATACAATAAAACTAGCATCAGGCCCAATATCGAAGCAATTTGCCCTGATTTTATAGAGTCGGCCCCTAAACCTGGACCAACAGTTCTTTCCTCCAATATCACAAGAGGTGCAGGCAAGGCACCAGCTCTGAGCAATATCGCCAAATCATTAGCTTCTTGAACAGTGAAGCTACCAGATATCATGCCCGAACCGCCGAGTATTGGTTCATTAATTATTGGTGCTGATATGACCTCATTATCTAAAACGATTGCAAATAGCTTGCCGACATTATCAGTAGTTATCTTTCCAAATTTTCTTGATCCCTGGCTATCAAAACGAAAATTTACAATTGGTTGGTTGGTTTGTGAGTCAAACCCGGGTTGTGCATCAACTAAATTTTCCCCTCCAATTATAGACCTCCTCTCGACTACATATGTACTGTCATTATTTGCATGCTTTAATGCCATTGATGAACGCGATACATTATCGCCATCATAAAAAGGATCAATCAAGTGAAAATTCATCTTAGCAGTAGTTCCAAGTAGATCTTTTAATCTTTTTGGGTCATCAAGCCCCGGAACTTGAATAAGGATTCTTGAGTCACCCTGCCTTTGAATGGTAGGCTCCTTGGTACCAAGCTCATCAATTCTTCTCCTTATTATTTCAATTGACTGATCCACTGATCGCCTTAATAAATCATTTAGAGCAACTTCTGTCATACTCACCAAGATAGAGCCGTCTGTTTGCTCGATGATTTGAAGTTCACTATTCAGCTGACCTGATCCTAGTTGACCTTTCACATTTTGTGATAAAGACTCAACAATATCTAAGAGGTTATCTTTAAAACCAACGTCACTTAGCGTTATTTTAATTTCATTATTAATTTGTGTGATGTCAGATAATAAAATTTTATTCCGTCTTAATTCAATTCTGATGTCATCAAAAAGATCATCCATTCGCTCAGACGCACGTACTGATGATTGAACTTCAACTAAGAGATGCGAACCACCTCGTAGATCAAGACCTAGATTAATTTGTTTGTGAGGAAGAATTTTTGGCAGATCATTTAATGAGTTTTGGCTCAGCAAATTGGGAAAAGCAAATATAATGCCAAATAAGCAAATCATAAGTATGCTTATTGATTTGAATTTTGAGAAATACAGCATTTTTATTCCTGTTGGGGTATCATTTCTTTATATCGGAAATCATACCTCTAACAACCTTAACTCTTACATCATTGGCTATTTGAATTTCAACTTCTTGGTCGCTTATTACTTTTGATATTTTCCCAATAAGCCCCCCTTGCGTGATAACAGTATCACCTTTATTGAGTGAGTCGATCATTTCCTTATGAGCTTTAACTCTTTTTTGCTGGGGTCTTAAAATCAAGAAGTATATGATTAAGAATATGAGTAAAAATGGCAACAACTGTAGAAAAATGTCACCACCACCGGGTTGTGATGCTGCGAACGCTTGGGTAATCATAGTAAATTCACTCTCTTTTTATAATCAATTTAAATTTAAGACAGAAAAATATATTTCCAATTAATTTCTATATAATATATATAGGTTAATGAAAAATTTTTAAATAATAATTTTTATTAACTGAGCAAATGACGGAAAATAAAGATAAATTAGTTGAAGAAATATCAAAAATAAGAAAGATTCTAGAAGATAAACATGCTAGATCTGAAATTAATATTGATTGGAAAGAAGCAGATGCATTTATGTGGCAATCCGAGGGGGGATACTTCAAGCCAGTGAAAAACGTTAATTCTATTCCACTTGAACTGCTTAAAGGAATTGATCAAAATATTGATATTCTTCTCGAAAATACAATAAAATTCTCAAAATCACTGCCTGCAAATAATGCATTATTATGGGGTGCTCGCGGTATGGGCAAAAGCTCACTTATAAAAGGTATACACGGTAAGTTATCAAAAACATCGAAAAATAGACTCGTTTTAATTGAAATACATCGTGAGGATATAAAAGATTTGCCTGAAATTTTAGGTATAATCAAACAATTTAGCAAAGTAAATTTCATTATATTCTGTGATGATTTGTCATTTGATAATGACGATACAACATACAAATCAATGAAAACAGCTCTTGAGGGTGGTATAGAGGGCAGGCCAAACAATGTAATATTTTACGCTACATCGAACAGACGGCATCTCATGGCACGTGAGATGATTGAAAATGAAACTTCGACAGCAATAAATCCATCAGAAGCAATAGAGGAGAAAGTTTCTCTTTCAGATAGATTTGGTTTATGGATTGGTTTTCATAACTGCTCACAAGAGCAATATCTATCAATGATTGATGCTTATATTCAACATTATAACATTCCAAAGACAGAAACTTTGCACGCAGAGGCAATTGAATGGGCCGCCGGAAGAGGGTCGAGATCTGGTAGGGTTGCGTGGCAATTTATTACGGCAATTGCAGCAAAAAATAACATAAAACTAGTTTAATTTAGAAAATTAGTTGGATCTTGCACAATTGTGCCCCGCCTCAATTCAAAGTACAATTGGGGGCTTTCTATAATCCCAGTTGTACCGACTGTGCCTATAATATCGCCTTTTTCTATCTTATCTCCAATTAATACACTAGCCTTATCGAGGTGGGCATAGGATGAGACCCAATTATTTAAGTGTTTTATTATGACAAGTTCCCCAAAGTAATCTTCGTTACCTACAAAGGTAACCACACCCCTTTCAGAAGCGCTAACCTCTGAGCCTAATGGAGCCAAAATATAAACTCCATTATTAATCCTACCAAAAACCTCATCCCCATAATTATTAATAACTCTGCCTAATACAGGCCATCTAAATTGAGGCTTAGCAACAACAGGCTTGTTCATATCCACTGTAATTTTTGCACCTACATTATCCTCTTTAGCTGAAACGGTATTAGATATTTTATCTGTTTTTGATAATACGTTTTCTGTGATTTTGAGCTTTTGCCCAACATATATCAAGCTTGGATTTTTTATTTGATTTAATTCAATCAGATTTTTCACAGTAATTCCGAATTTCATAGCAATCGATGAGATCGTATCCCCAGCCTTAACATAATAGACGTCCTCAAGGTTAGATACATCTGCCTTATCTGTATTAGCTTGACTGATATCAGATGGGTCTGTTTTTATGCTCGACTTTCTTTCCGCTATATACAAGCGCATTCCATCGGTGAGTGCGTATGGCTCCGTTAAGGAATTATAATATGCTATGTCATCAACAGAGACCTCCGTAGATCTGGCAATAAACTCTATTGTCTCACCACTTGATACAATCCAGTAGTTCGAGTAGGTACCTTTTGGTCTTTCTTTTTGACTTTGAGTATATTGGCTTAATTGACTTTTGCTGATTTCTTTACTAGCGCCATTAAATCTGTCCATAGTGGAACTGCAAGAGGTAAGTAATAACGTAAATAGAATAAATATAATGCGTTTAGATTGATATATTTGATGCATTTGTTGTTTAAATTAAGTTAATTAAGAACAACAACATTATATTCATAATTAGTTAATATTATATTTCAAAAGAAGGCATCTATTGTCAGATTTTTGTCTTAAGATATGAATATTCTGTCCTATCGGGACCGATTGGGCTAATTGAAATAAAACCTTTTTGAATGCAGTCGAGGTCTGTACCATCGAGCATACCACCCTCGGCCCTCTTAAAGCCAATCCAATAATACTTTTGTCCTCTAGGATCGATCCTTTCTTCCATCGTATGAGCCGGTACATCTCTTTTTCCTTGTCTTGTAAATTGATAATTCAGATTATCATCAAATACATCTGGAAAATTAATATTTAGAACAATATTATTTGGGTAATCCAGATCTAAAACATAGTCTAATGTTCTATCTAGATTTTTCTTTGTTGCTTGAAAAGCATCCAACCCTTTGTTGTGTATATTGAAAACTTGACTAAGAGCAATAGACTTTATGTTGTGTATTGCACCCTCCATCGCAGCACCGATTGTTCCAGAGTAATTTACATCATCTGCAAGATTTTGCCCTCTATTAACCCCTGACAAAATTAGGTCAGGCTTGCTATCTTTCATTAATTGCTTTATTGCAAGCATGACACAATCTGTTGGGGTACCGGATATGGAGAATATATTTTTACCAATCTCTCTCAGTCTAATAATATCTGAAAGTGACATCGCTTGAGATCTCCCGCTTTGTTCTCTCTCTGGCGCGATAATTGTTATGTCGCTGGATATTTTTTTTGCGGCATCAATTAAGAGCTCGATACCCGGAGCATTAATGCCATCATCATTTGTTATCAATATTTTTCTTTGGTCCATAGTTAAATTACTTAATAAATTAATTTCAAATTTCTATTATACTCAAATCATTCATATACTTCTTTAATACTTCAGGAACTTGAATACCATCAGGCGTTTGGTAGTTTTCGAGAATAGCGATTAGGGCTCTGCCAACAGCAACACCTGAACCATTTAATGTATGCATATATTTTGTATTTTTATTATCGTCCTTATATCTAGCCATCATTCTTCGTGCTTGGAAATCACCACAATTTGAAACACTAGATATTTCGCGATAAGTTTGTTGTCCTGGCATCCAGACCTCAAGATCGTATGTCTTTCGAGCAGAAAAACCCATGTCACCTGATGATAGCAACATAACTCGATAAGGAAGCTCCAACATCTTGAGAATGCTTTCAGCACATTCAAGCATTCGGTTATGCTCCTGCTCTGATTTCTCCGGTTCGGTTATCGAAACTAATTCCACCTTCTGAAATTGATGCTGCCGGATCATGCCCCTAGTATCTCTTCCTGCTGCACCAGCCTCAGCCCTAAAACAGGATGTTAGGGCAACAAATCTCAGCGGTAAATCAGCTTTGTTGGTTATTTTTTCCCTCACAATATTTGTAAGAGAGACCTCCGCTGTTGGAATCAGCCATTTTCGATTACCTTGATCTGTTATATCATTATCATGAACGATAACCTGAAATTGATCCTCCTCAAACTTTGGTAGTTGAGCGGTGCCAACCATTGAGCTGTTATTCACAATTAGTGGAGGCGCTATTTCAGTGTAGCCATTTTTTATTATGTGAGTGTCCAGCATGAATTGACCGAGCGCCCTTTCAAGCATCGCAAGACCCCCTCTTAAATATACAAACCTTGAGCCAGATACCTTGGCTGCAGTTTCAAAATCCATCAAGCGATCAATTGAAGCTATTTCGAAATGTTCAGCGGTTTTCTTATCATTTATTTTACCAAATCTTTTTGCCTCTATTTCAATATTGAAACTCTCATCACTACCAATGGGAACATCATCAGATGGAAGATTTGGTAGCCCAAGCAGTATTAGTTCAAGATCTTTGTTGGTTGCAGAAATCTGTTTCTCAAGTTGTAAAATTTGATCTTTTATTACATGCACCTTGTTTATTAAATCATCTACCGTCGGATTTTTGTCTTTTCCCTTTTGAAGTCCTATTTTTTGTGATAACTCATTCCTCTCATTCTGAAGATTTTGTAGTTTCGTCATTTGTGCGCGTTTTGATGTATCCAAAGTTATAACTTGTTCAACATCTACCTCTATACCCCTTCGTAATTGTAATTCTGCAAATATCTCAGGGTTCTCCCTAATTTTTTGAATATCATGCATTGAACAGCCTCCTCAGACCAATCTACTTTTTTCTCTAGCTGCAAGAATATAAGATATAAATAATGGATGTGGATAAAAAGGTCTAGATTTTAATTCAGGATGAAATTGCACAGCAACAAACCAAGGGTGATCAGATAATTCAATAATTTCTGGTAATTTTCCATCAGGAGACAGCCCCGAAAATATCACCCCCTTATCCTCAAGGCGTCCTTGATAGTCAATGTTGACTTCCCACCGATGTCTGTGTCTTTCCCTTATTTTATTAGAATTATATATCTTTTCAACTTTAGATCCTTTTTTTAAGACCGCATCGTAAGCCCCTAGTCTCATGGTTCCACCAAGATCTGTATTTTCATCCCTTTTTTCAGTTGTCTTTCCCTTCTTCCATTGCTTCATTAAATCAACAACAGGGTCATCCGTTGTTCCAAACTCAGTGGTATTGGCGCCCTGGAGATTCAATAGAGACCTCGACATCTCGACAATTGCCATTTGCATTCCGAAACAAATACCTAGATAAGGAACCTTCCTTTCACGTGCGAATCTAATTGCATTAATTTTACCTTCACTACCACGTTGCCCAAAACCGCCTGGGACCAAAATTGCATCAGTACTATCTAAGTAATCAATTGGAGGCGAAGACTCTAATAATTCAGAGTCAATCCATTCGACATTAACTTTGATCTTATTAACTAGTCCGGCATGGTATATAGCCTCATCAAGAGATTTGTATGCATCCTGTAGTTGTATGTATTTTCCAACAATTGATACTTTTACACTCTCCTCAAGGGACCGAGCATTTGATGAGATTTTTTTCCATTTTAGAAAATCTGGTTTATTTTTTTTCTTAAGATTAAATATTTTCAGCACTTCATTATCAAGACCATTCTGATGAAAATTCAACGGTACATCATAGATATTTCCAACATCTACTGCTGGAATTATTCTGTCAAATGGTACATTGCAGAATGATGAGATTTTTTTTCTTTCATCCTCGGGGATATCTCGATCACAGCGTAAGATGATAATGTCCGGCTGTATACCAATGGATGTTAACTCTTTGACGGAGTGTTGTGTGGGCTTTGTCTTGAGCTCACCTGCTGCCGCTATAAATGGTAACAAAGTTAGATGGATGAATAGACAATTTTCTGGATTTAATTCATTCCTTAACTGCCTAATTGCTTCAAAAAAAGGTAAAGCCTCGATGTCTCCGACAGTTCCACCAATCTCACATAAAAGAAAATCAACATCATCGGTAAACTGAGTAATAAATTTCTTAATTGCATCGGTCACGTGTGGAATAACTTGAACTGTACCCCCAAGATAGTCGCCCTTTCTCTCTTTTTGGATTATATCTTGGTATATTTTCCCACTAGTAATATTATCAAATTTGGTTGCAGAAACATCTGTAAAGCGCTCGTAGTGGCCAAGATCAAGATCTGTTTCGGCTCCATCATCTGTTACGAATACCTCACCATGCTGTATTGGATTCATTGTGCCCGGATCCACATTCAAATATGGATCAAGTTTTCTAAGTTTAACGGTATATCCATGTGATTGAAGCAATGCACCGAGAGATGCTGAAGATAAACCTTTACCGAGAGAGGATACCACACCACCTGTTATAAAAATAAAACGTGCCATGGAATTATAAAATAACAAAAATAAAATAAATGTAAAATACTAATTCAAAATATCAAATGCAAAGTGAACGCTATTCCAATATTGGAACGCTTACTTCGTTATTATCAGAAGTGGATATTAAACTTGATGGATCGAGTTCACTCGTGACTCTGTCGATTACAGATTGATTGTTGTATGAGTTTATGATTGTTAAACTCATTGAAGTGATAAAAAAAATAGTCCCTAATAGGATTGTAATCTTTACCAGACCACTTGCCTGACCTCTCCCCTTCAAGAAACCAGATAATCCACCACCAGATCCACCGCCACCTATGCCAAGCGCGCCGCCTTCAGATCTTTGCAATAGTATTACCCCAACCAAAATAATGGCCACTGCAAGATGAAGTATTAGAATTAATGAACTCATGGGAACCTCTATTGCTTATTTACTATAATTTAAAAGAATTAACAATGATTAAAAATTATTTTGATTTTATAATTTCATTGAATTCTATGTGATCAAGAGAACTACCACCAACGAGAACTCCATTAACATTATTTATACTTAATATCTGCGCTGCATTTTTCGGATTTACAGATCCGCCATAAAGAATAGACGGATTACCTTTTTTGAACATATCAAAATCTTTTAATGTATTATTTATATGAGCATGCATGTCCTGAATATCCTCAATTGATGCAGTATCCCCTGTCCCTATAGCCCAAATTGGCTCATATGCTATTAGGGTGTTATTACGATTTGATGTTCTTGCGACCGCATTCTCTAATTGTTTGCTTATGAAATCATAATGCTTCCCCTCTGACCTAACGCTGAGGTCTTCACCAACACAAATTATAGTAACTAAGTTATTTTCATGAGCATTATAGGTTTTATTTATTACATTGCTTGAGTCATTCCCATGCAAAGCTCTTGCTTCAGAATGGCCAATAATTACATAGTCAGCGCCAGCATCACGAAGCATGGAAGCAGATATTGAGCTCGTAAATGCCCCTGAGTCCTTATGGTGACAATCTTGGCCACCGATGCTCAAGTATGAACTTTTGCTAATTTCAACAAAATCCGAAATGAGTGTGAATGGTGGGAATAAAATGATATTGGCGTCAGTTTCATTGATCAAATTAATCAATTTCTCAATTTCCGCCGCAGCGGCTTTATGACCATTCATTTTCCAGTTACCAGCAATGGTTATTAAATCTGGGTTGAATTTCATTTATTCACGCCTTTAAAAAAAATTGACTAAATCCGTCTCTCAATAAAATAATAGAATTAATTATTATATTACCTTATATTAGCGACATGAACAAACATGGAATTTATGTTAGTATAATAAAATGCTGGATACTCTAAGAAAATCTGTTACTGGACCATTTGTTAAAATTCTGATTGGTATACTAATACTAAGTTTTGCGGTTTGGGGTATCCAAGATATTTTTGGCAATTTTAAAAAAACTGTTGCCATTGAGATTGATGATTATGAAGTAAGCCTTGATCAATTAGTAACAGAATATAATAATCAATTATCAATAATAAGCTCACAACTCGAGAAACAAATCTCATTAAAGGAATCGCTTGAACTTGGCATTGATGAAATTGCAATTGAAAATCTAATTAGAAAGATGGTCCTTCAAATTGAGATTAATAAACTCGGAATAGATATTCCTGAAGAATTCATTGCAGAACAGATAATTAATGACGATAACTTCAAAATTGACGGACGATTCAATAAGGCAAGATATGAACAACTTCTCTCTTACGCAGGATATAATGACGAAACGTATGTGCAAAGTGAAATTAACGTAAATAAGCAGAACCAATTATATAACGTAATCGGTAATAGGACTTACATACCCAATACGCTTATTGAGATGGTTGATAAGTATAACAAAACAGAGAGAGTCATAGAGTATATGAACCTTGCAAAATCGAAGATTGTTGTCAAAACACCCTCCGAAAGAGAGCTTCTTGAATTTTATGAAAAGTTTAAAAATGGATACAGAAAATCTGAGACGAGAGATTTTACTGCGTTAATACTGGAGCCGGAAAATATCAAAACAAATATTCAGGTAATGCAATCACAGATAAATGAATATTACAATGCTAATTTAGATAGTTTTTCGAACTCAGAAAAGAGAGAGTTATATCAATTCTTTTTTAATGATAAAGCAACAGCAGACAATTTTTTCACTGACTCATCGCAGCTTGAATTTAATAACCTTTTAAAAAAATATTTGCATAGTAAAGAAGAGAGTTATCTTGGCTCAGTCAGTAAAGATGAGATATTAGATTTTGAGGTTGCTGATGCTGCCTTTAATTTGGCTACAGGTGAATTTGGTAAGCCAATTGATGGGATGCTTGGTGTTTCAGTTTTATACCTTCAAAAAATAAATCCAGCTAAGGTCCCTACGGTTAATGAAGTGGCTGAGGAGATACGAGATGAAATTCAAACACAAGAGGCAATAGACCTGGTGGAAACACTATATTTTGAAATTGAAGATAGCCTTTTAAATGGAAGTTCCATTGAAGAAGTATCTGAAATTAATCAAATTGAGCTCCAATATTTTGAGAAAATTGATATAAACGGAAAAAATATTCAGGATGATGAAGTGGAGAATATTAATCACCAAGAGCTCATACAAAAAATATTTAATTCGGAGATCGGAGATTTTATTGAAGTTCATGACACGAAGAATGGATATATATGGACTGACTTAAAATCAGTAAATCCGCCATACATAAAATCATTTGCTGAGGTTAGAAATCTTGTTAGTTCAGATATGATCAATAAAAGGAGAAATGACCAAGAGAGCGAAATAATAAATAAACTGGAAATTGGATTTAAAAATAATCAAATTCAAGAGCTAATTGATTCTTATCAAATTGAAATAAAAAGATCGGAACCCTTCAGTCGGCTTTCTCCGATAAGAGAATTTAGCGAAGACTTTAATGATAGAATCCTGAGTGCGGATATTAATGAAGTAATAATAGGGAAATCAGAAGATGATATACTTGTGGGAAAGGTGGTAGAAATACTTCCGAGTCTACAAACAGAGCCGGAGAGAGATAAAGACTTCATAAATAATCTCGACTTACAAATAAGAAGTGATCTATTTGAACAATATTTAGTATCGCTTGAGGATGATTATTCCGTTAATTTATACCAAGATAACATTAATAGATTATTTAATACTCAGAGCCAGTAGTCTAAATGGATAAATCTGAAAAACTTTACAATGAAAAAATTGATCAAGTAATCTGGAAAACAATCGTCTCAGATACCTATACGCCTGTTTCAATTTTAATGCGCCTTCAAGACCATTCAAATTGCTTTCTTCTCGAGTCTGTTGAGGGTGGCACACAAAGGGGCAGATATTCAATCGTTGGAATGAGGCCTGATCTTTGGTGGAAGTCTGAGGGTAATCGAGCATACATAAAATCAAAATCAACATCTGGGTTTGAAGAAGAAACGCTAGAAACTTTTAAATCATTAAATAGCCTAATTGATTGCTCTTATATAGATCTTCCATCCCATCTGCCAAGAATGTCTGCAGGTGTTTTTGGTTATATTGGTTATGATAATGTAAGATTAATTGAGGATATAAAAGAATTAGATAAATCTAATGGAGACTTTCCTGACTCTCTTCTTATTAGGCCATCTCTGACTATTGTATTTGATAATCTTAAGGATGAGTTATCAATTGTTTATTCCTTGAGGTATAACTCAAATCAAAAATACCAAGATGCGCTAGATGAAGCTAACGCTTCAATAGATTTTGTCCTCGATTTACTTAAAGAGCCCCTAAATGAAAAGTATATACCAACGAAACAAAAGAAAATTGAAATAAAATCAAATACCACAAAAGATGACTATCTCAAGATGGTGAAAAGTGCCAAAGATTACATTTATGAGGGGGATATCTTTCAAGTTGTGCTGAGTCAACGTTTTAAATCAAATTTTGAATTACCACCATTTGAATTATATCGATCATTGCGCAGAATTAATCCATCACCTTTTCTTTTTTACTTAAACTTTGATGACTTTGCTGTTATTGGGTCAAGCCCAGAAATACTTGTCAGGCTTTTTGGTGAAGAGATAACAGTAAGACCGATCGCAGGTACCCGCCCGAGAGGTAAAGATCTGGCAGAGGATGATAGTAACAAGGACTCTTTACTCACCGATCCAAAAGAGCTTGCTGAGCATTTAATGTTACTGGATTTGGGAAGAAATGACGTAGGCAAGGTATCCCAACTTGGAAGCGTCAAGGTTACCGATAAATTCTTTGTAGAGTTATACAGCCATGTTATGCATATAGTATCAAATGTGATCGGGCAACTTGATAAAAAATTTAATATGATCGATGTTCTCAAAGCTGGATTTCCTGCTGGAACAGTATCGGGAGCACCTAAAATCAGAGCAATGCAAATAATAGAAGAGTTAGAGAAAGAACGCAGGTCCATATATGCTGGATGCGTTGGTTATTTTTCGGCAAGGGGAGATATGGATACCTGTATAACATTGAGAACCGCAATAATTAAGGATAAGTCAATGTATGTTCAGGCTGGTGCTGGGATTGTGGCTGACTCCAACCCAGAGAGTGAACATCAAGAATGTGTTTCAAAGGCTTCAGCACTGTTCAAGGCAGCTCAAGACGCTATTGATATCAATAACAGCAGAGTAGATAAATGATACTAATCATTGATAATTATGATAGCTTTACATTTAATATTGTTCAGTATATTGGCATCTTGGGTAAAAAATCATCGGTGGTACGAAATGATCAAATATCCATTGATGAGGTACCAAGTAATACGAGCCACATAATAATATCTCCTGGACCTTGCACGCCTCGTGAAGCTGGAGTTTCTGTTGATATTGTTAAATCTTTTTCGAAAAAAATACCAATCCTAGGAATTTGCCTAGGGCACCAATCAATTGGACAAGCATTTGGTTCGGAAATAATTAAAGCCGATAACTTAATGCATGGAAAAACCTCAATAGTTACACATAGCGGGAGCCCCATTTTTAACGATATTCCAAACAAATTCTCTGCAACCAGATATCATTCTCTTATTATTAATGAAAAAAAATTGAGCCCTGTATTATCCATAACTGCTCGCTCTAAGGATGATAATTATATCATGGCCGTTTCTCATAGGGAATATCCCACATATGGTATACAGTTCCATCCAGAAAGTATTGCAACAGAGCATGGTATTGATATATTGAGAAACTTTATAATCTTATAAAGAGAATTAATTAAATGTCACAAATTATTGATTATATTGAAAAGATAAATGATAAAGAAGGCTTATCAATTCTAGAAAGCTATAATGCCTTTATGAGTATCATGTCAGGTAATTGTGTTGATAGTGATATTTCCAACTTCCTTATTAGCCTTAAGGAAAAGGGGGAGTCAATAAATGAAATTATCGGTGCTGTGCGTGCAATTAGGGAAAAAATGATCACTGTAAAGGTCCCAGATGATACAATTGATATAGTTGGAACTGGTGGTGATGGATACAAAACATTAAATATCTCGACAGCAACTGCGCTATTGGCTGCATCTAATGGTATTAAAGTTGCAAAGCATGGTAACAGGTCAGTTTCGTCTCTATCGGGATCATCTGATGTATTAAGCGCACTTGGGATAAATATAAACTTAAAACCAAATTCCTGTGTGGAATGCTTAAACGAGACAAATATTTGTTTTTTATTTGCCCCACTGTTTCATGGCAGCTTTAAACATGTTGCAAAAGTTAGAGCAGAACTCAAAACACGTACTATTTTTAATATACTTGGTCCTCTGTGTAACCCCGGGAATGTGAAAAAGCATCTCATAGGTACATATGACAGGACCTTATTGCATCCAATGATTGAGGTTTTGAAAAGTCTTGGCTCGGAGTCAGCTTGGTTAGTCCACAGTAATGACGGCCTTGACGAAATATCGATATCAGATAAAACATTTATTTATAAATTAGATAATGATCGAATTTCTGAGGAAATTTTAGAAATTAATGACATTGATATTAAACCAGCAAAAATATCAGAAATTGTGGGTGGGGATGCTAATTATAATGCAAATGAATTGATAAAAGTATTCAAAGGAGAAAAAAATCCATATAGAGAAATTATTACCTTAAATTCTGCAGCTGCATTAACAATGTGTGGCTTTTCCAATAATATTGAAGATGCAATTTCAATCTCAAAAGAGTCAATAGATAGCGGTAAAGCACTCCAAACTCTTGAAAATCTTATTAAAGTATCAAAAAAGCTAGAATAATGACCTCAATACTTGATAAAATTTATGAATATAAAAAGATTGAAGTAAGAGATAGCTATAATTCTATTTCGATTAATGACATGATTAAATATGCCGGCCAGAGCTCGGGAATAGTGAGATCATTCTCAGGGTCAATCAGAGATAATATCTCTGCAGGCAAAATATCTTTAATATGTGAAATAAAAAAAGCTAGTCCTTCAAAAGGAGTTTTAAAAAAAACGTTTGATGTTGCCAAAATAGCAATGGAATACTCAGCAGCAGGAGCTACTTGTATATCGGTACTAACAGACGGACCATCATTTATGGGCTCAAATGAGCATCTCACTATTACGCGTAAAAGCTCACCACTTCCCCTTCTCAGAAAAGACTTTTTTATTGACCCATATCAAGTTTACGAAACAAAATACCTAGGTGGAGACTGTATATTGATTATTCTATCCATGCTGAGTGACTCTCAGGCCCATGAACTTTATCAAACAGCCCAAGAAATTGAGTTAGATAGTATATTTGAAGTGCATAATGATGCTGAATTTGAACGAGCTCTTCGCATGAAAGCAAAAATCATAGGTATAAATAACAGAAATTTGCATACATTCAAAACAGATATCAATACTACCGTCAATTTAGCAACTAAGTTTAATAATGATGTCATTTTTATCTCTGAAAGTGGAATTTATAATAATAATCAGATAAAAATGTTATCCAAGAAAAAGGTAAATGCCTTTTTAGTTGGTGAAAGTATTATCAAATCGGATAACATGACAAACGCGATAAAGGACCTCCTTGATTAATATGAAAAGATTTACCCACATTAATAATTCAGGTGAAGCAAATATGGTTGACATATCTCCCAAGAAAGCCAGTAAGAGAGTTGCAATAGCATCAGGAAGCGTGAAAGTATCAAAAAAAGTCTTAGAACTCATCAAGAATGACAACATAGAGAAAGGTGATATATTCTCAACTGCTCGAATTGCAGGTATAATGGCATCAAAAAAAACACATGAACTTATTCCGCTCTGCCACAATATAAATCTTGATTTTATTAGTGTTGACATCGAGGCCGATGATAGGATGAATTCAATTAATGTGATCTGTGAGAGCCAAACAACCCAGAAAACAGGAGTAGAAATGGAAGCCTTGGTAGCATGCTCTGTAGCATGCCTAACAATTTATGATATGATTAAATCTATTGATAAAAGTACATCAATCTCTGATATTAGGCTAGATTTCAAATCCGGAGGAAAATCAGGATCATACAAACGAAAATGAAATTATTAAAACTTGAAAATGCAATTGCAAGTTGTCTGAAAGATATTAAATCAAACAAGATAATAAATATTCCACTTGAGTCGGCAAACGGTTATGTCATTGCTGAAAATCTATCTGCGCGACGAAACTCACCTCCATTTGATCTATCAGCAATGGATGGATATGCTTTCAAACATGATCGTATTTTTAAAGCAGGTCATACTCTAAATGTAATTGGTAAGAGCCCAGCCGGTGTAAATTTTGAAAGACGGGTTGATAAAAGGGAAGCGGTTAGAGTATATACAGGTAGCGCAATGCCTGCTGGAACAGATACTGTAATCATACAAGAAAATACAAAGGTGTATGCCAATAATCTTATTTTAAAAAAAATACCTCAAAAGAATGAAAATGTAAGAAAGAAGGCATTTGATTTTAAAATTGATGATATTTTGATAAGAAAAGGTGAAAAATTAACTCCAAAGAATATGTCTTTAGCGGCTTCCATGAACCATACAAGCCTCTCGGTGTATCAGAAACCAAGAATAGCAATAATATCTAATGGTAATGAGCTTGTAAAACCTGGATCAAGAAATGCCCAAAATAAAATAATAAGTGCAAATATCTTCGGGATAAAAGCATATATAGAACAGCTTGGAGCTACCGCAGACGATCTTGGAATTGCCAAGGATGATATAAAATCCTTACGTGAAAAAATAAAGAAAGCGGGTAATCACGATATTATCCTAACTATTGGAGGGGCAAGCGTAGGTGAGTTTGACCTAGTTAAGGATAGCGTAAGACAAGAATTAAAGCTTAAATTCTGGAAAATCGCAATGAGACCTGGAAAACCTCTTATCTATGGTCGCCTTGGAAAGTCCCATTTCTTGGGCTTGCCCGGTAATCCAGTATCTGCTCATGTCTGCTGTCAGCTTTTCTTAAAACCAATGATAAATAAATTTATAAATTTTAAAGAGGAGAATCTAAATATAAAAGAAGCGCGGCTTAAAGTCGACTTAAGCAAAAATGATGAGAGGCAAGATTACATGCGTGGACTTTACAGAGATGGATATGTCACACCACACAAAGTGCAGGACTCCTCCTCATTGAGCGCCCTCAACTCATCTAATGTCTTTATAATTAGAGAACCCTATGCACCTTCTAAAAAAGCTGGTGAATTAGTAAAAATCATGAAAATTGACCTGTAGTTATAGATTTATTAACTTTCCTCTTGTAGAACATAAAAAGAACATGTATATTTGTTCTTGTTTTGTGCAAATCAATTGGAGTAAAATATGCTTACTGAGAAACAATTTGAATTATTAAAATATATTCACCAGCGCATCACTGAAAGTGGAATCTCTCCCTCTTATGACGAAATGAAAGTTGCCGTAAACCTACATTCTAAGTCTGGTATTCACAGGTTAATAAACGCACTCGAAGAACGCGGGTACATTAGAAGACTGCCAAATAGAGCAAGGGCATTAGAGATATTAAGACACCCATTTGATAATATCGAAAATAATATAAATTACAGCAAAGCTGCATCAGTGCCATTGGATAAATATGAAATAATGAATGATACCTTCATTGAAATACCTATTATGGGCAATATTGCTGCGGGCTCACCTATTTCAGCGATCCAAGAAAAGATAGATAATATACATTTGCCCAAGGATATGCTCGGAAATCATGAACATTATGCACTTAAGATAAGGGGTGATTCTATGATCGACTCCGGAATATTTGATGGTGATACGGTCATTGTAAAAAAGTGCCAGACAGCACAAAATGGTGATATTATTGTGGCACTGATTGACGGTGAAGAGGCAACCCTAAAAAGATTTAGAAAAAAAGGTGATAGCATCGCGCTTGAGCCATCAAATAAAAGTTACGAGACAAAAATATATTCATCAGATAGAGTTAAAATACAAGGTTGCCTTGTAAATCTTATCCGAAATTATCACTAAATCAATTGACCCAAGTGGAAAAAGGATCATGAAGGAAAAGGTAGTTACTAGGTTCGCGCCTTCGCCAACAGGCAATCTGCATATTGGAGGCTGTAGGACCCTCCTATACAATTGGCTGTTTGCAAAAAAACACAATGGTAAGCTAATTTTGCGTATCGAAGATACAGATCAAAAAAGATCTAGTGATGCAGCGCTTCAAAATATTCTCGAGGGAATTAGCTGGCTTGGTCTAAACTGGGACAATGAGATTGTTTACCAGAGCAATAACATTAAGAGACACAAAGAGATCGCTTTGAGGCTACTAGAAGAAGGAAAAGCATATAAATGCTACTGCACTGAGGTTGAATTGCTAGAGATGAGAGAAGAGGCAATAAAGAAGAAGAAATCCTCATTTTACAACAATAAATGGCGTGATCAGGAGCCAAAGGAAGAAGATATCAAAATTAAGCCAGTTATTAGAATAAAAACACCACTTAATGGATCAACTCTAATAAATGATAGTGTACAGGGTCCTGTTCAGTTTGAAAATGAAGATTTAGATGATTTTATAATATTGCGAAGTGATGAAAGCCCAACTTATCTTCTTGCGTCTGCAGTTGATGATCATGATATGGGTGTCACCAATATTATAAGAGGAGACGACCACTTAAATAACGCCGCAAGGCAATACCAGATTTTTAAAGCAATGAACTGGAAAATACCTGAATATGGGCATATTCCGCTTATTCATTCTTCTGATGGCGCTAAATTATCAAAGAGGGATGGAGCACTCTCCGTGTCAGATTATAGGTCTGCAGGATTTTTATCAAAAGCAATATTGAATTACCTCTTAAGACTTGGATGGAGTTATGGTGACAAAGAATATTTTTCAAAAGATGAAATGATAAAATATTTCAATGTCAAAAATATTCACAAGTCACCAGCAAGATTAGATGATAAAAAATTACTCAGCATAAATTCTTATTACCTTAATGCTGAAAGTGAGGAAGCAATAATTGAAATGATATCCGAGTCTAAAGGAATCAAGATAAGTGAGGGTATACGAGAGAAAATTAAGCTCATATTGGAACATGTAAAAACGAAGGCGAAAACATTAAATGAATTAATCGAACTTATTGAATATTTGCTCCTAGAACACCCCCCTATCATAAGCGGCGCCATGAATGAAATCCTAAACCCTGAAAAAATCGAATTATTAGGATTGTTTCATAGGGATTTGAGTCGCATAACTAATTGGAGCATCACCGATGTAGCAAACTTATTTGAAAAATTTACAAATGAAAATGATATCAAATTAATTGATATTGCAAAACCTCTTCGCATAGTACTAACAGGGTATATTGTTCCAACTGGAATTTATGAGCTTGTCTATGCACTTGGAAAAAAAGATACTCTCACCCGTATTTCTGAGCAATTATCGAAATAATTTTTTATTTGAAAATATTAGTTTTTATATATATAAACACTGTATACCATATTATTAACGGAAAGTTATTATGGCAGTTAAAAAAAATGAATCTGGTACCGCTCACATTGAGATAAATGGTACAAAATATGATTTACCAATATACAAACCATCTATTGGACCAGAAGTGGTCGACATATCAAAATTATATGCACAGGCAAACGTTTTTACGTATGACCCAGGATTTACTTCAACTGCAAATTGTTCCTCTACCATCACCTATGTGGATGGTGAAAACGGTGTACTTTTATACCGCGGATATAAAATTGAAGAACTAGTAGAAAATGCAGACTTTCTTGAAGTGTCATATCTCCTGTTAAATGGTGAACTTCCAAGTAAAAAGGAAAAGGAAGACTTTGATAACGCTGTTACCTATCATTCTATGCTTCATGAGCAAATGACAAGATTTTACCAAGGTTTCCGTCGTGACGCACACCCTATGGCTATAACCTGCGGAGTTATTGGTGCCTTGTCTGCCTTCTATCATGACTCCACTGATATCAATGACTCACACCAAAGGATGGTGGCGACACGAAGATTAATTGCAAAAATGCCCACAATTGCCGCAATGGCCTACAAATATACTTTGGGTCAACCATTTGTTTACCCGAGAAACGACCTAGATTATGCTGGTAATTTTATGCATATGTGTTTTTCCGTACCCCCAGAGGATTATACAGTTAATGAAATTTTGTCTAGCGCTTTAGATAAGGTATTTATTCTTCATGCCGACCATGAACAAAATGCATCCACATCAACAGTACGACTTGCTGGCTCCTCAGGCGCAAATCCATTTGCTTGTATTGCAGCAGGCGTAGCTTCTTTATGGGGACCAGCTCATGGGGGTGCAAATGAAGCTGCGTTGAATATGTTAGATGAAATCCAAACACCTGATAATATTTCAAAGTTTATTAAAAAAGCTAAAGACTCCAGTGATCCTTTCAGGCTCATGGGTTTTGGGCATAGGGTTTATAAGAGCTATGATCCAAGAGCTAAGATCATGCAAAAAACTTGTCATGAGGTTTTAGATGCCCTCGGTCTCAAAGATGATCCCCTGCTAAAAGTTGCAATGGAACTTGAGAAAATCGCTCTTGAGGACCCTTACTTTGTTGAAAAAAAGCTATATCCGAATGTGGATTTCTATTCTGGAATTATTTTAAGAGCTCTTGGATTTCCAAAAGATATGTTTACTGTATTATTTGCATTAGCGAGAACAGTGGGCTGGATTTCACAATGGAATGAGATGATTGAAGACTCCGAACAAAGAATTGGTAGGCCAAGACAATTATATATGGGTAATGCCTCAAAGGATTTTGTAAAGATTGAAGACCGATAGGTTTCTAGAGGTATCTTCTGATTATATTTGCAGCTGCCCTCTCTGGTTTTATTTCAACCCTCATAATTTCATATATGCTGTTAAAAACTGATAACTGATTATTAATTACATTCTTATCATTTAGTAAACGGATCAGCTCAGTAGTTATTTTTCTAGAGTTGCAGTCAGATTGCAGCAATTCAGGTATTACTTTTTTTTGACTTATTATATTTGGAAGTGAAACCGAAGCATTCTTCAAATTATTTATTTTAGAAATTATAGTCACCAGTAAAGAGTTAACTATATTCAGTTTATAAATAACAATCATTGGTAGCTTGCAAGCTGCTAACTCTAGTGTTGCGCTGCCTGATGCTGTAATTGCCAAATCTGAGTGCCAAAAACTATTTATTTTTTTTTGCTCGTTTGAAAATACAGAATAATCAATTCCTGTATTATTAAATTTTTCTTCAATAAAATCTTTAAACTGATCAAAAGTTGGTATTTCTAAATTAAATTCATACCCTAATTCTTTGATTTCCTTAAATGCAGTGATACAGGGAGGTAATAGTTTCTCAATTTCAGATTTTCTGCTCCCGGGCATGAAAAGTATAGTTTTATTTTTATTCTCCATTTTATTTCTATTCAATTTATTATTTTTGATACTTTCAAACAGTGGGTTACCAATGTATGTACACGATGGCCCATTCAACTCGTCATATAGAGCAGGCTCAAACGGATAAATTGATAAAATATGTGTAATATATTTACTCATTTCTTTCCCCCTACCTTTTCGCCAAAACCAAATGGTGGGGGAAACATAATTAATTACGTTAAGATTTGGCATTATTTTTTTTACTTTTTTTGCAACCCTGTGGGTAAACTCAGGGCAATCGATTATTATCAATAACTCTGGCTTGTAGGCCACAATTGATTTTACAGTAAAATTTAGTCTTTTTCGTAAACTAAAGATATTCCTAAATATGTCCCATATGCCTATTATTGATAATTCCTCATACGGAAAGAGTGAATTTAATCCATGCTTCGCAAGCTCATCACCACCCACTCCATATAAATCAATATCATATGCCAACTCTATTTCACTAATCAAATCAGATCCGATCTTATCACCGGATGCTTCACCCGCTATGATTGCAATTTTTCTCTTTTGCTTTTTCATAATGATTATTATAAATTAGATTACTATAAAATATAAATTACTATCTTCAATCATTTCTATAACCCGCTGAAAATCCAGTACAATTACATTATCCGCTGTTATTGCAATTCCAGATAAATTTGCTTTTATTATTTTCTCAATTGTATTAGGTCCAATAGTCGGCATATCTACCCTTTCATCCTGATTAATCTGGGCCGACTTAAGAAGCACACCACCTCTTTTTGTATTTTTTTCAACTAAGATAGCAACCCTGTCTAACATTGAGTCTGTTCCTTCTGCAGCTTCTATTGCAAGAACTCTAAGGTTTTTGACGACAACTGCCTGCCCAATATCCAAGAGGCCTGTTATTTCAGCGCATTGCTTCGCTTTTTTTATATTCTCGAGTTCTGCTTTTGAAGCTCCTTTGGACGAATAAATTCCCTCTTTTAGTGTTAAGTCTGGCGCAATTTCTGAAGCGCCAATTACATTATAGCCCTTCCTCTCAAGTAATGAGTTTATTTTCTTAAATAACGAAGCATCTCCACCGCGTAATATGCCGATAGACTTAAATAAGATACCAATAATTTCAAGATTAAGATATTGAAAATGGAAATAATCTCTTATATTGCTAGGCCTTGGTATATACCCAACCATGCAAATATTTTTTATCTTTTTACTTTTTAATATTTTAAAAATACGTCCAATATTCAGCTTATTCATTTCAATAAACTTAATGCTTGGATCTTTTGCAATATTTGAGGCCCCGATTGCAAATACTGTTATTTCCCAACCTTCTTTCCTTGCGGACTCTATTATAGCTGTTGATAGGCTCCCCCCTCCAGCTATTATAGCTAATTGATTTTTACTCATATCGACAGCTATTTTGGTTACTTAATTATACTTTCTTCATTTGGAAGGCACAAATGTCTTTCTGGATGATCTAGTATGAATTTGAGTAAAATAATTATTTTTTCATTATCAATGTACTTTTGGTGTAGTGACCGCGCTCTATCTGGAATTTCAATGGATGGCCCATCAAATATTTCCATGTATATATCTCGAATAAGATGAATTTCTTCTTTTGAAAATCCTCTTTGCCTTAAACCTTTAATATTTACTCCCGTTAAATAGCACCTTCGTACGCCCTTCACAACTCCATATGGTAATATATCCATTTCGACCGCTGTCATGCCAGCAATATATGCATGCTTACCAATCCTTACATGCTGCTTTACACCTGAGAGTCCTCCAATAATAGCAAAATCATCAACAATCACATGCCCCGCAAGAGCAGCTTGATTGATTAGAATTACATTATTTCCAATTGAACAGTCGTGTGCCACATGCGAACCGACCATTAAGAAACAATTATCACCAATTTTTGTGAGTGAGTTACCAGATTTTGTGCCCAGATGAATTGTCACATGCTCTCTTATTGTACAATTTTTACCAATTTCAATATATGTAATCTCATTTTTGTATTTATAGTCCTGTGGAATCATCCCAATAGTCGCATTAGGGTATATATTTGCGCCATCTTGGATCTTTGTATGCCCGTCAATAACGACGTGAGGGTAGATATTGATATTATCACCCAAAACTACATTACTTCCAATATAAGAGAATGCACCGATATTAGTATTAGCGCCTATTTTGGCGCCATCTTCGATTATAGCCGAAGGATGTATCATTCTAGGTACCCGCCTCGATCATTGCACTTATTTCAGCTTCTGCGACAAGGCTACCAAGTACATATGCCTCGCCTTTATATTTCCAGACATTTGCTCTTTTTCTAATAATTTTCAGATGGTAATACAGAATATCGCCCGGTATGACTGGCTTCCTGAAGCGCGCCTTGTCGATAGTCATAAAGAAAATATTTGGGATTTTTGTATTATATTTTAGCATGCACATCACAGCTGCGGTCTGAGCCATACCTTCAATTTGTAATACCCCAGGCATTATCGGGTTATCGGGAAAATGTCCTTGAAAGAATGGTTCATTAATTGTTACATTTTTGACGCCAATACCATACTCATCACCATTCATCTCAACTATCTTATCTACCAATAAAAAAGGGTATGCATGTGGAATTAATTTCTTAATCACATTTATATCAGCAGTTTGCGGATTCTCACTAGTAGTATAAGTCTTCATTTTTGCATCCAATAAGTCTGTGTAACTTATAACACATCAATAAACCAATTTATATTTATTTTCTTGCTATTCTTGATATAGTTTTTATTTCACTCAAGTATGTCCCAAGCTTCCGAGCGGGATTTCCGGCCACTCTTTGATTCGATGGGATGCTTAGTGTAACGCCTGAACCAGCTGCAATTTGGACATTATCGCCAATTTTCCTATGTTGCTTGATACCCACTTGTCCGCCAATCATCACATTATTACCTATATTAACACTACCAGATATTCCAACTTGCCCTGCAATAGCACAATTTTGGCCAATTGTTACATTGTGAGCAATCTGAACAAGATTGTCTACTTTAGTTCCTTCACCAATCGTTGTATCATTAAGAGACCCTCTGTCAATAGTTGTATTCGATCCAATTTCTACACTGTCTTGGATAATGACGCGTCCAATGTGTGGAAATTTCTTTAAACCCCCGCCGCCTAAACTATAACCAAAACCGTCCTGACCAATCCGAACACCGGGGTGTATAATTACATTATTACCGATAATACAATTTTGAAGAGTACAATTTGAGCCGATATGGGCACTGTGCCCAATCATAACATTGCTTCCAATGGTTGTATTTGAGTCAATTCTGCAATTATCTCCAATTACTACACCACTTTTGACAACAACCCCTGGTTTGACTTTACTGTTGGCTCCGATAACTGCATTTGCCGCAATGTAGGCTCGATCACTTATCAGATGCTCAATCCCATCATCTAAATCTTCATAGAAAAGCTCCATGACATCTATTATAATAAGCTCAGGGTTGTCTACAACTATTGGTAATACGCTTTCAGGTAAAATGTCCAATAAATCCTGTGTTACCAAGCAAGCAGCAGCTTTTATATTATTAATACCATTTAGATAATTTTTATTACTTAAGTACGTGATGTCACGCGAAGAGGCATTCTGTATTGTTGACACCCCTTCAATTGTTCTGTCATTTATATTTTTAGGTACTTTTTGGTTGGGCAATACCTTTTTTATAATCTCGCTTATTCTGAAAGGGCCGTTATTCTTTATAAAAATCCTATCTTTCATGTTACTTCCAATAGATTAACAAATATCTCTTGGAAGTTTATACAATTTAGAAGTTTGTGCCACCAGAAAATTGGAAAAACTCAGTTTTATCGAATGTTTCCTTATCAATAGCCTCTGTAAAGTCAAATCTCAATGGCCCAACTGGCGAGTCCCAGAAGACAGAGGCGCCAATCGATGTTCGGAAAGAATCAGAGTCATTAATATCAGACGGATCTAAATCAGAATCAAATAGCGAGCCAGCATTTAAATGGACACCACCCTTCACACCATATTCATCGGTCAATGAACCAAATGGGAAGGTTAATTCGGCTGAGGTAGAAATATATGTATTACCACCAATCGCTTCCTCATCAGTGCTTTCATTTGAAGTAAATCTTGGGCTGATCCCACTCGGAGCAAAACCCCTCAGTGTAGTTCCAGGATCACGGAACGCATCTGAAATTAATACATCTTGGTCATCTAGTCCAAAAATATGTCCCATATTCAGGGATATTGAGCCAACGATACTATTTGTAAAATCTTTGTAATAATTACCAGACACTTCTGTTCTCAAAAACTTAACATCTCCACCAAGTCCCGCAAGATCTTGACTGAAGTCTATTAGCATACCATTGTTTGGCGATACCATATTATCTAGTGTGTTATATCTGAGAGAATATCCAAATTCAGAGATATTCCTTGTGCCCTCAAGTTGTGTTAGAGCAGCACTTGAATTGGCTGGGACATCGTATACCTCATTATTTGTATATTTATATTTAGTAACTAAATTTAAATCTTCAGATAGTGGGAATCCAAATCTGAATCCAGCACCAACTTCTTTGCTCTTATATCCTGAGTCTTCCGATAAATCTGTTTCATTTCCAAAGATATCGATACCTGCCGAAACATCAGAACTCAAAAAGGATGGTTCGGTGAATTGAAGATTGACAAGATTTTGATTACCCCCAAGACTAAGTTGTGTTGCAACTTTTTGGCCCCTTCCCAGAAGATTATCTTCTTTTATATATATACTACCAACAATACCTGCAACGCTTGAGTAACCGGCTCCAAACATAAGGGATCCAGTCGGTTTCTCGCTGACAGCTATCTGTATGACTTTTTTGTCAGGAGCTGAGCCGTCAACAGTATTAAGTTTTACATCAGAGAAAAAATTAAGACCCCTCAGATTTCTCATTGATTGATTTAGATAAGTTTGATTTAGTGCGTCACCTTCAGAGATCTTAAGCTCTCTTCGGATTACGTAATCATATGTTCTTTGATTACCTGATATTTCAATTCGCTCCACGTAAACGGGTGGACCGTTATCTATTATATATGTCAAATTTACTGTTTTAGTATTTTCGCTGGTCTCCTCAATCACATTAACTGTTACAAAAGGATTACCGTTTGCTTTCATAAAATCAACGAGATTTGTTTTATTCCTGTTTATCTCTGACTCATCATAATAGTTAGTGGCATTTGTACTGATCAAACTAGCAATTGATGCTGTGTATGACTCATCAAATTGATTTGATATAGATACATCTCCAAATTTATATCTATCGCCTTCATCTACAGTAAATGTAATAACGAAGTTACCAGAACTGTTATTTAACTCTCCAATAGCATTAACAACACTAAAATTAATATACCCATTATCTCTGTAATATTGCCCTAGGAGCTCCTTGTCATACTCCATTATGGCATTATCATAGGATCTGCCCGTTCCCCATATTTTATCAATCCATGTACTTCTAGAGGTTGAAATCACGCTTCTCAAAGCTCGGTCGGAGTAATTTTTATTACCAATAAAGTTTATATCGGTAATTTTTGTAATCGAACCTTCACTAATTTCGTACACAAGATCGATCCTATTGAAATCTAACTTGATTATTTTCGGTTCTACAACAACGCTATACCTGCCAGCCGATCTATATGAGCTTATAATTGTTGAAATATCATCTTCCAATTTATTTTTTGAAAATGTTGAGCGTGCTTTTAGTGACACAAGATCTCTTAATGAGTCATCGTTTATAGCTTTATTACCCTCAAATGCAACCTGATTTATCAGAAAATTCTCTTGTACTGTTATTACTATCTTCGAGTTATCATAATTAATCTGAACATCGGAAAATAACTCTGTTTCATATAAATCTCTGAGTGCCTCATCAACCTCGACTTGATTGTATAAACTACCCGCGCTCAATTTTGCATAATTAATTATGGTGTTTTTATCAATTCGATTATTACCCGTAACATCGATACTTTTGATCAGATGATTGTTGGCGTGTACACTTGTCGTGCATATTAAAAGCGCAAAAAAGGCAATAAAAACAGAATTATACAAAATAGTTCTCATAATCATACTTTTGTTAAATTAACAATATTATATATAATTTTATTAAAATATATTTAAAAAATTTAAATCATTCCATAAAGCAAAGAACATTAGAAAAATTATAAACCCTAATCCTATCTTATGAAATATCTCAAAAGACTTTTCGCTCAGCGGCTTTCCTCTTATGGCCTCTATACTATAAAACATAAGGTGCCCCCCATCAAGCATTGGAATTGGAAAAAGGTTGATTAGCCCAATGCTGACAGATAATAATGCAGTAAGCTGCAATAAGGGTAAAATACCATTTTTTGCAACATCACCTGAAATTTGGGCAATACGAATAGGTCCACCGAGGTTCTCAGTCGACTCAGTTCCGATTATCATCTTGTAAATATAACTCAATGATAAATGGATTATCTGGTATGTATCATTAATGCCATAACCTATTGCCTTAATAACGGATACTTTTTCTCTTATTATATTTTTTTCCAGCGTACCCCCGCTAATACCAATATAAAATAACTCACCCGATTGTTTTTCTGGGTTCATGTATCGAATTTCAGGTGTAAGCTCTAGATTGACGTAACTTCCGTTTCTGAGGATCCCAAATTGCAATGTCTCAGTCTTTTTTTCTTGGATTATTCGCGGTATATCACTAAATTTAGTCACCAAGTCTTCATCAATTGAGGTAATCACATCATCAACCATAAGTCCACCATCCATAGCAGGGCTTGCCTCTTCGATACTTTCTATTACAGGCAGTATTGTTGTTTTTCCATTAACAGAATACAGAAAAGTGAATATTACTAAGGCTAAGATAAAATTAGCGATAGGTCCCGCTGAAACAATAGCGGAGCGCTGAGAGATTGATTTTGTATGAAAGCCATTTGGAGAAAATTTATTTGCGTCCGCTTTGCTTGTTGGGTCAGCATCATCTACAAACTTCACATAACCACCAAGGGGAATCCAGCATATTTTCCATTTAGTTCCCCTCTTGTCATAAATACTATAAATTTCCCTACCAAAACCTATTGAAAAAATTTCAACATCAACTTTGTTTAAACGCGCAATACCAAAATGACCAAGCTCGTGAAAAAAAACGACCACAGTCAGAACGAGCAGGAATGGAACTGTGTAAATTACAAAATTATACATATAGTTTGTAAAATTTATCAGATCGAACATTTATCTATAACGCCTCATCTATAATTTTTGTCGCAAAATCTTTTGCTTTTTGATTTAATCTTAATATATGCTCGATATTATTTTTTAAAACCTTTTGCTTATTTTTTTTACTATATTCAAGCGACTTTCCTATGACTTTGTAGATATCCAAGAATGATATTTTTTTAGAGAGGAAGTTTTCAACAGCAACTTCACTTGCTGCGTTGAAGGTTACGATCGAACTTACGCCATGATCAATGGCGTCTCTGGCCATATTGACTGTAGGAAATTTTTTATTATCTAGATCGCAAAAAGTTAAACTCTTGATATCTGAAGTCTTCAGATTCCCAAAAATTGGTGCGTTATCACTCTCAAAGATTGCATCGCTGATCGGTATTTTCATATCCGCCTTAGACATCAAAGATAGTGTTGTTCCGTCATGCATTGATATCATAGCATGAATAATAGACTGAGGATGAACCAATATTGTTATATCTTCATGACTTATATTGAATAAATATGTAGCTTCAATTAACTCGAGACCTTTATTGATAAGTGCAGATGAGTCAACTGTGATTTTTTTACCCATGTTCCATGTTGGATGTTTTAATGCATCCTCGAGGGTTACATTTGACAAATCCTCAACACTTGTATTCAGAAAAGGTCCCCCAGATGCAGTAAGTATAATACTCTTAAAATTTTTCCTACTTGTGTAGTTAAGGAGCTTATGAATTGCATTGTGCTCGGAATCTACTGGCACTATATTTGTTTTTTTATTTATTTTTTTATCAAACAATAGGCTACCAGCTACAACAATTGACTCTTTGTTCGCGATTGCCAGCCTCTCTGTTTTATTGATAGCACAGTAAGTTGGCTCGATTCCGGCACTACCAGAAATAGCTGAAAGAACCACATCCGATGTCTTTGATGCTATTTCGTTTACATCATCACACCCAGCTTTTACTTCTATACCCGAACCAAATAAATTATTTTTAAGTTCTCCATACATTTCTTTGTCTGATATTACTGCATACTTTGGTTTAAATTTAATGCATTGGTGCGACAGATTGTTGACATCCCTGCCCGCAACAAATGCTAACATCGTGAATTTTTCATCTATGGTTGGAATTGATAGGGCGTTGACCCCGATTGAGCCAGTGGATCCTAATATTGTTAAGTCTTTTTTCAATTTACCTCCAAAAGTATAAAATGTTTTCATAACTATTATTGCTAGTTATCTTATCTAAGATTAAAAAAATTACCCCAACTCCAATTATACTGTCCATTCTGTCTAAAAGCCCCCCATGCCCTGGAAGAAAATTACTTGAATTCTTGACGCTGAAATTTCTCTTAAGATAAGAACCGAATAGATCTCCTAAAATTGCCCCCAGCGCCATAACTGAAATGAAGAGGTAAATAATACTATCATTCAAATTCATCGTAGAAAAAAGTGCTAAAAAGAAAATGAAAATTGCAGGCGTAATGAATGCAAAAAATGTTCCTTCGATTGTCTTGTTTGGGGATAAATATGGGAAGACTTTCTTTCTACCAAGGAACTGACCGCCGAAATACCCTGACGAGTCAGAAATAACAGCAATCGTTATCACAAGAAGAATTGAATTTAGACCGTCTAATGTATCGCCTTCTAATCTAATTTGATAGAATACTAAAAAAGATATATAGGAGTAATAGATGACAGCCAACAACCAACCATTACCTCCATAAAATAATTTTATCAAGATAGATCCCGTAACCAAAACCACTAAACAAATGGTAATGGCTATATCTGGAGCTGTATTTAAAAGCAATACAGAGATGCATAAAAAAAATGAGTACAGCATTGAGGCTGCTTTTCTTTTCGGATAGCTAATAATCAATGTCAGCTCATAAAACAATAAAATCGAGACACAGATGAGGGCTATTTTAAAATAAATACCTCCCAAATATATAGGTAAGATAAAAATTGGTAGAATTAAGAGTGTTGTTTGAAATCGTAATCTTAAATTATTAAAATCCATGGCTCAATTCACACTCCTTTATTAGGCGTATTTCTTCCATATCTTCTCTCCCTTTGAGAAAACTGCTTCAGTGCATTATGGAATTGGTCGACTGTAAAATCCGGCCATAGCGTTTCCGTAAATACAAATTCAGAGTATGCACATTGCCATAACAAAAAATTACTAAGTCTCATCTCCCCACTTGTTCTAATTATGAGATCCGGGTCAGGGATGTTAGCTGTATCGAGATAATTACTCATTAAGTCATTATTGATCATGTCAGTAGAAATCTTTGCTAGTTGGACATCGCTGAGTATTTTCTTCAGCGCCCTAATGATTTCATCTCTTCCACTGTAATTAAATGCCGCAATCAGCCGCATCCCCTTATTATCTTGGGTTCTTTCTTGAACCATTTTGATTATTTTCTTTTGTGGTTTCGCAAGTGTATCTATATCACCAATGACGCTTACCCTAATATTATTTGAAATTATCTCATCCAAATATGCACTTTCAAAGCTTTCCATGAGATACATAAGGTTTGAGATTTCTGCTGGATCCCTTTTCCAGTTTTCTTTACTGAAGCTAAAAAGTGTTAAATATTTAATATCGAAACTAGCAGCTGCTTTAGCAATCAGAACAAGCGTTTCTATACCTTTACGATGACCGTCCTCATCCTGTAACTCTCTACCCCTTGCCCACCGTCTATTCCCATCTAGAATTATGGCAACATGATCAGGCAAGTTTGTGATTTCACTCATGGTAACTTATTTCAATGAAAGACGTTAAACGTTCATAATTTCAGTGGTTTTTTTTTGAAGTGTCTCATCAATCTCTTTTATAGCTGAATCTGTGATATTTTGAATATCATTACCATAATTCTTTTGGTCGTCCTGACTGATATCACTACTTTTTTCAAGTTTCTTTAGGGTATCCATACCATCTCTTCGAACGTTCCTGACTGCAATACGTGCATTTTCTGCATATTTACTTGCGACCTTACAAAGCTCTTCCCTTCTTTCCGAGTTAAGCTCCGGAACAGGAATTCTAATTAATTGCCCATCCATATTAGGATTTAAGCCTAATCCTGACTCTCGTATTGCCTTGTCAATAATTTCGACTTGTGACTTATCCCAAACCTGTACAGATATTGTTCGAGGATCAGGAACACTGACAGTTGCAAGTTGATTTAAAGGCATCTTTGAGCCATATACCTCTACACTGATAGGATCAAGCAGACTCGCAGAAGCTCGTCCTGTTCTTAAGCCTGAGAACTCTCCTTTGAGCGAGTTTATGGCCCCATCCATTCTTCGTGAAAAATCCTGTAAATTAAATTCATCTGCCATTGCGATACCTTAATTAGATATAATTGTAAATTCTGCTTTTTTTTCTATTACTTTTCTTAACTCGTCTTTATTTTTTATGGAAAATACAATTATTGGTAGACCTGCTTCCTCTGCCATTATAATTGATGTCCTATCCATGATGCTTAGATTATTATTTATAACATAATTATAATCTAATTTAGAAAATTTCTCAGCTTTTGAATACTTTTCTGGGTCTTGATCATAAACTCCATCAACTTTTGTTCCTTTTAATAGAACATCACAGTCAAGCTCGAGCGCCCTCAAAACGGCCGTTGTATCAGTTGTAAAATAAGGGTTACCCGTTCCGCCAACAAGGATTACCACATGACCATCATTCATTGCCTGTTTTGCCTCTTCATGGTTAAACTTTTTTATAATTCCAGATATCGTAAAAGATGAATAAATAATTGATTTAATGTGTTTATTTGTTAGAAGATTTTTTAAATAAATCCCGTTTATTGCTGTACTAAGCATACCCATATGGTCTGCATTGTTCTTAGAGAGATTATAGTCTCTGTGATTGATACCTCTTATTATATTCCCACCACCTATAACAACTGCAAGATTTATTCCGGACTTTTTAATACTAGCTATATCATCGACAATTTGGTTTGATATTGAATAATCAAAAGCACTATTTGCATCTCCTGATAGAATCTCACCAGAAATTTTGAGTAAGACATTATTATATTCTTTTGCCATTACCAACCATCTATAATGCAGTAGTTTCTATTAATTTTTACTTATAACAGCAGCAACTTCACCCGCGAAGTCGTCTTCCTTCTTTTCAATGCCATCACCCAGTTGCATTCTTGTAAAACGTGTAATTACAATATCGTCGTTGAGCTCCCTAGATTTGTTTTCAAGCAGTTTTGCTATTTTTGTTTCACCATCTATAACGAAAATTTGAGATAACAAAGCATTTTCTTCAGTAAATTTTTTTATTCTGCCTTCAACCATTTTCTCGATTATATTTTCAGGTTTACCACTCTCACGCGCTTGTTCCTGAGCAATTTGCTTTTCCCTCTCAATTAATTCGGGGCTAATTTCGTTTGAAGCTAATGCTAGGGGATTAGTTGCTGCGATGTGCATACATAGGTTTTTTCCAAATTCAGCTAACTTGTCGCTATTATTCTTAGTTCTAATTGCGACTAATACTCCGATCTTTCCCAATGAGTCAGCAACTGCATTGTGAGTGTATGAAAATACATGCTCATCTTTGATATTTTCATATCTCGTAATTCTTCTGAGCATAATGTTTTCGCCAATTGTTGCAATTTTTTCGTTGATCTCTTCAGCAACAGTTCTACCAGAATCTTGGTATTGCGCATTTTCAACATCATGATTATCAATTGAAACATCCAATATACCCCTTAATAAGCCCTGAAATTCTTCGTTCCTCGCCACGAAGTCTGTTTCAGAGTTTAACTCTATGATAGCGGCTGATCCATTCTTAATAAGGGAGCCAATTAAACCTTCAGAAGCAATCCTGTCTGATTTTTTTGCCGCTTTTGTTATTCCTTTGGCCCTTAACCAATCTATAGATAGATCAATGTTTCCATCATTTTCAGAAAGTGCCATTTTACAATCCATCATCCCTGCGCCGCTTTTTTCTCTGAGCTCTTTAACTAATCCTGCCGTAATTTCAACCATTTTATTTCCTTATAGTATCCGATACCAAAAAAAGATTTAAGAGTCCGACTTATCATCAATAGTTGATTCTGCTGTCTTTTTAGGTGATTTTCTTTTCTTCTTTTCAACAATTAACTCCTTATTTTCTTCATTTTTTTTATCATCTTTTGAAGATAGCTCAACGGAGTCAATCATAGGCTCTTTAATTTTGCTTTCATCTTTTGACTCTTCGCTTAACACTTCTAAATCATCAGATGATACGGGATTTGCACTTTCGCCTTGATCAATTGAATTTTTCGTTTGTGAGTTTTCCATACCATCCAAAATTGCTCGCTCGGCCAATGAACAGTATAGGGCAATAGCTCTAGATGCGTCATCATTACCGGGTATTGGATGATCAATATCATCTGGCGTAGAATTTGTATCAAGGATGGCCACAACTGGTATGCCAAGCTTATTAGCCTCCAATATTGCAATGGCCTCTTTGTTTGTATCAATTACAAAAAGAATATCAGGTAGCCCCCCCATATCCTTGATGCCACCAATTGCCCTTTCGAGCTTATTATGCTCTCTAGTAAGTTTTAAAACTTCTTTTTTTGTAAGTGCATTTATTTTTTCACTATTTAGCATCTCCTCAAGATCTTTAAATCTTTTTATTGAATTCGAGACTGTTTTCCAATTTGTTAAGATACCGGCCATCCATGTATGATTTATGTAGTACTGGGCAGATTTCTTTGCTGACTCAGCAATATGCTCTGATGCCTGACGTTTTGTACCAACAAACAATACTCTGCCGCCAGACGCTGCTACATCTCTGATTGCAAGTAGTGCCTGATGCAACAATGGAACGGTTTGTGATAAATCGATGATGTGGATACCATTTCTTTTACCATAAATAAAGGTTTCCATTTTTGGATTCCAGCGTTCTTTTTTGTGACCAAAATGAACACCAGCTTCTAAAAGTTCTCTCATTGAGAAATCTGGTAGTGACATTATAACTCTCCTGACTCGGTTATTCTCCATAGAGCTTAACTTACACCGACTCATGCTCTATGTATGTGATATGCTGTTTATATGATTTTATTGAGAAAATATCAAGCTAATTTACCAAAACCTCTCTAGTCTGTATTTATCCCGATAACACCGGGTATTGAGCTTAAATATTTTTCTGTGTCATTATCAAAGCAATAACTATTTCCAATCTCGAGTTTTATATCTTTTTTTAAATTATTATCATAAAATTTTAAATTGATAGTATCTGAACCTTTGCCAAGCTTGAGCTTTTCAGCTATTAGATCAATTGCGCTTATATCTGATATTTTTATAGTGTATTTTTGAATATCGGTTTTCTCTGTGAATTCAGGATCCGCGTCCTCGAAACTAGCAAAATCGACGTTTGTTTTATCTGTTTTGCAGGCATCTCCTAAATTATCTTCAGTTGCTTGTATAACATCATTAACCCGCAGTCTGATAGAGTCACCTTGAAGGTCAGCATCCACTTTTATAATCAAAACATTACCAACAAATAATATTTCATTGAATTTATCAATTATATCTGAAAAAAACATGGTCTCAAATTCTTGGCTCTTATCTGAGAATCTTATGAAGGAATAATTTCTACCTGTTTTGCCTCTTCTATTTACCCTAGCATGTATTACACCCGCTAATCTGGCTTGCTTGTGTTTTTTTATTTTTACATCACTTATAAATTCGGCATATGAAGTCACACTATGCTTCTTGATCGCACGTGAATAACCTTCTAAAGGATGGCCGGATAAATAAGACCCCAAAAATTCAAACTCACCCGCAAGCTTTCTACCTCTGGTCCATTCTTGTTTTTCTGGCAGCCTGATTTCTGGTTTTGACTCCTCTATGCCAGCAAAAATATCTGTTTGGCCATCTATATTTTTCTTCTTGAGCCGACTGGACTCCAAAAGAAGAATCTCAATATTCTCCATGAGTAATGCTCTATTTTGCTCGATCTCATCAAAAGCACCCGCCATTATTAATCCCTCGAGCGCGCGTTTATTTACAAAATGGCTATCTATTCTTGAAATAAAATCTTGGATATCAGTGAAGGGTCCATTCTTGTTCCTCTCTGTACAAATGTTTTCAACCGCCTGCGCACCAACATTCTTTATTGAAGATAACGAGAACCTTATTGATTTACCCTCTATCAGGAAATCATGCGAAGAATAATTTATCGAAGGCGGTAAAATCTCAATTTTCATCCTTTTTGTTTCTGAAACGATACTAGAGACCTTATCGATATTACCAATATCAAGTGTTAAAAGCGCTGACATGAAGGCTAAAGGATAATTCGCTTTCAAGTAAGCTGTTTGGAATGCAATTAGAGCGTAGGCAGCTGAGTGCGCTTTATTAAAACCATATCCTGCAAATTTATCAACTAAATCAAAAATATATTCTGCTTTTTTCTTGTCAACTCCATTTGAACTTGCGCCATTTATAAATTTATCTCTCTGTGCATCCATTTCAGATTTTATCTTTTTACCCATCGCCCGCCTCAGGAGATCAGCTTCACCAAGACTGTAGCCAGCTAATTTCTGGGCAATTTGAATAACCTGCTCTTGGTATATGATAACTCCGTATGTATCTGCAATTATTGGATTAATAAGCTCATGCAGATCCTCAATCTCAACATCTGTATTTTTTGACTCAAGATATTGGGGGATATTTTCCATTGGGCCGGGTCGGAATAGCGCTATTAATGCAATTAAATCCTCAAAATTATTTGGATGGGCTTTAACAAGTAAATCTTTCATGCCCGAACTTTCAAATTGAAAAACACCCGATGTTTCACCATCTCTGAATAATCTGAGAGTATTCTCATCCTGTAAATCTACAGAAGTTATATCAATCGACTTACCAATATCTGTGAGCTGCTTACAACATTCACTTATTACAGATAGAGTTTTGAGACCTAAGATATCAAATTTGACCAAGCCCGCCTGTTCAACCCATTTCATATTAAATTGCGTTACAAGAGAATTGGTCTTTTGATCCATATAAAGGGGCACATATTCATCCAGTTTTCCATTTGATATGACAACCCCCGCTGCATGAGTTGATGCATGTCGGTATAGACCCTCGAGTGCCAGTGAGTAATTGAGCAGGCGATCTACTGTTTCATCTGATTTTCTAATCATGCCTATCTCTTTGATATCAGATAATGCCTCAGAGAGCGTCATCGGATTTGCTGGGTTATTTGGTATAAGCCTACACAAGCTATCCACCTGCCCATATGGTATCTCCATCACTCGACCAACATCACGGATTACTGCCCTTGCTTGAAGTTTTCCAAATGTAATTATTTGTGCGACTCGATCATTGCCATATCTTTTTTTTATATAATTAATAACTTCATCACGTCTTATTGGGCAAAAGTCTATATCAAAGTCAGGCATTGATATACGATGTGGATTCAAAAATCTTTCAAATACGAGGTTGAATTTTATTGGGTCTAAGTCTGTTATCCCCAGAGACCAAGCAACAAGAGAGCCAGCGCCCGAGCCTCTACCAGGCCCAACCGGTATATCGTTATTTTTTGACCAATTGATTATATCAGATACAATTAAAAAATAACCTGCATAATCCATATCAAGAATAATTGAAAGTTCGTTATCGAGCCTATCTTGGTAAAATGAATTATTATAATTTTCTGCAGTTCCAAATTTCGAAATTTTATCGCGAAAACCTTTATTAGCCATTTCAACCAGCAAATGGTTTTCTTTTTCTTTGACCTCAGACTCTGAACCTTCCTGAACATACATAGGAAGAATTGGATTTAATGTGGTTGGTCTATATGTGCACCGCATTGAAATTGATACAGAATTCTCAATTGCTTCTGGCAAGTCATCAAACAAAGATAACATTTCATCTTGAGTTTTAAAATAGGACTCCTGTGAAACTTTTTTTCTATTTGGATTAGATATTACGTCAGCATTAGTAATGCATTGAAGGATATCATTTGCCTCATGGTCAGCACGTGACTCAAAAAAAATATCATTTGTTGCAACTAATGGGATACCTCTATCGTAAGCTATATCTATTAGCTTATTCTCGACTGATTGATTATTGCTATCTGATCTTTGAATTTCAACGAAAAGCCTCTCATCGAACACACTTTTTATATTATTAACGTACTCGATTGCTTGATCAGTGCCATTCGACTTGATCAGATTATTTAGAATACCTCTATCCCCACCTGTGAGGAAAAATAATCCCTCATTGTGTCTATAAATCTCTTCAAGGGTCACAAATGGAAATAGTGCATTATTTTTCTGAAAGGAATAACTCGATAATTTTAATAAATTTTTATAACCAATTTCCGTCATTGCTATCAAGCAAATTGAAGACCCTATAGAATGAGAATTTGAGGTGTAGCCGTTAGTCAGTGATAAATTTATCGAAGTTCCAATCAATGGCTGAATACCATTTGACGACATAATCTCAGAAAACTCGAGTGCGCCGAAGAGGTTGTTATCAGAAATAGCAATGGCTGGCATGTTATTTTCTATACACAAATCTTTTATCTGATTTATATGCAGAGATGACTCAAGAAGAGAGTATGCAGATCGAGCACGCAGATGTATAAAGTTTGGAATTGCCATAAATATTCCTTTTTTGACTAATACTATTTTAATAAAAAATAGTTAGAAGTCATTTTAATATTGGATTGTTGTAGATATTGTTTTAGTTTTGTGGATAAGAGGCAATGATTAGATCATTGATGCAAACCTGAACAGCATTGCCGACAGAGTAACTATAGATAAGATCCCTGTTATATCTTCCCAATTACTTATAAATTTTTTCAATAAAAACATGATATATTCCTTTTTTGTACATATTATGTTCTATATATGTTCTGATGTCAAACAATTTGTGTAATATATATTGATGAGTTACAAAACTTATGCAAATAATTACACATGATAGATAAAAAAAAATATAAACAAAGCACTATAATTACTCATGCTGGACAAAACTCAAGTGAGCATTTTGGTTTTGTGAATACGCCTGTCTATCGTGGATCAACAGTTCTAACTGAGACTTCAAGACAGTTTCGAGAACGTTCTTCAAGATATTTCTATGGCAGCAAGTCTAATCCAAACACGGAGTCTCTATCAGAGGGCATAAGACTGTTAGAGAATGCTGAAGGATGCAGAATAACGAGCTCTGGCAGAACTGCAATTCTTCTATCCTTGCTGAGCGTCCTAAGGAATGGAGATCAATTGATGCTGGCAGACAACGTTTATGAACCCACAAAGCAAATCGCTAGAAAATTTCTAACCAAGATGGGGGTTGAAACATTATACTTTAATCCGAAGGATTTAGATACATTGGAAGGTAAAATTACAAAAAAAACTAGAGCAGTTTTTTTTGAGTCCCCTGGTTCCCTTACCTTTGAAATTATTGAAATTAACAAATTAGTTTCAATTTGCTCAAGTAAAAATTTGTTTTCTATAATCGATAACACTTGGGCCACACCTTTATATTTTAAGCCTTTTAAATTTGGTGTCGATATATCTGTACATGCCGGTACTAAGTATATCGTTGGGCACTCTGATGTATTCATGGGGGCGGTAACATATAATAAAAAGGCTCAGAAATATGTTGAAGAAACATTCGATATTCTGAGAGTAAGCTCAAATGCGGATGACGCCTATATGGCGAACAGAGGTCTTCGAACTATAAGTGTTAGGATGGAAAAACAATTCGCGAATGCTCTCAAGATATGCAATTTTCTGAGCACTCAAAAGAAAATTCTAGAAATCCTGTATCCACCATTCCACAAAAGCCGAGATCATAAATTATGGAAAAAGTATTTCTCAGGTGGAGGCGGTAGCCTTATGTCGATAGTTATTGATAATAAGAATGAAAATATTGAGACTTTGGACAAATTCATTGATGGCTTATCACTATTTGGTATTGGGGCTTCATGGGGTGGTTACGAGAGCCTTATAATACCGATTTTTCCAGATAGAGAGACTACAAAGGAATGGTCCAAATACTCAAATTCTATGGTAAGGATCCATGTTGGTTTAGAAGACCCCGATGATCTTATTGAGGATTTACGTCGGTCTTTGGAAAGGATTTAAAGCACATTCACCCTCTATTGAGACCTTTTCTTCTTAACTCAGATATGTACTCTTTCCATATTTCATCCTTTTCCTTGAAAAGATCCTGTAAATATTGCCAAGTGTATATGCCAGTTGAATGACCATCATCAAATATAAGTCTAATTGCATAATTACCGATGATTTCGATTGAATTTATTGAAACACTTTTCTTCCCACTTACAATTTTTTTTTGATCTGAGCTATGACCCTTTGCTTCTGCACTAGGGCTGTTAACTCTTAAAAATTCAGCACTCAAGATAGAGTTTGAAGCTCCATATGCCAGAGTCAGTTCCTTCTTATTTTTAGATAAAATTATGTTTTCAGGTATCATATAATGTGATTATAAACTCAATTGATAATAATATTTGGCTTCTTCGATTTTGATGTACTCATAGTTTTATTAACAACTGATTTTGCAATATCGAGAAATTTTTTTGAGACTATTGAGTCACTTTTTGAATACATAATTGGCCTCCCGATATCCGATGACTCTCTCAAATCTATTTCTAACGGTATATCTCCTAAAAAATCGACGTTTTTATTTCTTGCTTCAATCTTGGCTCCTTCAAACCCAAAAATATGGGACTCTTTGTTGCAATGGGGACATATAAATATGCTCATATTCTCAATTATACCAAGAATTGGCACATTAACCTTTTTAAACATTTCTATACCTTTTCTAGCATCTATGAGAGCTAGATCTTGGGGTGTTGATATAATTACTGCACCAGTCATTGGAACCTTTTGTGCCATAGTTAGCTGCACATCACCAGTTCCCGGAGGCATATCCACTATAAGAAAGTCCAATTCACCCCATTCCACATCGTTTAGCATTTGATTAACTGCTGTTATTACCATTGGACCTCGCCATATCATGGGGGTATCCTCTGATACCAGAAAGCCAATTGACATTAATGAAATATCATATTTCTTAATCGGCAGAATATTACCTGTTTTAGATATTTTTGGCTTTTGCTTACCACCTATAAGCTTTGGAATTGATGGTCCATATACATCCGCATCAAGCAAACCAACTCTGAAGCCAAGCTTATTAATTGCAATTGCTATATTTATTGAAGTTGTAGATTTTCCAACACCACCTTTCCCGGACGCAACAGAAATTATATTTTTTACTTCAGAAATACCTTTTGTAATATTCTTGGGGTCTGCTGCTTGTTTTTTTGAGTCGGAGTGCGATGTTAAAGATACAGATACACTATCAATACCATCAATGCCAATTAACTCTTTTTCTATTTGTAGCTTTATTTTTGTGAATTTATCAACTTGAGATTTATCTGTTTTAAGTGAGAGATAAATCTTTTTGTTAGCAACTACAATATCTTCAATTAAGTCACGATATTCAGGATTTAATATATTGAGCCTCTCAATAGCTAAGGTTTTTATATCGGACATGATTTTGGCTCATGATATTCTGAGCGCGCCATTAACTAGACGCGCTCTTTGCGATATTTTAATTTGGAATGACGCCATTAACCCCTTCGACATAGAAATCCATTCCAAGCAAATCACCATCTGAGGCAACTTCACCCTCGGCAAGCCAGGCTGTTCCGTCCTGCTTGTTTATTGGACCCGTAAATGGGTGTATGTCACCAGAAAGTATTCCCTCTCGTGCCTCATTCACGAGGTTTACAACAACTTTTGGAACATCATCAGATATATCTGCTAACTTGACCATTCCAGTTGGCATACCACCCCATGTATCCCCAGACTCCCATGTTTTATCGAACAAAGCTTGTGTTCTCTCTACATAATATGGTGCCCAATCATCTATTATGGCGGTTAATTGCGCGTTTGGACCAAACTGGATCATATCCGAAGCCTGTCCAAAGGCATATATACCCTCTTCTTCGGCAATTGTCATCGCAGCCGCAGAGTCAGTGTGTTGCATAATAATATCAGCACCTTGATCAATGAGCGCTTTTGCTGCATCAGCCTCTTTTCCTGGGTCAAACCATGTGTAGACCCATACTATCTTGAACTCCACAGTAGGGTTTACAGATGTAGCCGCAAGGTATGCTGCATTGATCCCCCTAATTACTTCGGGAATGGGAAATGAAGCAATGTAACCAATAGTATTAGTTTGGGTCATACCACCTGCAATTAGACCTATCAGATGACGCCCTTCATAGAACCTGGCTGCATATGTTGCAACGTTGTCAGCTCTCTGGTATCCGGTTGCGTGCTCAAATTTAACTTTCTTAAACTTCTTTGCAACCTTGATGGTTGGGTTCATATACCCAAAAGATGTTGTAAATATGAGGTCATGGTCTCTTGCCATTTGAGTAATAGCTCTTTCGGCATCTGGGCCTTCTGAAACACTCTCAGCATATGTTGTCTCCACAGTCTCTCCGAATGCCTCTACAACAGCCTTTCGACCTTGGTCATGTTCATAGGTCCATCCAAAATCTGTAACAGGGCCAACATAGATAAAGCCAACTTTTTTAACTTTATTATCCTCCGACAATTGAAATTGATAATAAAAACCAACAGCTATAATCAGTATAACTATTATAGATCCAAGTACTTTTTTTGACATTGATAACTCCGTATATAAAATGGGACATTAAATAAGTAGGCAAGATGGGTAATGCCTATTTATCTACTTATAATTTAGCAACAAGCAACTACTTAGTTAATAAATTACAATTCAATAGTAGACCTTTTAACTTCAATATGAAGTTTAATTGTAATTATTCCACTGAATTAATTGAAATTTTTTATCATTATTCTTAGACAAAATTTTATAGCATACCCTTATGAAATTTGAACTTCTAAAGATCTGATGTAAATAACCTGTTTAGACAATTTGGTGCATTAACAGCCAACCTATTCTTGTTCATTGAAATAAATACAAGCACGACGATCGTTACAAGATAAGGCATCATTGACATGTACTGTGCTCCAATGTTTACACCAAAAGCCTGCACGTGTAGTTGTATAATTGTGATGCCCCCAAATACATATGCACCAACTAATACCCAAAGCGGTCTCCAAACGGAAAATACAACTATCGCTAAAGCAATCCATCCACGCCCAGCTGTCATATTCTCAACCCACATTGGTGTTTGAACAAGAGATAAATACGCACCACCCAGACCCGCACAAGATCCACCGAAAATTATTGCAAATAATCTAACCATTTTCACCGAGTAACCAAGTGAATGTGCTGAGTCATGATTGTCCCCAATTGCTGTCAAAACAAGGCCAAATTTTGTTTTATTTAGAAAATAATACACGGACACAACAATTATTATTGATAGATAAACTAAATAATCGAAATTAAATAAGAGGCTCCCAATAATTGGAATTTCTGTGAGTAGATAGACATCCAAGATTGGGAAAGTATCCAAACTAATACCTGAATATGTTTGACCAATTAAAGACGCCAAACCAAGACCAAATAAAGTAAGGGCAAGCCCTGTAGCGACCTGGTTACTTAAAAGATACTGTGTCAATAAACCAAATAGTGATGCAACAAGCCCCGCAGATATTATTGCAGCTGTAAGTCCTAAAAAGTGACTACCGGTCTCATATGTAATTATAAAACTTGTAACAGCACCCACAATCATCATTCCTTCAACGCCCAGATTTAAAACGCCTGACTTCTCTACAACAAGTTCTCCGACTGCAGCAAGTACAAGGGGCGTTGATGCAATAATAATTCCTTGAAATATAGCAATCAGTAAATCCATCAGATATTTCCTCTTATCTTTTTTAGAGATATTGTGTAATTTGTAAAAGCTTCAGCTGCGAGTAGTGAAAACAGTAAGACACCCTGAAAAACACCTGTTATTGCGTTTGGTAACCCAAGCCTAATTTGCGCGGCCTCTCCACCGATATATGTAAGTGCTAACAAAAATCCCGCAAAAAAAATACCAAGTGGATTCAACCTGCCAAGGAAAGCCACAATTATTGCGGTAAAGCCATATCCGACTGGTATCGCTGGCACTAACTGACCGACGGGTCCTGAAACTTCAATAACGCCGGCTAAACCAGCAAATGCACCAGAAATAATGAAGCTGAGGTAGACCATATAATTAGTAGATCTACCTGAGAAAACTAATGCCCTTGGAGACTCCCCAGATACTCTAACATGGTAACCAAATTTATGCTTCTTCAATAGATAGTACATCAAACCAACTAGAATTATTGCTATGAGAAAACCAATATGTGCCCGCGTACCCGGAAAAATTATAGGTAAGGTACCGGAGTCGTGAAATAGTCTACTTTCAGGGAAATTAAATCCGTCTGGGTTTTTTAATGGACCATAGACCATACCGCTCAATAATAATGTTGCAACATAGGTCAGCATTAAACTCACAAGAATCTCATTTGTATTAAATCTGGCTTTAAAAAATGCAGGAATCATACCCCATAAAATCCCTCCGACTATTGCAATAAAAAATGATAAAGGTAAAATCCATATTCCATTGTTTGGGTAAAACGCTAGTATAGCTGCGCCGCCGAAGAGTGCTCCTATTGTGTATTGACCTTCGGCGCCAATATTCCATACACCAGCTCGAAACCCTATCGATAACCCAAGCGCAATAATTATTAGGGGGGTGGACTTTACAATTAGTTCGGATAATCCAAAAATAGACAAGAGAGGTTCAATAAATATAATAAAGATTGCTAATATCGGATTTTTTCCAATTAACAAAAATAAAATGAACACAAATATTAGCGAGCAACCGATTGCAATTAGGGGAACGGTGTAAAGACTTGACTGATCAATTATTTCTTTTTTTTGTAGCTTAAACATATTTATATTTTATTTTGCCATCTCAAGCGCAATATCTTGAGGCGTGATTCTATTTGCATCGTATGGCTTTGACAGAACTCCGTTCGATATTATTGCTATTCTGTGACAAATAGATCTCAGCTCATCTAAATCTTGTGAAATTATAAGAATTGCTGAGCCTGTGTTAGATATCTCAATTAAAAAATTATGTATTAAACTCGCTGATCCAACATCAACACCCCAAGTTGGCTGCTCACAGACCACAAGTTTAGGCATCTTTATGATTTCTCTACCAACAACAAATTTTTGAAGATTTCCTCCAGAAAGGCTTGAGGCAAGAGATGCGGCGTCATTGCATTGTACATTAAATTTCTTTATTACCTCGACTGTCTTTTCGTTTACGTAATTAGAGTCAATGACGCCTTTTGAAAAAAATTTTAGGTCCCAAAGATTAGTCAATAAAAGATTCTCTGATAAGGATAAGCCACCTACGGCACTATGTCCCAATCGATCCTCGGGCACAAAAACTATTTCCCTTTTTCTTCGTTCATTTATACCCAAATTGCTTATATCTTCATCATGGTATAATATTTGATTTCCATCAGATGTCCCCACTTCTCCTGATAAGATTTTCATGAGTTCAGTTTGACCGTTACCTGAAATTCCAGCAATACCAAATATCTCACCAAAATTTACACTAAATTTAATTCCTTTCAAAGAAACGCCGTAGATATCTGGATTGGTGTATGAAATATTTTTTATATCTAGTACTCTTGCCTGTTTTGGCTCAGATAATTTAACCTTATTATCTATGGCCTTACCTACCATCAATTGCGCGAGATCTTCTATTGTAATACTTGCGGTATCACAGCTTTTTACAACTTTACCGCCTCTTAGTATGGTTGATGTATCACAAAGCTCTTTAATCTCATGCAGCTTATGTGAAATATAAAGCACAGCCATACCTTGGTCTGACAGTTTTCTTAGGAAGCTAAATAATTTTTCTACTTCGGAAGGATTAAGTACAGATGTTGGCTCATCCAAGATCATAATTTTAGGATCCTGAAGCATACACCTGATGATTTCTACTTTTTGTTTTTCACCAGCCGATAAGGTTGCCACGATTTTATTTATATCAATAAATAAATCATACTCATTTTGTAAATAGTCAAGCCTCTCTAAAATTTTATCTTTCTTTAGATTTTCCTTTTGCCCTAAGATTATATTGTCAAGCACCGATAAGCTCTCAAAGAGTGAAAAATGCTGAAACACCATACCTATTCCCTCATTTCGCGCAACCTCTGGGGTATCAGGATCATAGGGCTTTCCATTTAGTGTCATTGTGCCATGATCAGGCTTGACAATACCATATATAATTTTAACTAATGTTGATTTTCCAGCGCCATTTTCACCTAATAGCGCATGTATCTGACCTTGCCTGAGATATAAAGAAATATCATTGTTTGCTTGAATATCAGAAAATGATTTAGATATGCCATCAATTTCTAGAATGTTTTGCATTTTCTATAAATATCATAAAAAATTAATGTCTAGAAATTATATATAAATATATACAAAGAAAATGAGTTGGCGACCCCGCGAGGACTCGAACCTCGGACCTTCAGATTAGAAATCTACTGCTCTATCCAACTGAGCTACGGGGCCAATAATTTAATGTGTCCACTTATCTTTCCTATCAAATCTGAAATTATCAGCGTATAACTTACCGCTATATTTTTTCTTCATCTCTGGAATAACTTCATATTCAATATTATTTTTTTTTGCATAACTTATTGCTTGATCAATATCATCGAATAATAGCTTGACTTGCTCGTTAGTATCCTGCGAGCCAGTCCAACCCATAAGAGGCTCTCTGATTGAGTCTTTTTGCTTATGATACTCAAAAATCCACTTTTTGGTTTTTCCAAGCCCTGATTGCATTGAAGTTTTTGTGGGTTTATAGATCTTTGCTTTCATTGTACAAATTTTCTTTGTTCACATAAATTGGTCGGGGCGGAGAGATTCGAACTCCCGACCCACTGGTCCCAAACCAGTTGCGCTACCAGGCTGCGCTACGCCCCGTACAGTGATATATATATCAAATGTTTATTATATGAAATAAAAAAATAATAATTAAGACAGGTCCGCCACAAATCCTAGATATACATATATATAACATTGATTCTTTGTAAATAACAAAATCATAGATCTGTTTTATAACAATATTCTATAAATATAAGTACAGAGAGAAATTGGCGCTCCCTAGGGGAATCGAACCCCTCTTTCAAGGTTGAAAACCTTGCGTCCTAACCGATAGACGAAGGGAGCAACATATTTGATATATAAGTATTATATTCGTAATTGCCAAGCAAGTTTTTTATTAAGTTATCGCCGCATCATCAATAATTAATTGTGGTGTCACTTTATCATTCCAAGAATTTAATGTAAGTCTACCCAGAAAATGTATTTTTTTATGCTGGTTTTCCCTCAAGAATTGCCCAAGCGGTAAATCGAATGATCTAAAAGAAATTGCATCAATCCTAAAACCGCTACTATCAGCAATCTTTAACTTCAGATGTTGATTCTTTAATGCAGTAAGTTCTAATATCCGATGACCAGGAAAGATAAATAGCGGTTCCTCGAAGGAGTTGCCAAAAGGACCGAGATCAACTATTTTTTCTACTAATTCATTCGTTATGGCAGATGCCATTAGAATCCCATCAGCTGATATGACTTTTTTCTTCATTACATCCGTATCCAGTTTTGTATTTGCAAGAAACTTCCTGAATAAAGCCAAATTTTCGCGGTATAGTTTAAAACCTGCCGCCATTTTATGTCCACCGCCAGATATTAGTATTTTATTTGATAGTGCGTCACTAATTAAACCTCCAATATTCACATCACCCCAAGATCTTGCTGAACCAATTAGAATATCAGTGGCATCTGGTAAGGAGGTCATAATGCAAGATGTTTTCTGATACCTATTTGTGAGGCGCGAGGATATGAGACCAATTACACCTATGTGCAATGCATCAAGCTCTAATGCAATAATTGAGTGATTTTTGAAATTATTTTCATACTCTTCAATCGCCAAATCAAGGCAATACTGTTCTTTTGATTTTCTTGACTCATTAAGAAGTTTCAACTCACCTGCGATTTGATCGGCACGATCAGGGCTATCAGATGTAAGAAGCTCAAAACCAAGATAAGATCTACCCATTCTACCACCCGCATTAATCATTGGGCTAATTAAATAACCAATATTTTGATGAGAAATATCGCTTTTGGAGTTATTTTGTCGCAGAATTGAGTTAATTCCATAATTATTATACTTACCATACAGTTTCAGTCCCTGCTTAACAAAAGCTCTATTCAGCTTCAAAAGTGGAACTACATCGGCAACAGTTGCCAAGGCGACCATGGGAACAAATTGCAGAAGATCTCTGTCAGGTAGCTCATTTTTAAAGAAATCCTGATTTCTTAATTCTCTATTCAGTCCAATTATTGCTAAAAAAACTACACCGGCTGCGGCAAGGTAATTTAAGCCACTTTTATCGTCATCTCGATTTGGATTAACATTTGCGAAGCCAACATCATCGCGATGATCTGTTTGGTGGTGATCGAATATAATAATATCAACATCATCCGTTTTAGATATTAAATCCGCTGAGTTTGACCCACAATCTACTGTAATAATTAAATTAACATTGTTTTGTTTTAATTCCTCTATAAACTTGGCATTTGGGCCATAGCCATCTATAAATCGATCCGGTATTTTGACAATTACAGGACAATAAGGCCGCAGATAATTATACAAAATGCACGCTGAAACAATTCCATCAACATCGTAATCGCCAATAATTCCGATTTTCTCTTTGTTCAAAACAGCTTTGCTTATTCTTCTTATTGCTTTTTCCATACCATTAATTATAGTTGGGTCGGGAATATTTTTTTTTAGAGTATGATCCAGAAATCTGGTTAACTCAGAACTCACAACACCTCTATTTAAGAGGATTGTTGCAATAAGTTTTTCTAAATCAAAATTTTTTTCAATCTGATTGATTGTTTCGTTTTTGATTGGTTTGTAATGCCAAGTATTATTTGATACGGAGTTTATGCTATCAAGCTTTGAGGATTGAATATCCATCACACAGTTAGTTGGTGTCTCTATATTCTGTCTTGAGGTGGCGGATTGTGCCATTATTTGATCTCATAACAAGCGTTTCGACAAATACCCTTTCATCCTGAAAAACAACGCCCTTCAATAGGGAACCATCTGTTACCCCGCTCGCTGAAAAGATGACATCCTTAGACACCAAATCATCGAGCTTGTAAACTAAATTTATATCTGTAATACCCATTTTCTTTGCCCTCTGCTCCTCATCTGTATTATTTATTATAATTCTTGATTGCATTTGGCCCCCAATACATTTCAAAGCTGCAGCAGCCAATACCCCTTCCGGTGCACCCCCGATGCCAATGTACATATCAATATTAGTTAAGTCAGGATCTGTTGTAGCGATTACGCCGGCAACGTCGCCGTCTTGAATCAAATGTACGGATGCTCCAGTACTTCGAACAGACTCTATGTGTTTTAGATGCCTATCACGATCCAATATACAAACACCAATTTCGCTGGGATTAACTCCCTTTTCTTTTGCTATTAACTCAACATTCTCAGCAGGCGAGGCATCAAGGCTGATTAAATCTTTAGGGTACCCTGGTCCAATAGCAATTTTATCCATGTAGGTATCAGGTGCATTCAGCATTCCTCCCGATTCTGAAACAGCAACAACCGCTAAAGCATTTGGCATGGACTTTGCACACAATGTTGTGCCCTCGAGAGGATCGAGTGCAATATCAGTTTGAGGCCCATCACCAGATCCAACTTTTTCTCCAATATATAACATTGGAGCCTCGTCTCTTTCACCCTCCCCAATAACAACAGTGCCATGCATCTTTATTAAATTCAATTGAGTACGCATTGCATCGACGGCTGCCTGATCAGCTTGTTTTTCATCGCCTTTTCCGCGCAATTTAGCCGCAGCAATAGCTGCAGACTCAGTAACTCTTACTATTTCGAGGGTAAATTCCCTATCCATAAGATAATCCAGTGCTTAATTTTCAATGGTTATTATATTAGGTGAGGCTGAACTGTAGTTATTCTTATTAATATCTTCCACAGCTTTGTTTATCGACTCATAATTAGTCATGCTCGTTATGATGGTTATCGGAACAAGATTCTTATCTTTCATCTTTTTTGAAATACGTTGCGTAATATCATCAATAGATATTCCATTTTTTGCCATTGTGTTTGTTATGGATGCCATTGTTCCTGATACATCTGGCAATAATAATCTCAAATAGAAACGATTTTCCTCGATGTTACCATCTTTACTGCTGTTAGATAGAGCTTTTAATGGCATACCGAGGGACGGGTATTTCGTATTGTTGATAATATCAAACAAATCCCCCATTACTGCCGAAGCGGTTGGGAGCCTTCCCGCACCCGGACCTGAGAGTAATAGCTCATTGAAATAATTTCCTCGGATAGATATAGCATTTTTTTCCCACTCTACCCCAGAAAGATCAGACTCTTTTGATAGCAAAGATGGCCTGACAACCTGAGAAATATGATCGTCCTCATTTCTCTTTGCTATCCCCAATAATCTAATTACGTAACCATAATCACTTGCAGCCCTAATATCATCCAGCTCTATCGATTTTATACCCTCTATTTTTACTTGATCGAAATTTATCTTCTGACCAAAGCATATACTTGATAGTATTGATAGCTTGTGGGCAGCGTCGTAACCTTCAATATCAAAAGTTGGGTCAGATTCAGCAAATCCGAGTTCTTGTGCCCTTTTCAAGGCACTCTCAAAGCTTATACCACCCTTCTCCATTGAAGTTAAAATGTAATTACAAGTACCATTCAATATCCCATAAATTGCAGATATTGTATTTGATGCGACGCTCTCTTTTAATGTCTTGATAATTGGGATAGTGCCAGCAATCGCCGCTTCAAATAATAGTTTAACGCCAATTTTTTCTGCGAGCTCAAACAAATAGTTTCCATTCTTAGCTAAGAGAGCCTTATTTGCTGTAATCACATGCTTCCCTGCTTTTATAGCACTCTCAACAACTTCGAAGGCGACCCCATCTTCTCCACCAATAAGCTCAATTATTATGTCCGCATTCTCATTTCCAGCCAGAGAAATTGGATCATCGTACCATTGGTATCTGTCGATCTGTACATCCCTATGTTTGTTTTTATTTTTTCCAGAAACACCAATTATACTTATTTTTGTATTTGTTTTCTTTTCAATAAGTGAAATGTTATCATTTATAATTTGGACTACACCCTGTCCGACACTACCCAGACCTATAATCCCAACCCTAATATCAATCATGGCAATTTAAAACCTAAACATCATTAAACAAATATTTCTTTATATTTCTTGCAGCTTGGCGAATACGATGCTCATTCTCAACTAGAGCAATTCTTAAAAATCCTTCACCTTCGCTTCCAAATCCTACGCCGGGGGAGACAGCTACCTTTGTTTTCTTCAGTAAAATTTTTGAAAATTCAACTGAACCGTATTTCTTGAACTTATCAGGAATTGGTGCCCATGCAAACATAGATGATGGAGGTGATGGTATTTCCCACCCTGCATTTGAAAAAGACTTGATGAGTGTATCACGTCGATTCTTGTAACATTGCCTTATTTCATCAACACAATCTTGGTTGCCGTTTAATGCTGCGGCGGCTGCCACTTGAATTGGAGTAAAAGCTCCATAGTCAAGATATGATTTCACTCTGATTAATGCTGAAATGATCCTCTCATTGCCAACGGCAAAACCAATTCTCCAACCCGGCATAGCGTAGGTTTTTGACATTGAAGTAAATTCAACAGAGATAGATTTTGCACCGTTTATTTGCAATATTGATGGTGGCGGACTCGTATCGAAATAGATTTCTGAATAAGCAAGATCTGATAAAATAATTAAATCATTTTTTTTACAAAATGATACAATGTCTTTATAGAAGTCGATACTCGCATTTAATGCTGTAGGATTTGACGGATAATTTACAACCAAGACCTTTGGTTTTGGGTTTGAGTTAACTACCTCTTTTTCGAGACATCTTAAAAAATTCTCATCAGGGACAGCCGGCATATTTCTGATGATTCCCCCTGATATTATAAAACCGAACTGATGAATTGGGTATGTAGGGTTTGGGGCTAGAATAATATCGCCTGGCGCGGTTATGGCCTGAGCAATATTCGCGAAACCCTCTTTTGAGCCGAGTGTTGCCACAATTTCAGTTTCAGGTTTTAATTTCACACCAAATCTTCTCTCATAATATTTAGCTTGTGCCCTGAGAAGTCCTGAAATACCCTTTGAAGCGCTATATCTATTCGTTTTTGGCTTATTTACTGTCTCAATTAACTTGTCTCTGATATGGCTTGGAGTTGCCATATCAGGGTTACCCATACCAAGATCAATTATATCATCACCCCTTGCACGATAATTTGCTTTTAATTTATTTACGCTTTCAAAAACATACGGTGGAAGCTGCTTAATTCTGTGAAATTCTGTACTCATATTTTATAAATAATAATTCACCCTGAAAAATTCCATGATAATGATTTTTAATACATATATATCTAAAATCAAGGAAATATAGATATTTTACTTAAACCAAGTTCTTCTGGCCATCCATGTATAAGATTCATATTTTGTATCGCTTGACCACTAGAACCTTTGACCAAATTATCTATCGCTGAGATAACTATCAAAGTTTGATCAACTCTGCCTGGAATCACAGCAATATCACAGTTATTTGTTCCTCTTACATTTATTGTATTGGGCACATTACCGTTGCTCATTATATTTATAAAATCATCATTTTTATAATTTGAGCCATAGACCTCAATGACCTCATTGAGATCAATATCCTTATTCAACCGCACATGAGATGTTACAAGTTCTCCTCTATTCATCGGAACTAAATGTGGTATAAAATTAATTTTAATATCATTTTTTGAGTACAGCATCAATTGTTGTTCAATTTCAGGAATGTGTCTGTGTCCAATAACAGAATATGGCCTAAAAGACTCAGAAATCTCGCTGAAAAGTAAATCTCTTTTTGGGCTTCTCCCGGCGCCACTAATGCCAGACTTTGCATCGATAGTTATATGGCTTTGGTCTATTAAATCTTCAGCGATTAGCGGGTATAGAGATAACAGTGTTGCTGTTGGATAACATCCCGGACAAGCGATAAACTTTGATTTTCTTATTTTTGGCCGATTAAGTTCAGTCAGCCCATATGCAAATTGGTTTATTTTTTCTATTGACTTATGCTCGAAGCTGTACCAGTAGGAGTAATCTTCTGCACTTGATAGGCGAAAGTCTGCAGATAAATCAATTATTATATTTTTATCTGGTAACTTTTGAAATATTTCATGAAAGATACCGTGAGGGAGGCAACTAAATATTACATCGACTGTAGACCAATTTATATCCTCCCATTTTTCAAGGACTAGATCTATTTTACCATGTAGATAGGGATATATTTCACTAATTTTTTGTCCAGCGTGATTATTTGCCGAAGCATATTTCAAATCAATTTTTGGATGACTTATTAGCATTCGGATCAGATCTGACCCTGTGTACCCTGACGCCCCTATGACTCCGACACTTATGTCTTTTGTTGCCATTTCTTTCCTAACGCTGAATTATCCAGAATTTACAAACAATTTATAAATAATATCACATATGATATTTTTGCTGAAGTATATTTCGAAGACTTATCTTTTTGAGAATTGGAAGCTCTTTCTCGCTTTAGCTCTTCCATATTTTTTTCGTTCAACTACTCTTGAGTCACGTGTCAGAAAGCCACCAGATTTCAATGCAGCTCTGTTCTGAGGTTCAAAATTCAGAAGCGCTTTAGATAAACCATGCCTGATTGCACCAGCTTGACCAGACAACCCGCCACCTGAAACTGTGCAATATATATCGAAACTTCCTCTAGTATCCGTCGCATCGAGGGGTTGTTGCACAATCATTCTAAGTACGGGTCTCGCAAAAAAAACATCAAAATCTTTACCATTAACTGTAACATTACCGCTACCGGGCTTTATCCAAACTCTTGCTACGGCATTTTTCCTCTTACCTGTTGCATATGAGCGACCAAGATTATCAACTTTCTTTTCATATACAACCGCACGCGCTGTTTCAGAAACACCATTTGAAATGTCTTGATTTTCGTTTTCTAATACTTCAAGGCTGTTTTCAGCGGCCATGTCATGCTCTCCTTGTATTCTTTGGGTTTTGATTAGCAAAGTCATCAATTGTTGGCTGTTGGGCTTCATGCGGATGTTGACTGCCTGAATATACTTTTAAATTCTTCATCTGCTTTCTTGAGAGTGGTCCTCCTGGAAGCATTCTTTGAACCGCCTTTTTGATCACCCTCTCAGGAAACTTGCCTTCTAATATATCAGAAGCAGTCGTACTTTTTATGCCGCCCGGATACCCTGTATGCCAATAGTAAGTTTTTTTATCCCTCTTGAGCCCAGTGAGATGAACTTTCTCAGCATTTATTACTATTACATTATCGCCACAGTCTACATGTGGAGTAAAGATAGGCTTATTTTTACCTCTTAATATTGCTGCAATGTGTGTTGCCAAGCGACCTAAGACCAACCCATCTGCATCGATTAGTATCCAATTTTTTTTAACTTCAGACTGTTTGATGTTGTAAGTATTCATAATCGCTCTTAATTTAATAATATGGAATAAATACAGCAATTATGGCATAAGTCAATTTTTTTTTGATGTATTTTTCATTTTAAATCAATATTTTAACAGTGTGGTATTATGGTACCTTATGATAGGATTGCTAACACCAATCTACGGATGAACTACTTTGATTTTTTTATTCTTATTTCATCACAAATCGTATTATTTTATTATTTTTAACAAATAATGCTATTAAATGGCTTTAATTTAGAATATTTTCACACATTAATTTAGAAAGATAAAAATAAAGACTGACATATATATGTTAGTTTTAATGTCTTACAGTTTAAAAAATTTTTAGGGAGATTAAAAAATGAGCGAGAAAGCAGGTTTTAATACTGTTGCAATTCATTCTGGTGCGCAACCAGACCCATCTACAGGTGCGAGAGCGACGCCTATATATCAAACAAGTTCATATGTTTTCGAAAATGCAGAACATGCCGCCGACCTATTCGCAGGTCGAGCCTTTGGAAATATATACACAAGAATTATGAATCCTACTCAAGATGTTCTTGAAAAACGTGTAGCCGAATTAGAAGGTGGTAAGGGAGCTCTTGCCCTCGCATCAGGTCACGCTGCGCAATTAATTGCGTTGCACCCCCTTATGAGCGCAGGTGACGAATTTATCGCCTCTAATAAGCTATATGGAGGATCAATAAACCAATTTAACCATTCATTTAAAAAATTCGATTGGAATGTGTCTTGGGCAGAAGCAAATGATATCGATGATTACAAATCAAAGATAAATGATAAAACAAAAGCAATATTCATTGAGTCAATTGCAAACCCTGGTGGCATTATTACAGATATTGAGGCAATTGCGAGAGTTGCAGAAGAGCATCATCTGCCTTTGATTGTAGACAATACAATGGCTACACCATATCTCTGTAGACCCTTGGATTTTGGCGCGAATATTGTTGTTCACTCTTTAACAAAGTTTCTCGGTGGGCAGGGAAATTCCATTGGTGGTATAATAGTAGATGGCGGTGAATTTGACTGGTCAAAAGATGATAAATATCCTGACCTTAGCGAACCACATCCTAGCTATCACGGTCTTAACTTCCATGAAACTTTCGGTGGAATGGGTCTATCTTACGCTATCGCATGCAGATTTCTCTCATTAAGAGATCTAGGTCCTGCTATTTCGCCGTTTAATGCATTTCTGATCCTAAATGGAATTGAAACAGTTGCGTTACGCATGAAACAACATTCAAATAATGCATTGGAGGTTGCAAAGTACCTAGAAAAGCATGACAAAGTTGCATGGGTTAACTATGCTGGGCTTCCGAGTAGCGATTATCGCAAATACGCAGATAAATATTGCCCTAATGGGACTGGTGCAGTCTTCACATTCGGTTTGAAAGGGGGTTATGATGCTGGTGTTAAGCTTGTAAATGAGGTGAACTTATTCAGTCACCTAGCAAATATCGGTGACGCCAAAAGTTTGATAATACACCCATCATCCACAACACACAGTCAACTTACCGATGAACAGCAAAGGCTTGCTGGAGCCTCTAAAGATGTTGTACGGTTGTCTATTGGGATTGAGGATATATCTGATATTATCAGTGATTTGGAGCAGGCTCTTTCAAAAGTCTAAATCCACAGTAAGTTATCAAATAGAAATGGCGCAGTACTGCTAAAAATAATAGCACTGCGCCAAACTGATGCAATACTCCGATTATTATTGGAACTTGATAAACAACAGCAATAATCCCAACGATAACCTGATAGAGCATTATTGCAACAAGGCACAATGATGAATTCTTATAGGAAGTACCTGAAAATTTTTTATTAATATGGATGAATTGTATAAATATTACAACGCATAGTATGTATGCCAGCATTCTATGATCAAAATGAATGGTAAGTGGGTTCTCAAAAAAATTTAAATACCAAACTGATATTGAAAAAAGTCCATCAGGTATAAATTCACCATCGATTAATGGCCAGGTATTGTATGATAAACCGGAACGAGTTCCTGACATGAATGCGCCAAGAATAATCTGAATAAATGTTAGGAGAAGCAAAATAAGTGATGAAACTTTTAGGAATAATGTTGGTCTGGTTTTTAAATATATTATGCTTTCGGATCTCAATAGATACAATAGAAATAGAGATCCTAGGATCAAAAAAGCAATCGATAGATGTGTTGCAAGTCTGTATTGGCTCACATTTATGTTCTCTACCAGACCACTTTGTACCATATACCAACCGACGAATGCCTGAGCAACACCCATAAGCAAAATAAATGGGAGAAACATTTTCTCTTTTTTTGAAAATTTATTTCTTAGTAAGAAGTACATATATGGTATAAAAAAAACAAATCCGAGAAGTCTTGCTAGGAACCTATGGAACCACTCCCAAAAATATATAATTTTAAATTCAGCTAGACTCATTGCCGAGTTTACCAAAAAAAATTCTGGTATCTGCTTGTATTTATCAAACTCCTTTTGCCAAGATAACTCTGAGAGTGGAAAAAAAATCCCAGAAATCGGCTGCCACTCCGTTATTGAAAGGCCGGATTCAGTGAGCCTTGTTATACCCCCAATAATTATGAGGGATATAAGAGTGACTATGGTCAATATTAACCATAGAGAAACATCATCATTTTTAATATTTTGATTTATATTTCTATCCTCATTGATTATCATATGATTATAGTTTTAATTGATATAAGATATGAATAATTTCCGAAAAATAATTTATACAGCAATCTTCCTAATATATTTATTTATATATATATTAATTTCAATGCGAGTAGGTGTTTTTGTTTTAGAACTAAATAATATTTTTATAGAGATCTTGTTTTACATGCTCATAGGCATATTGTGGACAATACCAATTATATTCATATTGAAAAAAAAGAATTAGCTATAGCTTTTTTGTAATATTTCTTTTAAAGACTCCAACTCAGATATTGAGTCATTAAGAAAATTTTTAAAATTTAACTCAGACTCATCTGAATTCTGACTGTTAAATAAATCGGCTACATAATCACTAGCATTATCTTCATTGTGATTAACTTTGTCCATTTTCTTTGTATTACCCGAAGAAGCAAAGCTATCCAAAATATAGCTTTTTCCTTTATCCTTAAAAATTTTCTGAACGCCGCTGATGCTATACATTTCAGTATATAAAAGGTTATATATTGCCTTTAAAAGATCGACATCTTCCGGACGGTAAAATCTTCTACCCCCTCCGCGCGTCATAGGTTTTATTTGTTTAAATTTCTTTTCCCAAAATCTTAATACGTGTTGTGGGATGTTTAACTCCCCCGAAACCTCGCTTATTGTTTTGAATGCATCTTCAGCTTTTTCATTCATTATTCTAACTTTACTAATCTGTATTAATTTTATTTTTTAACTGCATGCTGGGTCTAAAGATAACAACATTTCTTTCGCTGATTACAGCTTCTATCTTTGTTTTTGGATTTCTTCCTATTCTTGATTTTTTTCTTTTTATGAGGAAGCTGCCAAATGAGGACAGCTTTATGTCATTTCCATTAGAGAGAGAATTAGCTTTTTTTTCTAGTATATTCTGAACAATATCTAAGGAGTCTTTTCTTGATAGACCGATCTGTCTATATATTGCTTCGCATATCCCTAATCTTGTTAATGTTTTGTCAGTCATTTTTCCCTCAGTAATATTTTTAAGCTAGATATAACTTACAGTCAACTATGAGAATCATTTTTTTTAATATCTCAATAGAACGGCACCCCATGTAAACCCAGCACCAAAGGCCTCAAGTAACAGCATGTCTCCCCTTTTTATTTTGCCATCTTTTACAGCGGTAGCCATAGCGACTGGTATTGACGCAGATGATGTATTGGCATGCTTATCTACCGTTACAATAATCTTCTCTTCCTTGAGTTTTAATTTCTTTGCGGTGGTCTGTAGTATCCTCAGGTTTGCCTGATGCGGTACAAACCAGTCGATAGCATCTATATCGACACCAGCTGAGTCTAATAACTCTTCAACAATTGCAGTTTGCTTTTCCACCGCATGTTTATAAACTTCCTTCCCATCCATATTTATGAAATTATCAGTACTTGACTTCATAGATGGACCACCATCACAATATAATTTACCTCGGTATTGACCATCAGACCTGATGACAGAGTCAATTATACCACTAGTAATACTATTTTTATTCTGGCCCTCTAATATGAAAGCCCCTGAGGCGTCCCCAAATAGTACACAGGTTGATCTATCTTTCCAGTCGAGTATTCTGGAATAAACTTCCGAACCAACAACAAGTATTCTTTTATATTTACCGCTCTTGATAAAGTTATCGGCTGTAGATAACGCATAGATAAAACCGCTACATACAGCATGAATATCAAATGCAGCCCCCCTTTTAATATTCAATATATCCTGTAATTTTACTGCAGTAGATGGAAAAACCTGATCTGGAGTAGAAGTTGCTAATATGATTAGGTCTATGTCTGCGGCGTTAATGTTGGCATCTTGGATAGCATCTAGGGCAGCCATATGAGCAAGGTCAGAAGTCATTTGATCTTCTGATGCGATATGTCTCTGCCTTATGCCAGTTCTTTCATAGATCCATTCGTGGCTGGTATTGACAAATTCTGAAATATCATCGTTTGTTAAAATTTTTTCTGGCAAGTACATGCCAATACCCTTAACTATTGTATTAATCAATATTTACTTCCTTTTCGGTTACTCCAATATTACTTTTTATCTTATCGATGAGCGCTGCTTTATGCATATCTATACCCAAATCAACAGCCGAGGAAAACCCCACAGGGTCTGTCTTTCCATGACTCTTAATAACTATCCCATTCAAACCAAGAAAAACCCCGCCATTCAACCTACTAGGATTCATTTTTTCTCTCAGTGATTTGAATGCGCTTGCAGCAAAAAAATAGCCAACTTTTGCCATTAATGACCTATTAATTGAGTCCTTGAAATATTTTGAAATTTGACTCGCTGTACCCTCGGCGGTCTTTAACGCGATGTTCCCAGTAAAGCCATCCGTGACAACGACGTCTGAAAAACCTCTGCCAATCTGGTTCCCCTCAATAAAACCTTTATATCTAAAAAAATGCTCTGTTGATTTCAATATTTCATGTGATGCTTTTATTTCATCCAAGCCTTTAATTTCTTCCTCACCGATGTTCAGCAGTGATAGTGTCGGCTGCTTTACATCAAATATTATCTGAGCCATTGAAGCTCCTAAAATTGAAAAATCAATTAGTTGTTTCTTATTAAATCCAATTGTTGCGCCTATATCTAAAACAACCGTTTCTCCATTGATGGTTGGCCAAATCGCAGCAATAGCTGGTCTCTGTATTTTTGATATTGTCTTAAGAATTAGCGTTGCCATTGCCATGAGCGCGCCTGTGTTACCGGCAGAAATCATAAAGTCGGCATTTCCTTGCTTAATAGACTCAATAGCAACCCAAATGCTTGACTTACCACGGCCATTTTTTATTGCGATAGATGGTTTTTCATCCATTTTAACATAAGTATCACAATGAATGATCTGGGAGGCATTTTCAACCGCCTTGTATTTGGAGATTCTTGATTTAATAGTCTCTTCGTCACCGAATAGTTGAAACTTAATGTTTGGATATTTTTTTAAAGTGAGTAATAAACCAGGCATGACGAAAGAGGCATTATCATCACCACCCATGCAATCAACAGCTATGTTTACCTGATCAGACATAATTAATAATAAATGATTTAATGAATATACACCAGTTTTTACAATTATATACTTAAAATAAAATTAATTAATTCGTATTGAATATTTGGATTTTACTTTGAACATCAAGTTTTGGTATTTCGCTTATGCTTACTTTCGTTAGAAGCCCTTCAAATGCAATTGTATACCTTGATAATAAATCAGCATTTTTTTTATTTGAAGCATTTGAAGAAAATGCATTTCTTAAGAAATAATCATCAAGCAAATTTTTTTTTATGGTCACATCATCTGTTTCTAAGATCTGTTCTAATGATGTTGACCTTCCATAAAATACCATTCCAACTTTCTTCATTTTTTTTGGGATTGATAAATCACCAACACCCTCTTCCCTTAATGATAGATCTATTGATGAAAACATCAAATCTACAATAGATTGTGAGAGCTGCTCTTGATTTTCCATTTTCAATTTACGTATAAGTACGATCAGATGTAATATTAGGATTTCGAACCTTCCATCCATCGTATCTGGAACTTGACATTTAGAGTAAAAATCTCTGCCACGAGAAATATTAACAATTTTATAGTATAGATCAAAATGCGTATCTTTATCACTTTTAAAAAAAATCATCTATTGTTATCTCACATTATCTATATATTATTTAATAACTACTATTATTTTTTATTTAAAGTGCTAGATATGAAAAAAATATTAATAATATTACTTTTGTTAATTATGGCATCATGCTCGACACAAATTGAAAAAAGAGGCTATATTTTTAATGAAGACTCACAGAAAAAACTATCTGAAGGAATGCAAAAAGTTGAAGTACTCTCATTGATGGGATCCCCTTCAACTACTTCTTCAAATAATGGTGACAAGTTTTACTATATTTCAAATAAATTCTATAAATATGCGTTTCTTAATCCGAGGGAAATTGAAAGAACAATAGTTGTCATTGGATTTGGTGAAAATGAAACAATCAAAACCATTGAAGAATATGCATTGAAGGATGGAAGAGTTGTTGACTATAAATCTGAGGAGACCGTGCCTGGTGGCACGGAGGTCACAATTCTTCAGGATCTGTTCGATACTACAGGCAGATATACGAGTTCTGAGGCTATTGCAGGCTCTATCTTTTAAACCACCATATTTTTAATGAGCCAAAATGGCTAGAAGCAACAATGCAACTATATTGGTAATTTTAATCATAGGATTGATGGCTGGTCCAGCGGTATCCTTATAAGGGTCGCCAACGGTGTCCCCTGTGACTGACGCCTTATGAGCTTCAGATCCCTTACCTCCAAATTGTCCGTCTTCAATAAGTTTCTTTGCATTATCCCATGCACCACCACCTGCTGTCATTGAAATTGCAAGAAATAGTCCTGTTATTATTGTACCCAATAACATTGCGCCAAGAGCAGAAAAAGCGGATGACTTTCCATCAATTGCATTAATAATAAAGAAACATAGCACGGGTGCTAAAACTGGAAGCATCGATGGAACTATCATTTCTTTGATAGCGGATTTGGTCAGCATATCTACAGCTCGAGCATAATCTGGCTTAGAAGTACCTTTTAGAATCCCTTTATCTTCCTTGAATTGACGTCTGACTTCTTCAACTACAGAAGCGGCCGCCCGACCAACTGCAGTCATACCCATAGCACCGAATAGATATGGCATGAGCCCCCCAAGAAGTAAACCAACCACGACATATGGATTGGATAGACCAAAATCCAAATTAATTCCATCAAAGTATGAATATTGACCAGAATTGGCTGCAAAATAACTCAAATCTTCTGTATATGCGGCAAATAAAACGAGCGCCCCCAGTCCAGCAGAACCGATTGCATACCCTTTAGTTACAGCCTTGGTTGTGTTGCCAACCGCATCTAGTGCATCAGTGGTATTCCTCACCTCCTCTGGAAGGTCAGCCATTTCAGCGATTCCACCTGCGTTATCTGTGACGGGCCCAAAGGCATCAAGCGCTACCACTACGCCAGCCAGAGCGAGCATCGTTGTTACAGCAATTGCAATACCGAATAGACCGGCAAGGCTATATGTGACTATTATTCCTGCGATGATCACTAACGAAGGTAGTGCTGTTGCCTCAAGAGACATAGCCAGACCTTGGATAACGTTGGTTCCATGACCAGTGACAGACGCTGCAGCAACTGATTTTACGGGTCTATAATTTGTGCCTGTATAGTATTCTGTTATGACAATAATCAGTGTTGTTACTGCAAGACCAGAAACTCCACACAAAAACATGTCCATACCTGAGAATCTGATGAATGAGGTCTCAATAATTGTTTCCATTCCAATTAAATAATTTGTGAGTGGCCACAATAGAACTAATGACAGAGCCCCCGTAACAAAGAAACCTTTGTATAAGGCGCCCATTATAGAGTTATTCTTGCCAAGCTTGACAAAGAAAGTGCCGACAATCGACGTTAAAATGCATGTCGCACCAATTGCAAGAGGGTATAACATTATCTCCTGAAAGTAAACTGAGCTCGAAAAATAAATAGAAGCCAATACCATAGTGGCAACAATAGTGACGGCATATGTTTCAAATAAATCGGCAGCCATACCTGCACAGTCACCAACATTATCACCAACATTATCGGCAATTGTGGCAGGGTTTCTTGGATCATCTTCAGGTATTCCCGCTTCAACCTTACCCACTAAATCACCACCTACATCTGCACCTTTTGTGAAGATACCGCCCCCTAGTCTTGCAAAAATTGAAATTAAGGACGCGCCAAACCCAAGAGCAACAAGAGCATCAATTATAACTCTACTATCATAGGAATAGTCGAGCATATTGGTTAAAATAAAGAAATATACACTAACAGCAAGCAAAGCGAGCGCTGCAACTAACATACCTGTCACTGAGCCTGCCTTAAACGCGATTGAGAGG
>CACPAS010000002.1:75000-79081 GCA_902632055.1 uncultured OCS116 cluster bacterium | reverse complement strand
TTGCATTCCGTGAAAAGTTATAATTAGATTATCAATTTTTTTACCTTGTTTTTTTAGTTCTATTAACTTCTTATCAACTTGACTAACTGAATTGTCGATGAATGCATGGGTTCGATGAAAATTTGTAATTACTTCAAAGGTTGGTATCTTTACCCTTTTTGATAGCTCTTTAGCCAGGGCATCAATACCTGAAGCTATCGTGCTTTCGGAATATTGAGGAAACATTGGAATTACGAGAAGCTTCGTGGCTCCGATACCTTTTTTTAGATCATTCTCCCAACTATCATAGACTTCATTAACATATGGAGGCGATAATAGAAATGCATGGTTTACTTCCACGTAACCCTGAGGATCAATCTTGGCTAACTCCTCGCTTACATGCTTTGTAAAATCTCGTGTGTTTGTGATTAATGGGAAGCTCTCGCCATCCCATATTCGCTTGTATAATTTAGCGGATTTTTGAGGCCGAAAAGGTAATACAAAAAAATTAAGGATTAGCTTCCATATCCAAGGATTTATGTCAATAACCCTTGGATCACCCAGAAAATCTCGAAGATATTTTCTCAATGCGCTAGTCGTAGGAGCTGAGGGCGAGCCAAGTTGGACAAATACTACTTTTGTTTTTCTCTTAGGATGGGTATAGGTGCTTTTCATATATACTCACGTTTTATTTTTTATAAATATGGACTTCAGGTTTTTTTTATAAAATCATGTGATCTAAATAATGAATTTAGGCATTGTTTTAGATATCAAAAGGTTCACCTCAGTACATACTATATATGAAATATATGACAGATTATTTCATTTACAAGTTGTCTATCTTGTATGAAATAGAATTGTACCACGACTCATATTATGCATATATGAAAATTTGAGTGCTAAATACCAAAATTCGCCAAAAAACTGAAATTCTCCAATAAGAAAAAGGCCCCTTCTTCAATCCAGCCAAAAATAAAGGCCAGCCCGGTGAATAAGAGAACTATACCCATAGCAGTTTCTATGTAATTATACATTGGTCCGAAATTTTTAATTAATTGAATCACTCTATCTATTAAAAAACTACTCAAAATAAATGGAACACCTAATCCGAGAGAATAGAATGTAAGCAAAGTAATCCCTCTGTAGATCGTTTCCTCAGCTGAAGCCAGTGTCAGTATAGTCGCAAGAATTGGACCTATGCATGGCGTCCACCCAAAAGCAAAAGCAATTCCCATAATAAATGATATAGGAATACCTTTTCTTTTTATTTGTATATTCAGACTAAGTTGCTTATTTAAAATTTTAAATTTATACACACCAATCAGATGAAGACCGAAAATGATTATTAAGAGACCTGCAATTTTCCGTAAATTTATATTTTGATCAAAAATTTCAAAATTGAAATTTAGAATTGGTCGAAGTAGCGTCGCAGATGCACCTAATCCAATGAATATCAAAGAAAAACCAATGACAAAGAAAATAGACCTTAGAACCAAGGCTCTTCGGTTATAGAGACTTTCAGGGTCACGAATTTCCGTTAGGGATGAACCTGCAAGAAAACATAGGTATGACGGTACTATTGGTAAAACGCAAGGTGACAGAAAACTCAATAGCCCAGCAAAGAAACAAACAATAAAAAATAAATCCATAACTACACAATATACACTACTATTTTACTTGTTAAATTAAATTAGATGGCAAAAAATAGACAAACGCAAAAAAATATTTATAATTGTATTTACTCAACGGGGTGTTTTAACTGAGAAGCTATCAAGCTAACCCGATGAACCTGATACGGATAATACCGGCGTAGGGATTGAGTTAATTTTAATTTCAGTCCCGAAAATAAAAAAGAAGGGACAAAAATGAAACTACTATCAAAAACACTTTTAATAATATATCTATCACTATTACCTGCACAATCTGAAACCAATAAACTGGTAGTTTACACTTATGATTCGTTTGTTGCTGAATGGGGTCCGGGGCCTGCTCTAGAGCAGAAATTTGAGGCATTCTGTGAGTGTGAGCTTGAATTTGTAGGTCTATCAGATGGAGTTGAAATACTTACTAGGGTAATGTATGAAGGAAAAAATACAAATGCCGACATTGTATTAGGGCTTGATACGAATCTCATACATAAGGCAAAAACGACTGGACTGTTTGATAATCATTCACTTGACCTAGAAAATCTAAATATTAGTGATAGGTTTTCAGATGATGTATTTGTACCTTACGATTTTGGTTATTTTTCTTTTATTTATAATTCTTCAAATATGGTAAAACCACCGTCTAATTTTAATGAGTTATTAGAGAGTAATATTAGTATAATAATTCAGGATCCAAGAACCTCAACACCGGGACTTGGTCTGCTTCTGTGGATAAAAAAAATATATGGGGATGACTCAGCGCGAGTGTGGGAAAGACTAAATACAAATATTTTGACGGTTACCCCTGGGTGGAGTGAAGCCTATGGTCTTTTTTTGGAAGGAGAAGCGGATATGGTCTTAAGTTACACCACCTCTCCGGCTTATCATATAACATATGAAAATGATAACACTTATAGGGCTGCAAAATTCACTGAGGGTCATTACGAGCAAATTGAGGTTGCAGCAAAACTCGCCAATAACGGCAATGATGAGCTTGCAAATAAATTTCTATCTTTTTTAATATCAGAAGATGCTCAAGATATAATCCCAGAGACCCAGTGGATGTACCCTGTTCTTGACGATGTAAAATTATCTGGCGCATTTGAGCAATTAGTTAATGTTGAAAACCCCTTGCGGATCAAGTCTGAAGATGTGTATCTAAATAATGAGAAATGGATTAGGGAATGGGAAGAAAGCTTGAGCAAGTAAATAAGAGTTATAAAGCTTGTTTCACATAGAAAAATACCGGTGGCTTTTACCTGGGCTGATTGCTTCAGCTTTGGTCTTATCATTAATTATAACCTCGGTCTCTGGTATATTCGAATATGCTAATTTTCAACTTATTCGCAAGATAATTAATGATGATTATATCCAAAGAATAATCTCATTCACAATTTATCAATCTCTCCTATCAGCTCTGTTGAGTATGATTATTGCTTTGCCCCTCGCTCTAACGGTAAGAAAATATCTAGAATATCGAATAATAAGGTTTGCTCTTTCACTTGCTTGGCTATCATTCGTTTTACCAGTGATAATTGGTGTTTTCGCCATAATAAAACTTCATGGTGTTTCAGGTTGGTTTTCAGACATATCAGTTCTATTTGGCTACGAAAAGCTCGAATATATATATGGTATGAACGGGATATTGATAGCACATATATTCTTTAATGTGCCATTTGCAACACGTATCATTCTTTTCTCTCTTAACACTATTCCCGATGAACTCTTGAGAGTAACAATCCAGAATAATTTTAGTCGTTGGAATACGTTCACTGTGATTGAGTGGCCAGCAATTAGATATAATTTATTCGTAACTTCGGCAATCATATTCTCTCTTTGTTTTACAAGCTTTGTAGTTGTACTTATTTTAGGAGGTGGTCCAAAATATTCTATAATTGAGGTCGCACTATATTATGCCTTGAAGATTGAATTCAATATTAATCGAGCAGTATCACTGGGAATTATCCAGATGATTATTGCCAGCTGCATTGTTCTTATAATTCTTAGTTTTACGAAGAGTTTTAAAATTGAGCCCTACACTAAACTCAAGCTTAAAAATCCAAGCATAATAACTAAGAAGGCTATTGTTATAGACTCCATAATGCTAATCGTTGCTTTGTTCATATTTCTGCTTCCTATTTTCGCACTAATAGTGTCTTGCATAACGGCGATTAGCTATGAAAATATCTTTGCAAATCAGGGATTGCACAATTCAATTTATTGGACACTCGTTTTAGGTTTATCTTCAGGCATAGTTGCAATAATAATTTCAATGATGCTCCTAATAACAATAAGGAAATTAGTTATAACGCACCAAATGAAATGGTTAGCGAACTTACTTGAACTATCGGGTAATCTGATTTTAATTCTGCCTCCAATATTACTTGGAACTGGCATATTTTTATCCTTAAGAAATGTTTATAATGTACAAGAAATTGCTCCATATATTATTGTTG
>CACPAS010000002.1:0-65000 GCA_902632055.1 uncultured OCS116 cluster bacterium | reverse complement strand
GTATATAAGGTGGATTCGATACAATTATGTTGAATTTATTGAAGTCAATAGCATCAAGCCAATCAGATATGATGAAAGATACTCTATCGTTGATAAAATATTTTTTTGCATTTATCTGCGCAATGCTTACAGCATTTTCTGATATGTCCGTACCAATGCCTCTAGAATATGGAAATTCAAGTAATAAAGTCGATATTATACACCCAGAACCGGTGCCGAGATCTATTATTGAAAAACTATCGTCCTTCGCATAAATTTTCTTTATTATATCTATTATTAACTCTGTATCAGGCCTTGGATCTAATACATCACCATTAACAATAAATTCTCTTCCATAAAACTCACGCTTACCTATGATGTTCGAAATTGACGAACCTTCCATCCGTCTTTTTATTAAATCCTTAAATTGATTTATTTTATCTTCTTCTAGTTTCTCATTGGCATTGATAATCAGATACTCTTTCGATACACCAAGTACATAGGCTAGTAAGATTTGACTCTCTAAATTGGCTGTTTCTATTTTACAACTTCCAAGTTCATGGTTTGCATCAGTTAGAATACTCTTTATTTTCTTCATTTTTAATTGGTTTCACCTGCCATAATTTGCGCTTTATCTTCAGCAATCAGGGCATCAATAATTTCTTGAAGCCCCTCAGACTCCATGACAGCCGTAAGCTTATGTAACGTGAGATTAATTCTGTGATCTGTTACCCTGCCTTGTGGATAATTGTATGTTCGTATCCTTTCTGACCTATCACCACTCCCAATTTGTAACTTTCTGTTAGTCGCTCTTTCCTGATCCATTTCATTTTTTTCTTTTTCATACAATCTAGCTCTCAACACTTTTAATGCTTTTTCGCGATTTCTATGCTGTGATTTTTCATCCTGCTGAGATACGGTTATTCCCGTTGGTAAATGTGTGATCCTCACCGCACTATCCGTCGTATTAACTGACTGTCCACCGGGACCGCTTGCTCTAAAAACATCAATTCTTATGTCTTTATCCTCAATTTTCACGTCTACTTCTTCTGCCTCAGGCAGAACCGCGACTGTTGCTGCAGATGTATGAATACGCCCACTTGACTCAGTATTTGGCACTCTTTGCACTCTGTGTACACCCGACTCAAACTTCAATTTTTGATAAACATTATTTCCGGTTATGTTAGCAATGAACTCTTTATACCCTCCAAATTCACCATCATTTGACTCCATAATCTCAGCTTTCCATCCATTATGATCAGCAAATCTTAAATACATCCTCGCGAGATCACCTGCGAATATCGCGGCCTCGTCCCCACCTGTTCCAGCTCGTATTTCAATAATCACGCTTTTTTTGTCATCCGAGTCTTTTGGCAGAAGAAGTTCGCTTATAACGATTTCCATTTTTTCTATTTTTTGTGTTGCAAGATTAATCTCAGCCTTTGCCATTTCAATAACTTCATTATCTTCGTTCTCCGAACCAAGAAGTTCATCTAAATCATTTTTTTCTTTTTGAATTTCACGATACTCAATAATTGCTTTTGCAATCTCCTCTATTTTCGAAAACTCAATTGCTAATTCCGCATACTTATTTCTATCACCTGATAGAGTAAGCATTTGATCTTGAATATCTTCGTAATTTTGAAGTATTTTATCTAATTTTTTCTCATCCAACATTCTAATATCTCAATTTTCTAATCAAAAAATAATGCTCTTGAGATCTATCTCAACAACATCACTTGTTTGCATTTGCGCTAAACTTATTTGTTTCTCATTGTATATTATAAGTATATTTGATGGATTATCTGTTAACAATGTTTCATTACCTTTAAAATTAAAAAGGTATCTCTCTCCCGTTCTGAAGTTTCTGGATATATACGTTGTATTTTTGTTATCTATTATCTCAAACCAAACATCTCCCCTCACTTGGATTTCCATAGTGGTAAATTTTTTAGTGTCCTGTTGTTTGTACTCAACACTGGTACTTTCATTAATGTCAAGTTCTAGAACCTTACTATCGATATTCTGCTCTAAGTGATTTGTCTCACCGCTGGCTATTTTTTCGTGATTAACGATCTTTATATTTTTTAATAAATCCCTACCGTAAAATTCTTCATCATAAATAATAATGGCACAAACTAATAACATAAATATGAAACTTATATTGATTATGATTGACCAACCTCGCTTAAGGTAGCTCTTTCTTGTGGGCTTACTATCAGAGATATTTAGTAATTGTTTGGCTAGTATTCTGATTTTTTTTGAGTCCTCATCTTTGACTTGAATAAATTGAGCATATCTATCAATTAAGTTAAATGTATAGGGATCGTTGGGCAGTTCTGAGAAAGAATTATTTTCAATAGCATCTAAATACTCAATTGGAGCATTAAGCTCATTAGCGCAATCAGCAATAAATTTACCTTGCTTTTTCCTCCAACTGACTAGGATACCTCCTATAGTCTCCTCTTTCATACTACACACTTAATTTTGGATATTCAGATCTAGTTTTGATCTAGTTCATAAGCTGAGTGCAAGGCTCTCATCGCCTTTTCAATATGGTCTAGCTCAATCAATACGCTAACCTTGATCTCCGAGGTTGTAATGGCTTGTATATTTATACCTTTTTCAGCTAATATAGAAAACATTTGAGCTGCCACACCAGCGTGGCTTCGCATACCAACACCAATTATAGAAACTTTAGCAATGTCTTTTGAGTCCTCGAGTTTCGCATATTTGATACTATCACTTAGACCCTCAATAACTAATTTCGCTGCTCTCAAGTCGGTTTCTTGTACTGTGAATGTTAAGTCAGTATGTTTACCGTCAGCCGATATATTCTGCACGATCATATCAACATTTATACCATCATTTGCGAGACTGCCGAAAATTTCTGCAGCGATACCTGGTTTGTCCTCTAACTTTTGAATAGTAACCTTAGCCTCACTCTTCGAGTATGCAATTCCGCTTACAACTTTATCTTCCAATATTTTTTCCTCATTTGTAACAATTGTCCCTATATTAGTGCCATTCTTAACATTTTCAAAATCATTTTCACTGAATGTTGACCTAACTCTTACAGGCATATTGTATGACATCGCCAATTCAACAGATCTTGTCTGGAGCACTTTAGCTCCTTGAGATGCCATCTCTAGCATTTCTTCAAATGATACCAGTTTCAACTTCTGTGCGTCGGGGATTATCCTTGGATCGGATGTATAAACACCATCAACATCTGTGTAGATGTCACACAGATCAGCATCAATACTGCAAGCAATTGCTACAGCTGTCGTGTCTGAACCACCCCGTCCAAGAGTTGTCACTCGATTTTCTTCTGATATACCCTGGAATCCCGCTATTATAGGGACGATACCTTTTTCCATGAGCTTTTCAAGATGGCTTGACTTAATGTCACTTATTCTTGCGGATCCATGCATGCTGTTTGTAATGAGCGGTATTTGCCAGCCTTGAATAGATCTTGCAGGTATGTTTCTCTTGTTTAGTGTCATCGATAATATTGCTGAGCTAACCTGCTCTCCACTGGAAATTATAACATCCCTCTCAGATTGTAGTTCGATATTACCAACTTGATCCGCCAAACCTATTAGCCGGTCAGTTTCACCAGCCATTGCTGATACAACCACAGCTACCAACTTCCCATTTGAGAGTTCTCTTTCAATATGATCAGCTACTTTATATACACAATCAATATCTGCCATTGACGTTCCACCGAATTTCATGACAATTTTTTTATATTTTTGATCCATAGTTGACTTGAGTTCTATCATTTAGTGTTTTAAATATATAATATATATTTTAATTCTTACTGCAAGATGAACTATGGATCGCGAAATGAATAAAACTATCGATCAATTAGAAATAGAGAAATTCTCAAAAATATCATATGACTGGTGGAATCTGGACGGGAAATTTGGGACGCTGCATAAAATCAATCCGATTAGAGTAAAATTCATGCTCGATTTAATTTTTAGTAAAAAGCAGATTGATATCTATGCAAAAAGCCCACTCGCAAAATTGCGAGTACTAGATATTGGTTGTGGAGGTGGATTATCGAGCGAACCTTTTGCAAAGCTTGGCGCTCATGTTTGTGGTGTTGATGCAGATAAGAACGCAATAAAGGTTGCTCAGAAACATGCAAAAAATGAGAACTTAAAAATAGATTACAAAAATTGTTCTATTGAGGACATGTCAGTCAAACAGGACGGTAAGTTTGATATAATATTAATATTGGAGCTGCTCGAGCACATAGATGATACAAATCATTTTCTCTCGATTGCATTAAAATACTTAAAAAAAAATGGAGTCATTTTTGTATCTACCATAAATAAAAATACCAAATCAATGATTCTAGCAAAATTTGCTGCTGAGTATATCCTGAATTGGGTTCCACGAGGAACGCATGAATGGAATAAATTTATTACACCAAGTAATTTGAGTCTTATGATGGAAAGACATGGATTATCTGAAATATTGCGCGCAGGCATTGTATTTGATCCAATTAAGTTAAAATGGAAAAAGTCAACAGACGTCAGTGTTAACTACATAACATCATTTTCAAGATAATAAACTAATTTTTATCGTCTGGAATTTCAGGAATTTGGATTATGTCAATACCTTCGTCTACCAGATCGGTAATTTCTTTTTTTGAAGCTTCTCCGTATATTGATCTCATCTCAGCCTCATTGTAATGAATTTTACGGGCTTCTTCAGGGAACTTGTCACCGACATATTCAGAATTTTTCTTTATTTCATTTCTAATTTTACGAATGGCATTATTAAGAGTGCTGGAACTGCTATTTGCGATGACATTACCATTTTTTGTATTCGTTTTTTTGGGTATTCCGGGGGCCATCAAGGATTTCGATATACTACAGCTGCTGCACTCAGGGCAAACTATTTCATTAGCTTTTAGTTGCTTCTGATAGGTCTTTGAGTCTTTGAACCATGACTCAAAAAAGTGCTCATTCTCACAGACTAAATCATATCTTATCATTCGAGAAACCCATGTTATATATATCCTTTCATCTATATATAATAATTATTTTGGTTAACAGAAGGTATTTTTTTTCTAAAATTTTCAACCATTGTGATATCGATATCAGCAAAAGCGATGCTTTCTTGGTCCTTAATTTCAGAAATTATCTCTCCCCATGGAGATATTATTATTGTGTGTCCATAGGATACTCTACCATTTTCATGTTTACCAACCTGCGCTGGTGCCAGAATAAAACAGCCTGTCTCGATTGCTCTTGCTCTGAGAAGTGTATGCCAGTGCCCTTCTCCTGTTGTTACAGTGAAAGCAGACGGCACAACTATTAAAGATGCTCCTTTTTGAGCTAATTTTCTGTATAATTCAGGAAATCTTAAGTCATAACAAATTGTAAGTCCAATGTCACACCAAGGCAGTGACACCAATGATAGCTTCTTTCCGGGCTGATATATTTTTGACTCATGATACTCTTCACCGTCACTCAAGGACACGTCGAACATGTGTATCTTGTCATAAAAGCCAATAATATCTCCGTCTGGATTGAATGCATATGTTCTGTTGAGAGCCAAATGCTCATTATATTTAATGGATATGGAACCAACTATAACAAATGCACCCACCCTTTTGACAATGACCCTTAGTTCCCTTAAACCAAAATCTTTATCCGCATATGAGATATTTTCAAATAAAGAGTCTTTATTCTTTGCCATTAGCAGGGTTTGTTCCGGCGTTACAATTAAGTCTGCACCTTTTTCTTTTGCTTCATGGAGTCTGTTCTCCAACACAGAGAGATTTTCAGATATTCTTGTACCTGTCGTCATCTGAATGCAAGCGACTCTAAAATTATGACTTTTACTCATTTGTATTATTTAAAATAATGTCTTTTAAGGAGCCTTTTCTTTCCATTTCATACAGCTCATCACAACCACCAATGTGCACATCATTTATAAATATTTGTGGCACAGTTCTTGAGCCATTAGCTTTTTCAAGCATCTTTTCTCTGAGAGTAATATCTCTGGAAACATCATATTCAACATATTTCATATTTTTTTCGTCCAGTAACCTCTTAGCTGCAACACAATAGAAGCAGTTTACTGACGTATATATTTCTATATTCATTGACATTTTTTATACAAATCTATTTTTTTAATATTAAATGTAAATATGGTATGTTTCATTATATTACAAATCTAATTTAACAGATGTTCGAAGATCAAAAAGAAAATAAAACATTATTTGACCGAAAGAAGCTAAGGCGCTCACGAGTAAGAGCGATGACTTATGATATCCCAAACTTAATTTATAATCATACTGCCCAAGATCTTTTATCGAGATTAGACGAAATAAATCGAGATTTTAAATCAATTCTGATTCTCACAAAAAATAAAAATTTTATCTCAGATAAATTATTAGATAAACAAATAAAAAATCCATTGATTGTCAGTCCCATATGCTTAGCAAACAATAAAGCGATAATGATTGAGGATGAGGAGAACTTGCCCTTTCACGAGAATTCATTTGATTTGATCCTATCCGACCTAATGCTTCACACATCAAATAATCTCAAAACTTCATTGGAAAAAATGCATGCACTTTTGAAGCCAGATGGACTTATGCTTTGCAGTATGTTTGGTTCAGAAACATTAAGAGAACTGAAAAGTTGCCTGCTTAGAGCTGAAGAACAGTTCAAAGAAAAAGTTTACCCACGTATTAATCCATTTGCTGATATCAGAACAGCTGGTGATATCTTACAAAGCTCAGGCTTTAAACTTTGCGTTGCAGATGATACAACTATCAGGGTTACCTCAAAAGATATTTTTCAATTAGTTACATTAATCAGATCTATGGGCGAAAATAATTACATTAATATAGACAAACCAAACATTTCTAAAAATATATGGAATAAGGCATCCGAATTGATGAAAGATATGACGCCTGAGGAAGATGGAGTCATATCAACTTTTGAAATATTAACTCTCACCGGATGGAAGTATCATGCAGACCAGCCAAAACCACTAAAGCCAGGGTCAGCTAAAATCAACTTCGGTGATTTTTTTAATAAATAAGGTAAAACTTATAATAGATCCCTAAGGGTTGCAAAAAAGGATTTATCCGCAGGCAGGACCTTAAAATCTGTAATATCATTAGGGAATACCCATTCTAGTTCTTGATTCTCCATAGGTTTCATGAGGCCTTCCCATGTGCGGCATATGTAAAGCAGTACCACCACATAATATTTTTCATAATTTTTCTCTGTAAATGACAATGGGGCCAAGCAAGCAGCTGTAACGTCAATATTAATTTCTTCCTTCAACTCACGAATAATTGCTTCTTCTGGTGTTTCGTTTTTCTCGACTTTTCCGCCGGGAAACTCCCAATATCCTGCATAGTCCTTACCCATGGGTCTTTTATTAATTAGGACTTTCCCCTTTTCATTTACAAGGGCACAAGCTACAACGAGTTTAATTTCCATAAAACCTCAAGATCTGTAATCAGTGTTTATATCAATGTATTTATGTGAGAAATCACACGTCCAAACTGTATGATCGTGGCTCCCCATACCTAAATTGATAATTATCTGAATTTCATCTTTTTTCATGTATTCCATCACGATCTCTTCGTTATAATTGTCAACGACCATTCCATTTGAAATTATCATATGTTCTCCAAAAAATAATCCAAGTGACTCATAATTTATCTCTTCGTAGGATTTCCCAATTGCTGCAATTATTCTGCCCCAATTTGGATCTTCGCCGTAAATTGCAGTTTTAACAAGTGGTGAATTTGCAACCGATTTAGCAACATTTATTGCAATATCTCTATTTTTTGCTCCAGTTGTGATTATTTCAACAAATTTTGTTGCGCCCTCTCCATCATGCACAATCTGTTTTGCTAAGTCTTTTGTAACATCGTTCAAGGCGTTCTTTAGCAAATTAATTCTGGGATCATCCGCTCTATTTATCACGTCATGGCTGGCTTCATTAGTCGATACAAGCATTACAGTATCACTAGTTGAAGTGTCGCCATCAACCGTAATTGAGTTAAAGCTATTGTTAGTTGCGTCACTGAGCAAACTTTTCAAAAGGGAGCCATCTACGTTCGCATCTGTAAATATATAAGATAACATGGTTCCCATGTTTGGCTCAATCATCCCTGATCCTTTTGCGATACCCAAAACATTTATTTCACTTTTATCAATAAGAAAATTTTTAAATGATAATTTTGGAAATGTATCTGTGGTCATTATAGCCTCTGCAGCCTCCAACCATGATGATTCTTTGCTTAACTTCGTGCCACTCAATGCATCAATGATTGATTTTGTATTTAAAAATTCACCTATCACTCCTGTTGATGAAACGGCTATCTCCTCTTTTTCACAATTTAGCATCTCGGCAACATACTCTAAAATATGATAAAGATCCGCTTCCCCGCGACGTCCCGTGAACGCATTTGCATTGCCAGAATTCACAATTATAGCCCTGATCTTATCTTTCAAATTATTCTTTGCCCAACCGACAGGCACTGATGGGCACGATGATTTTGTGTATAATGATGCTTGAGAAACAGGCTTATCAAAATTAATTAGTAATAAATCCTTCCTGTTTTTGTAGTGGGCGTTTGAAGTAAAAGTATATAGATTTAGACCCAAAAAATCTGGATCTTTGAAATTTTTAATTTCTTTGATTTTTTTTTTAATATTCATACTAGGTATCCAAATCTGAGTAAGTTAAGAAACTGCTTGATCATTTTGCAATTTTTTAATTTATAATTACTTTTATCTTAATATATATTATACATTCAATTATTGTAAGTAGTTATGTCTATTCAGTAATCATTGATTTTATTTGTTAATCAGTTGTTTAGTATATAGAGATAAATACTATTGCTAAGGGATTTTTGATGATTGATTTAAAAAAAATTACAAACAGCTTGTTTAACAAGCCCATCAAAAAGAAATATAAATTCTATGAAGACCAAGTTTCATTAATTAATCGGCTTGAGAATGAATACTCCTCCCTCAAAGATGAAGATTTAAGGAAAAAAACCACAGAGTTTAGAGATAGAATATCAAATGGATCTCAACTCTCCGATTTATTAGTTGAGGCATTCACAGTAGTTCGTGAAGCATCAAAGAGGACATTGGGACAGAGACATTATGACGTACAGTTAATTGGTGGAATGGTACTTAATGACGGAGGAATTAGCGAAATGAAAACCGGTGAAGGTAAAACTCTGGTTTCGACACTTCCCGTCTATCTAAATTCGCTAACCGGCAAGGGTGTTCACGTAATTACTGTTAATGATTATTTGGCAAAGAGAGACTCAGAATGGATGGGTCAAATTTATAAGTTTCTAGGATTAGATGTTGGATGCCTTCAGAATGACATGGCAGATACAGAAAGAAAAATTGCCTATAATGCAGACATTACTTATGGCACAAATAATGAATTTGGCTTTGATTACCTCAGAGATAATATGAAGCATGATTTTGAAAGTATGGTTCAAAGAGGGCATAATTTTGGGATTGTCGATGAGGTTGACTCGATTTTAATCGATGAAGCTAGAACGCCCCTCATAATATCTGGCCCCTCCGAAGTTAAGTCTGAAATGTATAACTCAATAAATAAATTAATGCCACTTTTGGTGGACGAAGATTATGAAATTGATGAAAAAACAAAGTCCATTAATCTCTCTGATAATGGAATTGAACATGCCGAAGAGTTGCTGAGAACGAATGGAATTCTGACGGGTCAATCACTTTTTGACATAGAAAATATTTCCATAATACACCACATAAATCAGGCAGCCAGAGCTCACAAGCTTTTTGTAAAAAATAAAGATTACATAGTCAAAGACGGGAAGGTAATTATTATTGATGAGTTTACTGGCAGAATGATGGAAGGGAGGAGATATTCAGACGGCTTGCATCAAGCAATTGAGGCAAAAGAAAACTGTCAAATTCAAGCTGAGAATCAAACCCTAGCATCAGTAACATTCCAAAATTATTTTAGATTATATGAAAAATTGGGTGGTATGACTGGAACAGCATCAACTGAAGCTGAAGAGTTTATGGATATTTATGGACTACCTGTATTGGAAGTACCAACAAATGAAGCAGTCAACCGTGTAGATGAGAATGACGAAATTTATATGACAATTGAAGAAAAGTACGATGCCATTATCAAGGAGATAAAGGAGTGTAATTCAAATCTGCAGCCAATTCTTGTTGGCACGACATCAATAGAAAAATCAGAAGAAATCGCCACCATGCTTGAAAAATTAGGTTTCAAGCGCGCTAACTACAAAGAAAATGAAAGTACTAAAATCGAAAAAAACACTTTTTCAGTTCTAAATGCCAAATATCATGAGCAAGAAGCAAAAATTATCGAACAGGCTGGTAGACTTGGTGCAATCACTATTGCGACAAATATGGCCGGAAGAGGAACTGATATACAGCTTGGCGGTAATTTTGAAGCAGAATTAAAATTATTAGATAAATCAAAAAGTAATGTTGATAAAAAAATTTCAGCTTTGAGAGATAGAATATCTGATGAAAAACAAAAAGTGATAGAGGCAGGTGGACTATATGTAATTGGAACCGAAAGACATGAGAGTCGAAGAATAGATAATCAATTAAGGGGCAGATCGGGAAGACAGGGAGACCCCGGAAAATCCAAATTTTATCTCAGTTTACAGGATGACCTCATGAGAATTTTTGGATCCGAAGATATGGAGTCGTTACTAAAAAAATTTGGTCTCAAAGATGGTGAACCGATTGTGCACCCATGGATTAATAAAGCCTTGGAAAAGGCTCAAACAAAAATTGAGTCAAGAAATTTTGATATAAGAAAAAGTATCCTGCAATTTGATGACGTTATGAATGATCAAAGAAAAGTTGTTTTCGAACAGCGTAAAGATCTGATGGATGATAAGGAGGCTTCAGAAACAATTATAGATATGCGCTACGAGTACATCGAAGATCTTGTCAATGAATATATTCCTGAGAATTCATATCCGGAACAATGGGATACGCAAGCACTTAGGAATAAGATTAAGACGAATCTACTAATTGACGCCCCCGTTGATCAATGGGCTGAAGAAGAAGGTATTGCAGAAGACGAAATAATCACACGTTTAAAAAAAATAATTGATCAGATAATGACAATTAAAGAGAAAAAATACGGTGAAGAAGTTATTCGTAAAATCGAAAAAACAGTACTATTGCAAGTACTAGATATTTTATGGCGCGAGCACTTGTCAAGACTGGAACACTTAAGAACATCAGTCTCACTCAGAGGTTACGGGCAAAGGGATCCATTAAACGAGTATAAAACTGAAAGCTTCGAGCTTTTTCAAAGCCTATTGATAAGACTAAGAGAACAAGTCACAGCCCACCTAATAAGAGTAGAAATTGTTCAAAAGGAGAATCTTGAAAAAAAATCAGATGATAGTTCTGACTCACGGACTAAAAAGGGCAAAGAGAAAAGTCAAGATCAACAAAAATTGGCTCCATCACAGACAAAACCAAACATTTTAGATCCAAAAACATTTGGGAAAGTTGGCAGAAATGCCCAGTGCCCATGCGGAAGTGGAAGAAAATTTAAACACTGCCACGGCAGTTCCACTAGCTAAAAATCACGACTAATTGATAAAAACTTATCCCGTCTATCTTGAATTATTATTTTTCTATCTAATATGTTAATATCTAGCAGATGCTTAGATATTGCCGCTTCAACATCTCTTAAGATCTTTTCATGATTGCGATGCGCGCCGCCAACAGGTTCTGCGACAATTTCATCAATAATTTTCAATTCTATCAGATCTTGAGCAGTTATTTTCATGCTATTCGCTGCTTCGCTCGCCTTTCCCGAGTCCCTCCACAAGATCGAGGCAGAGGCTTCTGGTGAAGCAACCGTATAGATTGAGTGCTCTAACATAATTACCCTATTCGCTGTTGCTATTGCGACCGCACCACCCGAGCCTCCCTCACCAATAATGACTGATATTAGTGGCACGCCTACATTTAGACATGTTTGGGTGGACCTTGCTATGGCCTCCGACTGACCTCGTTCTTCAGCCCCAACACCCGGATAGGCACCTGCAGTATCTACAAATGTGATTATAGGGATATTAAATCGATCGGCAAGGCTCATCAAACGCTCCGCTTTTCTGTAACCTTCAGGACCCGCCATACCAAAATTATGTTTTATTCTTTCCGCTGTATTCGAACCTTTTTCGTGGCCGATGACCATAACGTTGACGTCACCAAATTTGGCTAAGCCTCCTATAATTGCATGATCATTTGAGTATTTCCTATCACCAGCTAACTCGATAAAGTCTTCAAATAATCCTTCAAGATAGTCTCTAAAATGAGGTCTTTCTGGATGACGCGCTACTTTTGTTTTCTGCCATGGGCTCAGTGTTGAATAGAGCTTTTCAAGAGCCAAGCTTGCTTTTTTTTCAAGCTGCTTGATATTTTCATCAATAGATAAATCTTCATCACTTGGCGCCAATTGCCTTAACTCGTTTACCTTGCTCTCCAACTCGGCTACATTTTTTTCAAAATCAAGATACTGCATGGAAATTTGCTCTTTTCTTTTTTTTTACATTTTGAATATAACAGTTTAACGTAACTATAACATATATTTATCACATTTTTTTTGATAATGGGTGGTTTTCTTTTACTGCCGTCTTTAACTTTTCATTTAAGATGTGTGTGTATATTTGTGTTGTTGAGATATCCGAATGTCCAAGCATTTGTTGAACAGAACGTAAATCAGCGCCATTTGATAATAAATGACTAGCAAAAGCATGTCTTAATACGTGGGGAGAAATATTTTTTTCGTCAAGCCCAGCTTTTTTTGAATAGGCCTTTAATTCACTGGCAAAATATTGCCGGGAAAGACATTTATTCTTTCCAGAGCCTGGATATAAATATAGCTCCTTTTCTAAGTCGCAACAGCAGGCGAGAAGATCTAGATAATGTCTTGTTTCGTTCACCGCCTCCTCAGTCAGTGGAACTATCCTTTCTTTACTACCTTTTCCCATCACGTTTAGAAAATAATTATTCTGATTTAAATCGGATAACTTTATAGACAATAATTCACTAACTCTCATTCCTGTTGAATAAAGTATTTCAATTTGAGATAGAAATCTCTGATGCCTTAATTTCTTTTTTTGAGTTAATCCCTCATCACTCAATAAGTTTTTCACGTGTTCTACTATTGCTATTATTGAGCTTTCACTGACCAATTTGGGTAGAGTTCTTCCAAGTTTGGGACCATCAATTCCATTCATTGGATTTTCAGTTATTATATTTTCTTGAAATAAAAATTTATAAAACTGTCTTATTGTGCTCATTTGCCTAGCTAATGAGCTGCTGGTTACTCCACTTTTCGAAATCTCCCGTAAGTACTCGCGCATGATTGTGTTTTCAACTTTTTCAAGAGAGAGCTTTTTTCGTGTTACATAACGGAGTAAATTAATCAGGTCATGTTTATAAGAAATTAGAGTATTTGTGGATGCCGCCCTTTCGACTGACATCATCTCAATAAAATTTTCTATGTGCTGATTCATAATATTTTGAGCATTTTCAGGAAAAATAAATACATCATTTGTTAATGTTAATCTGTAATATTTAATATATGGTTATTTTGATTTTTAGTAAGATTGGATAATATGCATATCGTGCTTCTCGGAATGATGGCAACAGGAAAGTCAAGTATAGGTAAAGTCCTATCTAAGACCTTGAATATTCCATTCTATGATACTGATAAAGAAATTGAATTTCATGAAAAAAGAAGCATCAAATCAATTTTCGAAAAAAATGGAGAGAAATATTTTAGAAAACAAGAGAGCAAACTAGTAATTGAAACTCTTGAAAGAAAAAAATCGTCTGTGATTGCACTTGGTGGAGGAGCATTTTTAAATGCAAAAGTCCGAAAACATATAAAAGAAAAATCAATATCGGTTTGGCTTAATGTAAATATAGCAACTATAATAACAAGAGCAAAAAAGAATCAAAACCGACCTCTTTTAGAAAATAAATCAGACGAAGAAATTGAGAAAATATTTGAAAGCAGAGTGAAAGATTATGAAATGGCCAAAATTCATATAGACTGCAATAAAAAAACTAAAATGGAATGCGTGGAAGAAATAATTTCCAAGGTAAAAAAAATAGGTTTCAATGAGAACAATTGATGTAAATCTTGTTAAGGATTCATACAAAGTCCTGTATGCTGATATCCAAAATGGAATTCAAACTATTCTTCGTGAGAGTCTTGAAGACAGAAAGATTGCTATAATTTCCGACACAGATGCAGCAAATAATAATATGGATGAACTTGAAAAGGCTCTATCGAGCTATAATTCGGAAATCATTAAGATAATCTTATCTCCTGGTGAGAAAAATAAAGAAATTAAAGTTGCAGAAAATATCATCAATAAACTTTTATCAAAAAAGTTTGAACGCCGCGATATTATTATTGGGCTTGGGGGCGGTGTAATTGGTGATCTCTCTGGATTCATTGCGGGTATTGTACATCGTGGAGTTAAGTTTATTAATATACCAACAACTTTATTGGCTCAGGTTGACTCTTCAATTGGAGGTAAAGCAGCTGTTAATAGTAAATATGGAAAAAATCTAATTGGGTGCTTTAAGCAACCAGAATTAGTGATTTGTGACATAAATTCACTGGGTACACTTCCGAAACGAGATTTATTAGCTGGTTATGCTGAGCTTGTAAAGCACGCTCTTATTGGAGATGCTGAACTATTCAGTTTTCTCCAAAACAATATAAAAAAAATTTTTAATGACTATGACATATTACAAGAAGCTATATACAGAAGTGCTCTTGTAAAAGCAGGTATCGTTATGAAAGATACGCATGAAAAAAATATTAGGGCATACTTGAATTTAGGTCATACATACGGTCATGCAATCGAGTCATTCTATAAATATGATGGGCGTTTACTTCATGGAGAAGCCATATCAATTGGGATAGTTATGGCTTTCAAAACATCCCTGAAACTCAATTTATGTAGCTTGGAACATCTGCATGTTATTACCGATCATTTTAATAAGGTCGGCTTGTTAACTGATATGACAAGTTTAGGCGAAAAAACAATATTACCTGAAAAAATTATTGATCTTATGCGAAGTGATAAAAAAGTCACAAAAGGTACAATAAACTTGGTGCTGCCAAGAGAAATTGGAAGTGTTGAAATCCGAAATGATGTTAACGAAAATATTATTCTAGATATACTGCGCGAAACACTCGATAATTAATAATTAAAATTAATCAACTATCCAGTTAAATCATTTTCATTTGAAGTTTTTGTTGATATTGATAATGAGTGAATCATTTTAATTTCATCAGACAGTAATTCGTTTATGATTTTATGACGTTCTAATTTTGATTTGCCGATAAAGTGATCCGAAACGATAGTGATATGAAAATGAGTTTGTCCGCCTTCCCTCCAGCCGGAGTGCCCTTTGTGTTGATCCGAAACGTCAACAACATCGAGTGCAATTGGTTCCAAGATGATTACTTTGGCTCTTATTTTATCAATAATATTAATTTGCAAACATCCCAAAAAATAATTATATAAATTTAGTAAATCAGAGTGAAAAATAAATGGCAAATGTTAATTCAAAATTTTTTGATGGTATTAAAATCTCAAAGAAACAAGAAGCTCCAAATAGAGAAAATAATTGCCAGTGGGAAGATTGTGAAATGCCAGCAGTTCATAAAGCGCCTAAAGGTAGAGGACTGGAAGGACAGTATTATAATTTTTGTCTCAAGCATGTTCGTGAATATAACAAAAATTACAATTACTTTGAGGGCATGAACCAAACTGATCTCTCAAAATTTCAAAAAGAGGCAATGCTCGGCGATAGGCCAACGTGGAAGCTCGGAGTTGATAATAAGGACCAGCTGGGTAGTTTTTCAGCTGAGGAAATTCTTAAAAAATTGAAGGCTAATCGTGTAGGCGACAATCAAAATGCTGAAAAATTAAATTTAAATAACCAAAAAAGACAAAAGATTGGAAATGCTGCAAAAAAGGCGCTATATGTACTAGGATTAGATAATGCATCATCTAGTGATGAAATTAAAAATAGGTATAAACTTTTAGTGAAAAAGCATCATCCAGATCTCAAAGGCGGGACAGAGACAACAGATGAAAAATTGATTGAAATTATTAAATCATATAGATATTTAAAATCCATTGGGCTAGTAAACTGAACTAAAACTGAGGAAGAGAAATGAATACAGAAAATAAAGAAAAGAACATGGCGCCAGATACTGAGATATCTGTTGAGAAGACATTTGGATTCGAGACAAAATTGATGGTCCCTGCATACTCGACTAGGAATGAGTATGTACCCGAAATTGATGAGTCATATATTTTTGATCCTCAAACTACACTAGCCATCTTGGCCGGTTTCTCTCACAACAGACGCGTAATGGTACAAGGCTATCATGGAACAGGAAAATCAACTCACATTGAACAAGTGGCCGCACGGCTGAATTGGCCATGTTTAAGAATAAATCTTGATAGTCACGTCAGCAGGATAGATTTAGTAGGAAAAGATGCGATTGTACTAGAGGATGGAAAACAAGTAACCGAATTTAAAGAAGGTATTCTTCCTTGGGCCTTACAATCGAATATCGCTCTTGTATTTGATGAGTACGACGCTGGTAGACCAGACGTCATGTTTGTTATACAACGAGTGCTTGAAGTATCGGGAAAACTGACACTTCTTGATCAAAGTAAAGTGATAAAACCGCACCCATATTTTAGGATGTTTGCGACCACAAACACTGTTGGATTGGGCGACACTACGGGCTTATATCATGGAACTCAACAAATAAATCAGGGTCAAATGGATAGATGGTCAATTGTATCAACATTAAATTACCTACCCCATGATGTTGAAAAATCTATCGTCATATCAAAAGCAAAATCATACGATAATAAAGAAGGACAGCAGACAATCGATAAAATGGTGAAGGTAGCCGAATTATCAAGAAATGCATTTGTAAATGGAGATCTATCTACAGTCATGAGTCCAAGAACAGTGCTCACATGGGCAGAAAATAGTCTTATATTTGGTGATATTGGCTTTGCTTTCCGGCTTACTTTCCTTAACAAATGCGATGAACTAGAACGACCTGTCGTGGCAGAATTCTTCCAAAGGTGTTTTGACCAAGAGCTTGAGGGTGTAGAACTCATAAAATCAACTGAAGAATAATTACTCAAATATGCCAGAAATCAAGGAAAATAACTTTTCTGAGATCATCAAAAAAACGATTACAGAAGCAACAAGATCAATAGCAGAAGAGCCTGAGCTTGAAGTTATATTTGGTGATGAGCCGCCAAATATGAACGGAAAAAAAATAAAGCTAAGAGACCCAGGTCAATCTCTGAATAAAGCAGAACTTGCAGTACTCAGAGGAAACGCGGATTTATTGGCACTAAAAATAAAAAATCATGATCAAGAAATACATAAGAAATACCAGCCGACATCACCTCAGGCGCTCAAGTTATATGACTTGATTGAAGAAGCAAGAATAGAAGCAGTGGGCGCAGAAGATATGCCAGGTTGCGCCACTAATTTAAATGCAAGGAATGTTGAGAATTATAGAAATTCAACTTTGAATAATATAACTAATAAAGATGAGGCGCCTATCGGGGAGGCTATCGGCCTCATTGTAAGAGAAGCGTTAACTGGTTTTGCCCCACCAAATAATACGCGAAAATTTGTCGATCTATGGAGACCGCATGTCAATGAAAAAGCGCTTGCCGAGTTAAAAAAACTTAAGGATGAGATACATAATCAAGAATTATTCGCGAGTCAAATACCCCAATTACTTGATGCTCTCGATATTGCGAATAGTTTGGGTGACTCGGACCCCTCATCATCAAAAAATGAGGATGGCGAAAGCGATCTTGAAGGATCTGAAGAGGAGAATACAGAAATCAGTGAGGAATTTGACCCAGACGAACAAGAAGTCATCGATGATGAAAGCATAGAAGAACTTATAGACCTTGATGATTTAGAAGGCGCAGATGAAGAAGGCGAGGAGACTTCAGCACCCGACAGCAGTGGAGAAATTGATGACTCACCGAATTTAAGAAAGCAAGAGTACAAGATTTATACAAATCAGTATGATGAAATTATAAACGCGGATGAAATGGCAGATCTGGAAGAATTGGATAGGCTGAGAAATTATCTGGATAAGCAAATATCAAATCTTCAAGCGATTGTAGCGAGGTTAGCGAATAAGTTGCAAAGAAAATTGATGGCACAACAAAATCGTTCCTGGGACTTTGATCTAGAAGAAGGAACGCTTGATACTGCGAGATTAGTTCGGGTCGTAACAGACCCAATGCACCCATTGTCATTCAAAATGGAAAGGGATACGGACTTTAGAGATACTGTTGTTACATTATTAATTGATAACTCAGGATCAATGAGAGGTCGACCGATAATGGTTGCTGCAACTTGCGCAGACATATTAACAAGAACCCTTGAAAGATGCGGGGTAAAAGCAGAAGTTCTAGGTTTTACTACCAAGGCATGGAAAGGTGGTCAATCTCGAGAATTGTGGACTGAATCAGGTAAGCCAATGCGCCCAGGGAGATTAAATGATTTAAGGCATATTATATATAAATCTGCTGATGCTCCGTGGAGACGATCAAAACGAAATTTAGGTCTTATGATGAAAGAGGGTATATTAAAAGAAAACATTGATGGAGAAGCTCTTGAATGGGCATTTGATAGGCTCCAAAAGAGACAAGAACAGAGAAAAATTATGATGGTGATATCTGATGGGGCGCCCGTTGATGACTCTTCTCTTTCAGTAAACTCGGGTAATTACTTAGAGCTTCACCTAAAAAAAATCATAAATAAAATTGAAAATAATAAAGATGTTGAACTAGTTGCAATCGGTATAGGACATGACGTAACAAGATATTATAAAAGAGCTGTTACAATTATTGATGTCGAGGAGCTTGGCGGAGTAATGACTGAGAAGCTTGCTGAATTATTTGATGAGAACGAAAATAAATAATCAAGCTTCTGATTTATAAAGATGTCGAAAATAGATTACCCTAAATGGTATCAATAGCATTAATGCAACAAATAGCTTCACAGCGAAATCACCAAAGGCCCACATCAGCCATCGCGGCGCCTCAGCAATTCCGGATAAAATCATAATATTTTCAGTTGCAAAACTATCTTCATAACCCATCATTGAAAATGTCACCGAAAATGCGATTGTAAAAAATAGAAGTGTGTCAATGATCGATCCTAATGTTGAAGAGACCAATGGAGCTTGCCACCATTTGTATTTAATCAACTTAGTAAAAATTTGTATGTCAATTAATTGGGATATTAAAAAAGCACTGCCTGAAGCTATTGCAATCCTTGGAGTGGCAAAGTAAATAGATAAGATGACAGCTGTTAGAAACCCCCAAAAAACAATCTTTCTTGCAGTCATTACTCCATAAGTCCTATTTGTTATATCTGTAACAAAAAATGCTATAGGGTAGGTGAAGGCAGCCCATGTGAGCAAGTCTTCTAAGCCCCAGAACATAACGGGATATTGAACTAATATATTTGATACGAGTATTACAGTTACCATACATAATATGAGTAGTAACTTTTTTGAATTAAGCATTAATTTTGAGTACCATTTGCTACTTTTTCGATACGCTTTTTGATGGTCTGAGCTTTTGAAGATAAATTTTCCTTCGCCTCTTTCATTAGAAACTGATCTAATCCGCCCCTGTGTTCAACACTGCGAAGGGCTTTTGAAGATATCCTTAAGTAAACTTTTTCATCTAATAGATTACTTCGAAGTGTAACTTGATGTAGATTTGGCAAAAATTTACGCCGGTTTTTGTTATTGGCGTGACTAACATTGTTGCCTGACATTACAGCTTTGCCAGTTAGCTCACATTTTCTAGACATTATTTGAACTCCGATTAATGTACCAATAAACAGTATATAAACCTTCACCAACAATCCGTCAACTTCAATATCTTTTATATTTGAATAAAAAATATCTTGCGAACATCCTGATATAGTCATACTTATTTTACTAATTCAAGTTAATATATAATGACATGAAGTTAAGAGTCCCTAAATTAACTATCCAGCCAATCTTGGCTATGTTTCTGACACCCATCATTGTCTATTTAAATACTTATTCAGCCGTATACAGCTCAGAAACCAATAAGAGAATTGAATATGATGTTGAAAAAAGATACTTCATCGACGATCAAATAAACCTAAGATATGACATCAAATCTCTAGGATTAAAAATTGCAAAACTTGACTTTGAAGTTAACTTTGGGGAAGCAAAATACTTTTCAAACGCCACTGTTCAAACACAAGGAATTGGGGATCTATTCTCAAATTCAATTTGGACCTTCTCATCCCGAGGGGTATTAAGTAAAAATGATATACAACCAAAATTTTATAATAACCACATTGAAACAAAAAAGGGGGTTGGTCATGTCAGTATTGTCTACCGAAACGGTAAACACAACATATTGGCAAGGCCTGAAATAAAAGAAAATAAACTTATAAGGCTATATGAACAATTGAATGCCCAAACCATAGACCCAATTTCAAGTATGATAGAAATGTCAATGTATCACAGTAAAGATGTGTGCACGGGAGAATGGGAGGTAACTGATGGAAGAAGAATATTTTCTATTCAATTTGAACACATACAAGAAGAAAATATTTGCAGTGCGAAATTTATACCACTTGTTGGATTCTCAGATAAAGAAATGAAAAAATATGAAGATAATCCTGTGCCACTTTTCATACTAGAACTCATGAAAATTACTATTAAAGATGAATTCATATTCTTGATTCCAATCAGCATAAATGCTCGTGAAGGTATATCTGGGTCAATTAACTTAGTGGAACTAACTATAAATGGGAAACCTGTAGTTTTTTAAATATTTTTATATGTACGAACCAAAATTTATGTACTAAATGTAGTATGGAACAAAAAATGAATTGGCCCTTATTACTGATTCGGACATGATTTGTTCTTTCAATGTTCTATTTTCATAAATATATTGTTAATTACAATGATACCTATAAAAACAAATACGAAAGTAAAAGCGATCTTAGGGCCCACTAATACTGGCAAAACCTATCACGCAATGAATTTAATGCTTACCTATGATACTGGAATGATAGGTGTTCCATTGAGGCTTCTCGCACGTGAGCTCTACGATAAGATATCTAATAAAATAGGTGCACAGTCAGTTGCTCTTATTACGGGGGAAGAAAAATATATACCAAAGTTCCCTAAATATTATATTTGTACAGTTGAGGCAATGCCGACAGATATACCTGTTGAATTTATTGCGATTGATGAGATACAACTCGCAAGTGACATTGAACGTGGACATATATTCACAAAGAGAATTTTTGAAGCAAGAGGTTCGATTGAAACCTTGTTCCTAGGATCTGAAACAATTGAAGTAATATTAAAAAAAATCATCCCAGATATAGAAGTAATAAAAAAAACTAGATTTTCAAAATTAACATATGAAAATTCAAAAAAAATTTCACGGTTAAGAAAGAGAACAGCAATAATCGCATTCTCAATAAATCGTGTGTATGAAATTGCTGATTTTGTAAGACAGCAAAATGGGGGGGCGGCTGTCGTTCTAGGCGCTCTATCACCGAGAACACGTAACGCCCAAGTTGAACTGTATCAGTCTGGGGAAGCGGATTACTTGGTTGCTACCGATGCAATTGGGATGGGATTAAACATGGATATTGATCACATTGCTTTCGACTCAATCAAAAAATTTGATGGTCATAAATACAGATATCTTTTCCCCCACGAAGTTGGACAAATTGCCGGCCGAGCGGGAAGATATATGAATAATGGTACTTTTTGCATGACATACCCGAACCCAGAATTAGACCCCAATATTGTGAGCTCAGTAGAAAATCATAAGTTTGCTACAATTGATAATATCAAATGGCGAAATAGCAATATAAAGTTCAATTCCCTTACGAGTATGCTTGATAGCTTAAATTCAAAACCAGATTTACCTTACCTTAAATCAGCAAAGCCCAGTGAAGACCAGTTAACACTCGAATATATCAATGAGAATAAATTATTATGTGACAGGAAACTGAAAAGTGATGAATTAAGGCTATTATGGGAGCTCTGCCAGATACCCGATTATAGACAAACAGGCATAGATAACCACTCAAAAATAGTACTAAAGATTTTTTCTGACATAACAGAGTCATACGGGTATATAGATGATGATTGGTTTGATAAAGAAGTAAAATATTGCGCAAAATATAACGGTGACATTGATGGCTTATCAAATAAAATCTCTTTTATCAGAACATGTAACTTCATAGCCAATAAAAGTAGTTGGATAAAGGACTCAAAACACTGGCAGAAAAGAACAAGGGCCATCGAAGATAAATTATCAGATAAATTGCATGAGCGGCTTATGCAAAGATTTATTGATAGAAGGACGAGTATACTTGTTAATTATACAGACTTAAAAAATATTAAAGTTGATGAAAAGAATAAAATAAATGTTGGAAATATTACCTTTGGGACAGTTGACGGATTAAAATTTAAACATCAATCAGCAGCAAAATTGAATAAATCCGCAAAAAGTAAACTAAATAATATAATTCATACAAAAATAAATGAGCAGGCAAAAAATGTACTAATTTCAGACAAGTCCGAGTTCCAACTCTCAAACACAAATGAGTTATTGTGGAAAAGTATGCCAATTGCAGTAATATCTAGAAGCTCAAATATCTTACTACCAAAGATTCAACTTCTGGCTGATGATTATCTTGATGTAAATAATAAAAAGAAATTACAAAATAAACTCGAGAATTGGCTCTCTTACCACATCAAAAAAGTATTGCCTGGACTTGTAAAATTAAATAATGCAAACCTTAATGGACCTCTATCAGCAATACAGTTTTCAATAATAGAGAATCTTGGAGTAATACAGAAAAGTAGACTTGGAATAGATTTTGAACAACTATCAAAACAGGAAAAGAGGGAGCTTCGATCGTATGGTATATTTATTGGTGAAGATTTTTTATACTTTAAAAATATATTCGAAGATAATGAATTCTATCTCAGAATCAAATTATATAACATCTCTAACAAAAACCAGTATGCTTTGGAACCTATAAAAAATGATAAAATTATTGAAAATAGGCCAGATACAATTCTCTTTCAAAATCTAGGCTATTTTTATTCTAGCAATAACTATATCAGACCTGACCTGATCGAGAGTATACTGTCTTCTGTCAGAGAAAAAATGCAGAAAGGGAAATCTTCGAAATTCTCTCTTGATAGTGAATTAATAAAAAAATTTGGATTGAAGAAAAATCACACTGAGAAGCTTTTAAGAGAGCTTGATTTTACTAAAGTTAAAAATACAAAAAAGGATAAAAGCCAATTTTGGGTAAGGAAAAAAATAACTAGGATAGTACAAGATGAGGTTGAATATCGTGAAATTAATCCCTTTTCAATATTAAAAAACCTCAACAATGCTTCAAATCAATAGATTTTTCTGTTATATTTATACATATCTAATGGTCCAAGTAAAATCAATATCCACAGAAAGAAATAGATGACATACGTTGTAAATCAAGCCTGTATAAAGTGCAAATATATGGATTGTGTTGAGGTATGCCCTGTAGATTGCTTTTATGAAGGTGAAAATATGCTTGTTATTCATCCTGACGAATGCATTGATTGTGGTGTTTGTGAACCAGAGTGTCCTGCTGAAGCAATTCTTCCCGATACAGAACCGGGTATGGAAGAATATCTCGAACTAAATAAAAAATTTTCTGAGATTTGGCCGAACATAACGATGAAAAAAGATCCTCCAAGTGATGCAGATGAATTTAAGGATAAGAAAAATAAATTAGAGGAACACTTTTCCGAAAACCCCGGAACAGGAGACTGATTAAAATAAGGAACTACAACAAATGGCAAATACAACAAATAATAAAAAATACAAAATAAACGAATATGTAGTTTATCCATCTCATGGTGTTGGTAAAATTACGGATATACTTGAACAGGAAATAGCCGGAATGAAATTAGAGCTATATGTAATATACTTTGAAGAAGATAAGATGACACTTAGAGTGCCAACAAATAAAGTAGAGTCGACACGTATGAGAGCGATATCCGACACAAATCTTATAGATGAAGCCTTCACTATCCTCAAAAGTAATGCAAAAATTAAGAAAACAATGTGGAGCAGAAGAGCCCAAGAATATGAAACTAAAATCAATTCAGGCGATATTATTGCCTTATCAGAAGTAGTTAGGGATTTGCATAGAAACCCAAGCCAATCTGAGCAATCATATTCTGAAAGACAATTATATGAGTCAGCACTCGATCGTCTTGCGAAAGAGGTGTCCAGAGCCCGTGGCATAAAAGAGATCGAAGCGGTTACTAATATCGAAAGTCAACTTGCAAAAAATAGTAGGAATGCCGTTGCGACTTCTAATTAGTTATTCAATTTAGCTATACTAATCTAAATCACCTATGACTAATCTTAAAAAAATTAATATTATGGGAGGCGATTACGAATTTACCCTTAATATTTCAGGTCCAATGGATGTCTATGATTTAAATTATACCCCATCAGACCTTCCAGGTATTTACAAAAAAATATTAAATCAGGAAAATTTTCAAGTATCTGAATTTTCATTTTCAAACTATTGCATGATGCGTGACCGGGATATTTGTATGATGACCGCAATACCCATTTTTGTGAATCGAGGTTTTCGCCACGGTATAATATGGGTTCGAAAAGATAGTGAATTAAATACCGTAAATGACTTAAAGAATTGCAAGGTTGGCATAAAGGAATATTCACAGACGGCTGCCGTCTGGCTCAGGGGTATTTTACTAGAAGAGTATGATCTGCATTGGAGCTCAATTGATTGGTATGCAAATAAGAAACAGAGATTTGCACCTCCAATACAAGCAAACGTTAAGTTGATTGACAATGATCCTGAGGAATTAGTCATAAAGGGAGAACTTGACGCTTATGTTGCTCCCCGACCATTGGATATACAGAAATCACCGAAAGATAGAAGTTTGAAACCACTTTTTGATAACTATGCGGAGATTGAAAGAAAATATTTTGAAAGATGTGGTATTTATCCCATTAATCATTGCCTGATGATACATCGTGATACACTCATAAAAAACCCAAGTCTTGGATATAGCTTATTCAAGGCATACAGCAAGAGCAAGGCAAAAGCTTTAAAGAGAAAATTGGGATCAACGTTTCTCCCCTGGGCAGATAAACAATGGACTGATATCATCGAACTATTTGATAATGATCCCTATCCATATGGACTTACGGAGCCCAATATGAAGAATATTGATAAACTAATTAATTACTTATACGAGCAAAAGCTGATAAAAGTTAGACCTTCAATTGATGATTTATTTCCTGCTGAGTCGCGTCTCTGGAGAGAATAGTCTATTAAACCTGATATCTATACAAATGTTAATTCTATGTGAGGTTGGCTTGGATAAATAATTTCTATTTCATCTCCCGGTCTAACAGCGCCACCTTCATTTACTATTGACATCACTCCTGACTTTATATCTATTTTACCTGACCTATTTTTTGAAATTACCCTCTTTAATAACCCATCCTGAAAATCATCTATTTGTTTACATGGCTTTCTGAGCCCAGTTATTTCGACTTTTGCATCTCTTCCAATATTCAAAATTGTACCCTTTGGAAGATTTGCCAGATCAATTCCGATTGTTGTTATATTCTCGCCTAACTCACCTGGCTTTATGTAATGCCCTAACCCTTGAAATTCTTCTAAAATCTCATAAGCAAATAAGTGAACTTGCCTCATGTTAAGCTGACTCGGATCTTTTTTTACGCGCGATCTGTGTTTAACATATTTTCCCGCATGAGCATCCCCTTCAACACCGTGCATAGTGATTAAATTAATAGCCTCTTGGGACTCTTTCGAAAATTCGTGTGATTTCTTTTTACTCACTGCAAAAACACAAGTACTTTTATTATTCATTGATGCGCCCCATATTGGACAAAATCCAATTATATATTATGTATCCCTATAAATTTAAAATATTCTCAATCTTTAATAAAGTATCAGATGGCAAATTATTAAAATAACCATGAAAAAGATACTCATTCCAAATATAGCCTAAAAATTGAATTCGTAGCCTCTCATCGGGAAACCAGTCTGTATCCAGAATAATTTGATTAAGCTCTTCTGAATTACTGGCATGCCTTACGAGACCATCTATATTATAGCATGCATCGGCTAGAGTTATCACCGGCTTACGAAATAATAAGGCTTCGATGCCAACTGTTGAATTCAGAGTTATAATAAAACGTGCATTTTTTATTAACTCCTCTGTACTATTACCATTAGCAAAAAGTATATTTTTTTTGAGGGGTTTTTTTCCGATTATAGATTGCTTGAAACTTGGGTGCTCCTTTATCACAAAATTTTTATCTGAATATTTAGCTGCAAATTCAATTATCAGGTCCATAAAATCATCCATCGTTTTTATCCATGTCGAATGAACTCTAATCTGTTGATCTGATGGGATTTGAAATGGTAAAAAAATGTAATCATTTGGTAACTCAATTACTGGATAATCTACTTTTTGTTTTCTCACTTGGACTTGTGTCGGCAAGTCTTTTAGTTCGTAGTTCGGCAGATTTAAGTAATACTCGGCTTTTCTTGGTAATGAATTTGCGGCATTAATCCCATGGGGGTCAATTTGTAGCGTATTTGGAAAAAAACCATTCTCGATATAAACACGTCTGTGACTTGTTTTTATACTGTCGAAAACATTGTCAGGTGATATAGATCCATTAAAAATAAGAAAAGTTAGTTCATCTTCTTTATATGAATTTACTAAAATTTTTAATAGTCTTTGCAGTAATGAAGCCTGCAGCGTCTTATATGCAATATATGGTTTATTTATAAACCGTAATTTAAATATTTTTGGGTAATCAATTTGTTTTCGATATACATTACCTTCAATCAACTCTGAACACGTACTATCATTGATCCCAAAAATTACTGCGGATAGTATATTAGGCGCTTTATTTTTAAATAGACTTATTATGATGGACGGTACATTCGTCTTGACGGTAATTACTCTATTTTTTTCTGTGCTGCTGAAATTACTCATCACAGCTCTATCTAATTTTAGAAATTTCATTACACTTTATAGTTAGATTTATAACTCTAATTAATTATACTATTATCAATTGAATATAATAGATTTTATTTTTGAATGTGCTCGGAAAAGCCTATAGACCGAAAAATAAACATTCGTTATTATCAATAAAGTGGGGGCGTAGCTCAGTAGGATAGAGCACCAGATTCCTAATCTGGGGGTCACAGGTTCAAATCCTGTCGTCCTCACCAATGTATCTGTAGTTACACCAACTTATGCCATTGAAATATACATTTATTTACATATATAACATTCAAATACAAAATAAATAATCAAAAATTTAATGACTAGAGTCTATAAATCAATTTCTTATATGTCAAAAAGCGCTGTCCTGCTCATTTTAATATCCTGTGTCGCAAATGCGGATACCACCACTACCCCACTAAATTTTTTTGACAATGAAAAAAATTTAGAATTATCCAATATTTCATATCATGGCATGGGAGGCCAAAGTCGTTCAAAAAAAAATAAGAGAGATAGGGAGATTAGGATACTGAAACACTCTTTAAGAAATATTGAATTTCAAGAATGTATATTAGAAATACTTATTAATAAAAGTAATGATCCAGATGCAAGCTTATTGTCGATAACAAGGGCTTCCAATGGGAACAAGATCGAGCTCAAGAAGATATCGAGAGTAGACTATCAATCTTGCAAATCCAATAAATAGTCTTAACTTAAATTCTCGGACTGAAAATGGTCAGATTTTTTCCAATAACTCATAAGTAGGGGTCATCGGATACAACTCTACCGAACAAGTAATTACAATTTACAGGCTTCTAATTAACTTTTTTTTCCATTTTTTTTCGTATATTAGGATCGAGAAACTTCTTTCGTATCCTTATTGATTTGGGAGTTACTTCAATGAGCTCATCATCAGAAATCCATGCGATTGCTTTTTCCAAGTTCATAGCAATTGGTGGTGTAAGTTTTACAGCTTCGTCTTTGGAATGCGTTCTGATGTTTGTTAACTTTTTCCCTTTTAAAATATTTACTTCAAGATCATTAGGCCTTGAATGCACGCCGATTATCATACCTTGATAGACAGGTATACCCGAACTAATTATCATTTGCCCCCTCTCTTCAAGATTAAACAAAGCAAATGCAACTGAAATGCCATCGCCATTCGAAATTAGTACACCATTCGTCCTACCTTTTATTTCACCTTTAAAACTTTCATACCTTGAGAACAGGCGATTAATCACTGCGGTTCCGCTTGTAACTGTTAATAATTCCGATTGATACCCAATCAAGCCTCTTGTTGGTGCTTCAAAAATTAGTCTTGATCTACCTGCGCCAAATGGTTTCATTTCTAACATGATACCTTTTCTTTTATTTAGGTCCTGAACGACTTGACCGGCATAATCATCATCTACATCAATAATTACCTCTTCAATAGGTTCAAGTAACTTACCCATCTCGTCATTCTTCATTAGAACTTGAGGCTTAGAAACGCTTAATTCATAACCTTCTCGTCGCATCGTCTCAATTAGTACTGATAATTGTAATTCACCCCTTCCAGAAACTAAAAAACTGCCGTCGTTTGACGACTTCTCAATATTAAGTGTAATGTTGCCCTCTCCCTCTTTTATTAAACGATCACCAATCATCCTTCCCGTCACCTTATTTCCTTCGGAGCCAGCAAGAGGACTATCATTCACGCTAAATGCCATTTGGACTGTTGGAGGATCAATTGGTTGCGCATTTAATATTTCGTTATTTTCAGGACTACAGAATGTATCGGCAACCGTCCCTTTTGTAAGACCCGCAATTGAGATAATATCACCCGCACTACCACTCTCAACGGAAGCTCTTTCTGTTCCTCTAAATGCGAGTATCTTTGTAACTCTCCCATTTTCAATAACATTCCCATCTTGATCTAATACCTTTATTTGTTGATTTGTTACAACTTCCCCAGAAAAAATCTTTCCGGTAATCAATCTACCAAGATACGGGTCATTCCCGAGGATCGTTCCAAGCATTTTAAAATTGCCGGTCCCAACTTTGGGAGGGGGTGTGTGATTTATTATTAATTCAAAAAGCGGGTTTAGATTGTCATTTGCATGGTTTAGGTCATGAGTGACCCAGCCATTTCTCCCTGAACCATATAATATTGGAAAATCAAGCTGATATTCGTCAGCATTCAGAACAGCAAATAGATCAAAAATCTCATTAACCACCTCCTCTGGTCTAGAGTCATTTTTATCAGTCTTATTAATTATGACCATTGGTCGAAGACCAATTTGTAAAGCTTTTGATAATACAAATTTTGTTTGAGGCATTGGACCTTCAGCAGCATCTACAAGGAGGATTGCGCTATCAACCATGCTCAGGATTCTTTCAACTTCACCACCAAAGTCTGCATGACCCGGGGTATCAATAATATTTATTCTTATTCCACCCCAAACAACAGAAGTGCATTTTGCTAATATTGTTATACCCCTCTCTTTTTCCAGATCATTGGAATCCATAATCCTTTCAGTGACTTTCTGATTTACTCTAAATGCGCCGGATTGTGATAATAATTTATCAATTAAAGTAGTTTTACCATGATCGACATGGGCTATTATTGCTATATTCCTAAGTTCCATTTATTATTTCTGATAGTTTTATTTTTAATTTGGGGGGGTAGGCTTAATTAAATTTTCTTTTTATCATTATTTTCAGCTTCTTCTATTTTCTCATTAACCTCTTTTATTCCCATCTCAAAGAGCTTATTGTATTCATCCTCTGTCCCATTCTTTTTGTGCCAATCACGCATGGTGAATACACCTGCAAACTTCTTAAGTCTCCTGTGCTCTTTCAGAAGGTTGTAATACAAAATAGCTAGTATTATTGCAATTAAGAAAGTTATCAAAAGCAGTAGGTTCATGTTCATCAATAGTTGCCTTTTATCATTTCATTTATATTTGTCTTAATTCAAATATATAAAAAATTACAAAAAAATGAATGGAAACAAGAGAAAGCATGAGCAAGTATCTAACTAGGATTTTTAAGCTACCATTACTAACTTTGTCGGCAATGTTTAACTCCAACCATTTCCAAACAGGCTTCATCAATAATCTTAAATAGAAATAGGCAGTTACGAATCCGCCAACCACAATTAACATACCAATACCCATTTGATAAGTTTATCAACTTGGACGGCGCTCTGCAATCTTACTTTGATTTTGTGTGTGCATATCTAAAACATTACCCAATATTTATATGAGTTATTGCAAGTTATGCATCAAGATTATCTGGTCTGTAGCGCATAACCCCTGCGATTACCCATTCACCATAGTAGTTGTAAAGGGTGTATATATAATTATTTATTATATTATCATCAGAAAAGACGGTGACTATTTGATATGCTATGTCACCCTTCAGCTTCAAATCTTCAAATGTATGCGACTTAGAATCCCAGATGTCGGAATACCCATTTTTGACCATTTGACCAAAAAGTTCCGCCGATGGGTAGCGCCTTTTGATCTCAGGTGCAGCAAAGCTGTATGCAAGTGATAGATTTTCTTCTTGAAACGCATTGAATTGTGACGTGATGACTTTTTCTATTTTAAGCGCAACTTCATTCTCAGCCGCATATGGAACTGTTGCTAATAAGAATAATATAAGGGGTATGTATATAATTTTTTTCATTAGAAATTTTTTTACTTTATTATTTAATTAGTAACGAAGTTAGATAAGATAAAGACCAATACTTATCTATAACGTGTTCAATATTATTCATGAATTAATATAATTTCATGAGGGATCTGTGTGCTGCTTATAAAACAATATACTAGTTCGAAGAGTAGAATTAGTATTTATTGTCTGGTCCATGTTCAGCATTGTATAGCTCCAAATAGTAGTAATAATCTATTGGGTCTTCTGGTGGGCCCAAAATATTACCTCCTCCTTTTATCCAAAAATCAACATCTTCTGATTTAAAAGGTTCGTATACATACTCTTCTTCCTTGGGTAGTTTTCTGTCATGGTCCCAGATGTATAGGGAGCAGAGTAACATTGCGATGACCAATACACCCATTATGATGTATTGATTTCTCGTATTCATATATTTGTTGTAGAACCCTGTCATTTAGAGCCCTTGTGATAGTATGAAAATTATTAGCGTGCTCAGTGCAAAACCAACCATGCCAAGTTGTAATGTTTTAATTAGTACAGCCATAATTTTATGAGTATTCGAGCTATCAAATATTTTAATCTTGAAAAATGATAGAATAAGGCCGAAAATCCAAATAAGAAGTATTGCACTCATTGAAAGCACAGATACAACACCGGTAATTAATAAAATGGTTCCCATAAGTTAATTATATCAGCAGGTCTTTGCCATAGCAATGTAGGTATTTTTATATTATTAGCAATCTAAGGATGATCCAGTTTCGTATTATCACTAGTGGGTAGCGGTTTTGTTGTTTTCACCAAACACATCCCTATAATCACTACCCACACATCTCAATATTACCACCAGCAAAAATTTTGCACAATATTGTTTCACTCTAAAAAAAATTTTTATTTTTTTTTGAAAATACTGATTTCTGAGATGAGGTTATACTGACTAGGTATCATTCTTAAATCATTTCTTGGATCTAGGGGCTTTAGCTCAACTTTAGCCATTTAATACAATCTTCAAGCCTATCATCACCCCAAAATACTTCACCATCGTATATGAATGTTGGGCTTCCAAAGACGCCTGATTTAAACGCCGTATTAGTATTTTTTTGGTAAGTAGCTTCAATATCCGAGTCCTCTACTTTTCTTAGTACCTCATCTTTATTTAACTTCATTTCTTGCATTATTTCACTCAGATTGGGCTCTGTTGCCGGCTCCTTTCCCTCTTCAAACCAGCGCTTATAAGTAATTTTTACATAATCAATTCCCCAACCTTCATTCATTCCGAGAATTGCAATCTTATTTGCCAAATCAAATTGTGTTAATGGATATGGCGCAGGAATTTTTGGTCTAAACCCATAAAATTGAGCCCTTCTTGCAATATCACGCCACATATAATCTGACTTGATCTTTTTTGATGGAGGAGTAAAGGGAATATTATCCATTTCCATCATTATTTTTCTTACACTGAATGGCTTCCAGTTAAATGTAATATTCTCGCTTTTTGATATTGCTTCAATTCGACTGACAGATAAGTATGTATAAGTACTTCCAATGGAAAACCAAAAATCAATTGTGTTCATTTAAAAATCTCTCAGATACATAACGGTATAATCTTCAATAAATCTATTCTTTTGAAATATTAGTTGCACCAGTCTCGAAGCCGATGACCTGCCCATCTTTGAATGTGTAAACACCCATTACAGCTTGTTTATTCCCATCACTAAAAGTTACAAAAGCATGCTCAATACCAATTTCGTCATTTTCATAAATGATTCTGACTCTTTCACGGTTTATATCGTCACTCATTGCCCAGCTAATTACATCCTGTTTAGTTAAAACTGCTCCATTGGAATGCATTGTAAATTTATAATCATCGTGCAGTAACTCATGCATAACTGATTCATTTTTTTGATCAATTGCTTGACCTAATTTTTCTATGATTGACATAATATTTCCTTTTTTGTTTTTTTATTTATAACTATATCGAATTGTAAGTACTTTACAATAGGGAGAATTCTCGGATTCTATCAAATGTGAAGTGGTCTGCGACATCACTTTTTGCATAATAGACATCCTCAACGACACCACCTTCATTGATTAGAACATCAGTAACAGCAATATCCAAATGACCCTTGATACTTAACGGAATATATCCCTTAACCATTGCTGGAAATATTTTATGGACCTTTAGCAATGTAGCCGCTAGTAGTTTAAAAAATGATCTTTGTATATTATATTTTTTAAAGTACGTAAATTCTTCATCTGCCAATACGGTAAATGGTAGGTCACCATGCTTGTTCATATATCTACCTAAGTTCTCAACTGGTGAGTGAAAGATCCCAACATGGGTGAAGTTATCTCCAAGCTCGCTATATCTTTTTTGTAGTTCATTTATTCTCAAATTACAAAAAGAACAGCCAGCGATACGATAGAAGGTAAGCAAGACCTTTTTTCCCTGTGTTTCTGATAATTTAAACGGTGTGCCGTCATGCTTTGGAAGAACTATTTCTTCTAATTTATCGCCCTTTTTTATTCGCATAATTCAATCCTCTCAGCTTATATAGGCTTGTACAATTCTAAGACTTAAATCTAAGTGTAATCGCAGATCCATTCATTGATACCACAAAATCGCTCATATTTACAGGATGAGGAGGAAACATCGAACCTAATAAGATTACATCATTTTTTAATATCCCTCGTCCAAGTTGGTTTGCAACAATATTACATTCATTAAAGTTATCCTCTAGGGTACCTATTAGGATTTCAATATTTTCAAATGGTTCCCATCTTTCATGGCCCATTGTTGCCGTGATTTGACAGTTACTTACGCCATCACCCCAACCAGATCTTGTATCAACATCTACAATCCAGCCACGCTGATATATATTTTCGGATAAGACAAAAACTGGGCTTTTAGGCGGACTATGAAAATCAACAAATTCAATCCCTGCAACAAGGCTTGATATACAATTTTTAATTTGATCGAACGTCGCATTTGAAGGAATATCTCTGCTAATATGCGCCGCTAATTCAGCCTCGACTCTTGGCTCTGTCACTGCTTCTAGATCTATTTGGGTGTTTGAGATAATTTCACCGGAGTCAAATAGTGCACCAATCAATGGTCTATTTATTCCCAATGCTTTTAGGCCAGCAGGAGATCCAAATCCTAGTTTCCAACCCACTTGTTTGTTCCCAAGTTTCATTTCTTTTTCAATCGCAATTTTTATTGCATTAAGATGGTCTTGATTTAACATTATTAAAATACCTCGCCTTGCTGCTTTATATATAACCTTATTGAAATTAGCCTGCAGAAGCAAGCTGAGATGCATTCTTTATTTATAAACAATATAAAAATATGTATATCTATTTATCTAATTCAATGATATGTATAGATATGTTTTGAGCTAAAATTCAATATATATAAGTTCAATGTATTAATGTGAATATACCAGCCATATTACTACGGCAATTTGATATCTGATTAAGTGAGAAACAGGAACGAAGTTCCAATTTATTAATTTGCTATCCAAGGAGTATTTAAATGGCAAACGGAAAAGTTAAATGGTTTAACCTAAAAAAAGGTTATGGTTTTATTCAACCTGAAGAGGGCGACAAAGATATTTTCGTCCATATTTCTGCACTTCAAAATTCCGGCATAAGAAATTTATTTGAAGATCAAAATGTTGAGTATGATGTTGCAGAAGAAAAAGGCAAAGTATCAGCTGTAAATATAAAACTAATCGAAGATTAGTAGTAAAACTACCTATCAGCCTAAATAATTTTTATTTTCAGTCTTAAGGAGTTTACGTTTTTTGTTTACTCCGCCCTTAAGGCTATATCCACCAATATCACCGTTTGATCTTACTACACGATGGCATGGTATGATACCTGGTTCTGGGTTCTTGCCGCAGGCGTTAGCCACCGCTCTATAAGCGCGTGGTCTACCGATTTTTTCAGCTAGCTGCTTGTAGCTAATTGTCTGACCTTTCGGTATTTTTTTTATCTCTTCAAAGACATTGTATTGAAAGTCTGTAAAATCTCTAATTTTTTCTGGTTTCATTTTTTTATGTTAGTAACTAATAAATTGTTAGTCTATTTTAAAATATCCAATATCATTTAAATGATAAAAAATTAGGAATAATTGCATGAATGAATTAAGGGAAAATGGCTATCTTATTCATTGGTACAACCTAGATGATAACAATGAGTCAGAATATCTAGAATGGTTACATGGCGTGTACATCCCCGCTCGTCTTAATGACCCGAGAGTCCTCTGGGCTTGTCACTTTAAGTCCCTCGACAATGTAGCCCACCCTGGTGAAAAGGGAAGATTGAGTCATGATAATAAATCAATACCCTCTGGTGATCGTTATATATTAATTTTTGGTGCAGAAAATCCTGAGGTTTTTGTAGATCCAACAATAACTGAGTATCATCAATCATTAAATCAAAATGACTTGGGATATTTAAAAATGAGACGCGAAGAGAGATATAATATTATGACAGAGGAAGCAAGGGGGCCTGGATCGGAAAAAAAACCATTTGATGGAGCAGGTCTTTCAGAGTGTATTCAACTAGGAAATTTCAACTCTGGATCTTATGAAGATGAGGATGAGCTTGCAAGTTGGTATGCAACTTGGAGAATTCCATCAATGAAGAAACTACCAGGTTGCCAGGGCGTAAGAAAATTAGTGTCAGTTTCTGGTTGGGCAAAGCATGCTATCTTGTATGAATGGTCATCAACAGATGCAAGGAATAATACTTTTGTTGATCATGAGACAGAAAACCCTGAAATGGAGGCGTGGACAGATCGTGTTGTAAGAAAATTGGTACACGCGCCAGGGTCTCCAAACTTAGCAAAAAGAATTTGGCCTAGTAATGGGTCATAAAGATAGCTTAATCCGATAATGATGTTTTTTTATCTTTAGCCCAATAGTTTTCTGAGGATTTGTGTTTTTGCCATGAATCAGGTGTTTCTGCACCTGGCATCATAGATGCATCTGTCCCCGCCAATACCGCATGATGATCGATATTAAGAGTTTTAAGCCACCTTTGTTGACCCATGGTTATTGCAACAAAATAACCGATTTCTACAATTTCTGGCTCGGTATAGTGTTTGTGAAGTTCATCCCATAATGCATCATTGCACTCAAGATCCCACACAATAGCCTCAGTGTATCTAAGAGCAGCTTTTTGTCTTGCATTATATCTTTTTGATTTCTCAAAGTTTAATAAATCAAAATAATCCTCTTCAATTAGGCCTTTAGTTCGTGATTGGATTGACCTTTGATTTCCACAATACTCACATTTAACTGAATGCGATACGAAGACGCGGCAAAGTTCTTTTATAGTATGGTCAGCAACACCCTCATGAAATACAGTCTGCCACGTATTTGCAAATGACCAAAATGTAGAAGGTACATGGGCTCTTATTGCTTGACTTTCGGGTCTAGGAGTTCCCCTTGTTCTGCATCTTTCAAACTCATTCCGCATTTCAACATCATCGATCTCAACTGGATCTATATAACTTATTCTTTGCTTAACCATCACTATCCCCATTTATTTTTACTTTTTTTTATTATAATATATCAATATTATAAAATATCCAAATTACAATCTTCATTGGGTATAGCATGGACATGAATTATCTAATTACTGGTGCAAATCGTGGGATTGGCCTCGCACTTACCGAAGAAGTTATACGGAATAACGATAGAGTGATCAGTCTATGCAGAAGATCCAGTGACTCAGATAAACTTATATCCCTGCAAAATAAAAATCCGAGTCGAGTTGAGCTTCGCGAAGCCGATGTTACGGTTGAAAGTGATCTGATTAATGTTTCAAAAAATATTGAAAGGCTTGATGTGTTGGTGTGTAACGCTGGTATTATGGGTGCCAGAGGAGGAATGATGGACAAAGATAACGAGTTCGACATTATTTCTGATGTACTTATGACAAATATTGCCGGACCCTTTTTCACAATTCGAGCATTTTTAAATCAAATAAAACAAAGTAAGAGTCCTAAGATAATAATAATATCTTCGCATATGGGAAGCCAAAAACATTCTGGTAGCGAGTCCTATTTTTATAGAGCCTCAAAGGCAGCAATCAATAACATAATGATCACCCTTTCAAACGAATTAAGACACAGTAAAATACCAATTGTCTCAATTCATCCAGGCTGGGTAAGAACTCAAATGGGGGGAGAATATGCAACTCTGTCAACAAAAGAAAGTGCCAGTTCCATATACAAATTGATACAAAAGATAGATATGAAGAAGTCAGGTCATTTTTATAATCATGATGGAAGCCATCTTGAATTATAAAATAACACAGTTTTTGGATCGTGGATCAAATTTAATTATTATATATTTTTTATTGAGCTGTCATTAACACTATAAACATCGTACTCTATTCGGATCACTCTGCACCCATGAGTATAAAGCAAACCCGACATAACTTATCGCCGTTATTAACCCAAGCATGGTTTGTGCCTCTCTGAACCACAATGTCTCCTGCACCCAGAGTGACCTCTTGACTGTCCAGTAACAAAGTTATCTCTCCTTCTAGAATTATGGCATAATCTACCGTTCTTGATTTATGCATAAATGGATGCCTTTTTGACTTCACGAGTGTATCTCCTGCATCTAGATCTGAGAAATAAGAAGTACTATCATAAGCATCATTCTGATATCTTTTATCTGGTTCAAAAGATGAAATTCTACATATAGTCTCATTCGATTGAGGAAACATAATGAATTCCTCGTCTACCTTCTCAATATCAGCATTCATTTCTATTGGAAACTCTGAGGTATGCCAAATGTTGGTCAAGCTGACCCCCGGCCTTGTATCTTTTTCCATTTTATTTTTTACATACCCGTCTGAGATTATGATTGACTCTCCTCTTTCATCAAAGCCTGTAACTACTCTACGACAATTCTTACTCATGATATTTTCATTCAAATAATAATTAATGTATTTCTATAGATAAATTATAGAATATTTATTCGTTTTAGTAATAAAAATTTACGGAGTAATCTGACTGAAATTACAAATCAGATCTCTTGTGATATTAAAATAAAGAGTATATATGTATACAGTACTAATTACTGCGCCGGTAGCTCAGCTGGATAGAGTATCTGACTACGAATCAGGGGGTCGGGGGTTCGAATCCTCCCCGGCGCGCCAAGGAATAGGAATGGAATGAAAGCATTTAAAAATAAGGTTGATAATTTTTTTAAGTGGGTCAAAGGATCAGAGCTAGTTCTACTTGAACAAATTGACGTAAATGAAGATCCTGTGCGACCACACTTAAGCTTAGACTTCAGGACTAGTTATGGAAGACAGATCTATGGACTGGAATATGATAACAATATAGAAGGAATTGTTTGCGTTGCATTCACTGATGAGATCCCGCATACCGAAAAAGAATTAGAATTAATGAGTAAGAACTCACATCTTGAGAGAAATTCTTCAATCCTGATAGCCTATACCGTATGGTCTCGTAAAAGAGGTGCGGGCAAAGAAATAATGCGAAAATTATTAGAGCACATCGTAAAAAATATGGATAACGTCAAACAAGTGGTAACTCTATCGCCATTGACACCCATGGCAACTCACTATCATATTAGAAATGGTGCAAAACTAATCAGTATAAATTCTGACACCCAAAATTTTGAATATGAAATTAAGAAGTAGATAGCCTCATGGCTTTCGTGGTATTGGTCTCCAGTCCTCAGGTGCGATTGTTATGCTCCTTAAATTAATATTTACTTCTATTTCAGTCGCACGCCCTAAGGTTTCAATAGTAAACCAACAGTGAGGATCAATTGTATATTCTTTTAATGATGAATTAATATACATTGACTGAGCGTCTATTCCGTTTTTTGAAATTGATAATACTGCAGTATCACCGGAAATATAACTTATATATATGCCCTTAGTAGATTTGCGCCAAGAAATATAGTCTTCAATCGTAATTATCATTTTGAAGTATTTACATTATGCCAAAAAATGAGCTTATTAACCTTACACCTATTAATAAGAAAAGGCATAAAAGTACTTTTTTAAAAGTATTTGCATTAATTTTTAGACGAACAAATCTACCTAGCCTCATGCCGATTATTGCAAATAGTGAACAGAATATTGCGATAGGGATCATTTCAACAAGGAAGACGCCGGTAAAATAATAACCAATTGTTGCTGGGATAACGGCAATCAAAAATAAAAATCCTGTCGTATCGACAAATTCTTGAGGTGATACTTTCTTCAATATTAAATAGATTATTATCGGTACACCCCAAATTGAGGTCAATCCGCCAACTATACCCGCGATACATCCCATTCCCAGTTGCCACAGCCGATCATTTTTAATATCGAATGACCAAGCACGTCTGAAGAGGTTATCCAAAGCAAAAATTACTACCAATATACCAATCAATAATTTTAAAATTTCGTCCCCCAAAATAACCGCTTGAAATGATGTAATAAAAATAAATATCAGCATTGTAACTGCAAAAACTCGATATTTTTTTGCAGTATTCATTGGACTTTCTGCAGAAATGTACTGCTGGAAATTCGCAACTATGACCGGTATCATATTTAGCCCGATTGCTTGGAGTGGATTAATGAAAAATGTCAGAAGCGCAATAGAAGTAAGCGGCAAGCCGATACCCGTCACTCCTTTTACAAATCCCGAGATCAAAAAGATTACAAGAAAGATGGTGTAAAGTATGTAATTATCGGAAATTAGCTCGAACATCAAGAACCATTCAGTGTAATAATATTAATCCTTGATGAAATAACTTAAATTTAGATACAGCAAGGTCCACAAAATTAAATTTGATATGAAGGTATAATATATAAAGGTAGAATGCAATGGATCTATTTTGTATACAACTAAGTCTAAATTCAACAGGATAAATATCGATACTACTATTAGAGATAACAATAATAAAAGCCTTATAGAAAAAAGGTTTAATCTGTCCGTAATTATTAAAATTGCCATTGATCCTAATGTTGTTAGTATCCATATTAATTGCACGAATGCTGTATTCCCTAGGCTTTGCCCAGGAAGCTGAGGTAATATAAAAATTTTTGGTAGCAAGAAAAAGATGAGGAAGCCAGATAAAGTTATTTTTAATAGGTTCCTAGTATCACTTAGACCATCCCTGATATAATAAAAACCAATCACGATTAGCGAAAAAGCAACGCACATTGCAATATTTACCAATAATGTAAGAAAATTTCTTTCACTTATAAAAGAACTATCCTTATCTCCAACATGTGAATGATCGTGAACTACACCAGCAGAATGCAGTTCCAATAACTCCGCTTCAACAATCAATGATTGAACAAAAAATAAATTAAATAACGTAAAAGCAAACCCTGTGATAAGGCCAGCAATTATAGCTGGATATATATATTTAATCACCTGAAATCCTAATATTATCTAATGACAGGGAAAAGTCATAATGTGCCTCACATCGTGAGCCGCATCGTGAATTAGCTCAGGTGATGCAAAACCAAAAACCATTATCATGGTGAAGCCGAAAACAATCGCAAATAAAGACCTAGATAATGAAGATACTTGTAGATTATGTAATGTGATTAACTGAGATATTCTTGAGTACATATCACCCTCCGTGAAAAATTTAATAAAACGGATCGGTATCTGGCTTTTTAATACTTACAGATTAATTACAGTTGCGGGGGCAGCCTCGGACTTGCACCGTGTTCCCTAGATCCATACCAGTTAGTAAATGATGAAAAAATCATACTGTCAATCACTAATTTTGAGAAATATCAGGAATATTTATTATCTTTTCAGTTATTAAGATACCATGCAGCAACTATATTTGAGAGCACTATTACCATGGCTAGCACCAATAATGTCATTGGGCCACCTGACAGTGTCATTAGATACCCTGAAATTGGATACATAAATAACCAGCATAAATGACTCAAAGAGAATTGAGCTGAATAAACTTGTGAAAACTCATCGACAGGTGACGCTTGACGAATAACTCGGCCCATTGGAGTAAGCAAGAGTGTATAACCAAATCCAGAAAAAAACCATGCGATTAATAGCACAGGCCATATGAAATCAAATAGCATTATCCAAAATGCAAGAGCTACAAATGTCACAGACAAGAGATATGAACCGGATAGCATTAGAAGTGTCGCTGTAACCCCCCTTGATAGATATGGAATTAGTATGGCTGCTGATATACAACCAACCCCAAAAAATAACATTGTAATCGAAAAAGCAATTTCTGGTAATTTCAGTGTTGCCCTCACAAAAATAATTGTATTAACGAGTATCATTGATCCACCTGCAGAGACAGCCAAATTTAAAAACATTAACCCTTTCAACTCAGACACACTTAAGTATTTTCTCATACCAAGAGTAAGGTTCTTATAGAAGTTATTTTCTCTTCGAGATGATGATGTTGATAAGAATGGGAATACAATCATAGAAATCAATAGTGCAGAGACAAAATAACCTATAAAAGTCCCAACAAACAATAAATCATAATTTAGAAAAAGTAGTAAGAAGGTCGCTAATGCATAGCTCAAGATATTTTCCATATCTTGTGCTAGCCTAAAGAGGGATAAGGCTTTTGTATAGTCAGCCTCATCTTTAAATATTTTTGGGATTGTAGATTGATATATTGGAGTAAAAGCTGCCGTAGAAAGATAAATAAGAATAATTATCAAATATAGATGCCAAATTTCACTCACAAATATTAAGCCAAATGCAGCGATTGCACGAACTATATCCTGGATTATTAGGTATTTCTTAGTATCAAATTTATCTGCTATTGCTCCTGCAAAAGGTGAAAAAATAACATAAACGAGCATTTTGATTGTAAATAAACCTGACAGAACGAGCGCTGCGTTTCTTCCTGTTAAATCATAAGCCAATAAACTTATTGCAACAGTTGCGAGACCGCTGCCCAATAATGAGAAATTTTGTGCGAAAAAAAGATTTCTAAAACTTTTTTCTGATAAAACAGAGAGCATATGACACCCAGCATGAAAAAGCATCCTAATTATACCCTAGTTTTGCGATTATATTAAAAGAAAATTGGTTGCGGGGGCAGGATTTGAACCTGCGACCTTCAGGTTATGAGCCTGACGAGCTACCGGGCTGCTCCACCCCGCGATAAGATAATCACTTAGCTAACACTATCTTGTGTTAAAGGTCAAGAAACAAAAGAAACTTATTCTTCCGTTTCAAGCCCAGTTGGAATTGGAACGTTCTCTGGCTGGAGAGTTATCCCTGCTCCATCAGCGACACTTTCCAATAACATTCCAAAGTCCTTCTCTAAATTTTCTTTTGCCATTCGCTCAATTCTACCAGAATGCTGTTGAACCGCCTGTCTTGTTGCAGCCGTGACAGGCATTGGAACACCCAACTCCTTCCCAGATTGTAATCCAAGGTCAAGATCTTTAAGCAATAATGGAGTTGTAAATGTTGTTGTCCAATCAAGATTCGTAAATGCATTCGATTTATATTTTGTAAATATGGAGCCCATGACGGAGTTATTCATAAAATTTAAGAAAGCGTGCCTCGGTACACCTGCTTTTTGTGCAAGTATGGTAATTTCGGCTAAATTCTGTATTACAACGCCTAACATCACATTGTGAGCTATCTTACAAAAACGAGCTAGATCACCCTCACCAACATAAGCAACTCCCCTTGGTGCAATTGTTTCAAGATATGGTTTGATAGTGTCAAATACTTCTTTTGGCCCTGAGGCTACAATTGATAAGACACCGGCCTTAACGGCCTTACCATTACCGCTTACTGGACAAGATATATATGCTATGCCTTTTTCAGTCAGCCTGTCCCTTATTTCATCGGAGTCCTCAGAAGAGATTGAAGAGCAATCTACAAATATTTGGGAGCTGCTTGAACCTTTTGATAAAACACCTTTATCACCAAAATACACTTCTTTCAGATCCTTACCTGTCGACACCATAGTAAATAAGACCTCAACATCATGAAGCTCATCAATGGCCTCAACAACAGTCGCACCATATTCCGATAGCGGATCAGCTTTTGCTTTTGTTCTGTTCCAAACACTTATATTGTGTCCATCCTTTGCAAGACGTCCTGCCATCGGATATCCCATTCTTCCGGTTCCGACCCATCCAATTTTGTGGCTCATCATTTTTCTCCTTATTTAAATTTCAGTTTGCCAATTATAATCTTCAATTATTGTTTTTACCTCTTTCAAAAAACTTGCAGCATAAGCCCCGTCAAATGCTCGATGATCAAAACTCTGTCCCAAAACACCAATTTTTCTTATTCCTATCTTATCTCCGGTTTCATCTTCAATAATAACCGGTTTTTTACGGATACCATCAAAAGACATTATGGCAACCTGTGGCGGATTAACAATTGGTGCTGTAAGGTATGTCCCCATACTTCCGTTGTTTGATATTGTATATGTACCACCATGGTATTCCTCCTGCTCGAGATTATTATTTTGTGCCCTATCGACAAGATCATTTATTTTATCATTTAGATCTGTAAGTTTATATTTTTCAGCACTTTTTATAACGGGTACAATTAATCCATCAAAATTTAAGTCAACGGCAATGGCAAGGTTCAGGAATTCAGCAACAATAATCTCTTTATCATTGAAAGTGCTATTTATTAGAGGAAAATTATCCCTAGCAATAGCAATCGCTCTTGCGACGAATGATAGATATGAAATCTTAAATTCTTTATCCATATTCTTCTCTTTCATTTCTGATCTAATTATGTCTAGGTTACTAAAATTTACCTCAACTGCCTGGAATGCCTGGGGTACCAAAGGCCAGCTCTGAGATAGTCTTTTGGCAGTTGTTCTTCGAATTCTATTCAGGGATATGGACTCATTATAGACGGTTTCATCGATTGCTTCCCTATTCATGATTCTGGATGATTGGGATTGAGATGTTATGAAACTCTCAACAGACTTCCTGTTAACTTTTTTTATATTATTTGTTTTGCAGAAATCCAACAATAGATTTAAATCAAGACTTGCATTGATTGCAATCCTTTTTGCTAATGGAGTTAACTTAATTTCACTATTTGGTATATTAATTGAGTCAAAACTTTGATCAGGTGTGAGCACTTCCGTGAGAACCGAAAACCAATCGGGTGGATCTAAATCTATTCTTTTATCATCATCAGATCTTATTTCTTTGGCTATTTCCTTTTTAGATTCGGTCTCTATCTTATCAGCTACATTATCGACAACCTCTTTTCTTCCATTGACGTCAACCTCTTGCTCATCGGCGTCGTTTGTAGCCTCATGATCCGATGTAATTATTGCTACAATCGATCCTACTGATGATGTATTTCCCTCGTGTACAAGAATTTGTGATAACTTACCATCTAAAGTTGCGGGTATTTCCATGGAAGTTTTATCTGTCTCAATCTCAAATAAAATTTCACCAGATTTAACAGTATCGCCGACCTTTTTGTGCCATTTTGAGATTGTTCCCTCTGTTACTGTCTCACCTAGTTGTGGCATCTGGATGTTCATTGATAGCACCTTTTTATCTTAATACATCAAGAATCTTACTATAAATTCTATCAACAGAAGGTAACGTGATATCTTCGAGGTTATCAGCCGCAGGAAGTGGAATGTGTGGTGTTGTTATCCTCACAGCTGGCCCGTCAAGATCCCAAAATAGTTCGTCTACGACTATAGAGACAATCTCAGCGCCCCAGCCACAGAGTCTTGGATTTTCTTCAACAGTAAAAAGACGTCCAGTTTTAACCACTGAGCTTGATATTGTTTTCATATCTAAAGGAACAAGGGTTCTAATATCAACAACCTCAACATCAATTCCATGATCTATCTTTAATTTATCCGCTGCCTGAATCGCTCTTGGCACCATTAACGCTAGCGCAACTATTGTGGCATCTGTACCCGATCGTACGATTTTTGCAGTACCAAGCGTATCGACATGTTCACCCTCTGGCACTTCACCCTTTATTGGATAAAGTGACTTATGCTCAAAGAAGATTACAGGGTCCTCGTCTCTAACAGAAGCCGCGAGTAAACCCTTTACATCTGCTGGAGTAGAGGGGGCAACTACTTTTATACCGGGGATTGCCATTGCCCAATTCTCAACTGATTGTGAATGCTGCGCTCCAAAACGAGAGCCTCCTCCGTTACCTGTTCTAACAACAAGTGGACACTTCAATTGACCGTCTGACATGTAACGTGATTTAGACATCTCATTCGCTACAAAATCCCAACAAACCGCAAGAAAATCTGAGAACATTATTTCTGCAATTGGCCTCATACCAGTCATAGCGGCACCCATAGCCGCTCCGAGAATAGCTTGCTCTGAAATTGGAGTGTCTATTACTCTTTTTGGGCCAAACTTATCAAAAAGCCCAACTGTTGCTTTAAAAACACCTCCGGCCCTTGCTACATCTTCTCCAATAAAGGCAACAGTCTCATCACGCTCCATTTCTTGTGCAATTCCTGCTGCAACAGCCTCTCTGTATGTTAATTGCGCCATGCCCATCCTCCATTTGCATAAACGTTTGTTGTTAATATTTCTTCAGGTGGGACTGGTGAATTTTTTGCTTCCTCAGTTGCCTCATCAACAACCCTCTTTACATTTGCTTCTATACCATCAATAACCTTTTGCTTAACTCCAAACTCGATCAGCCTTGCACGATATCTAGTTATCGGGTCATTATTTTTTTTCCAGTGATCCAACTCTCCATCGGGTCTGTAAGCACCAGGATCGGCACGGCTATGGCCAGATTGTCTATATGTTTTACACTCTATGAGTGATGGGCCATCACCTGAACGTGCCTTTGAATATGCAACTTGAGCTGTTCTGTAAACCTCATCAGCGTCATTGCCATCAATGATAATGCTCTCCAATCCATAGGCTGAGGCTCTATCGGCTGCAGGATTTTTTACAGCAGTTATTGACTCAATTGGCGTATATTCCATGTAATTATTATTTTCACAAACAAAAATTACTGGTAACTTATACACAACTGCATAGTTCAGTGCCTCGTGAAACGCACCGATATTAGTTGTACCATCGCCAAAGAATACTGTTGCAACATCATCATGTCCCATATATTGAGCTCTCCAAGCTGAGCCAACAGCCATTGGTAAATGCGCACCAATGATTGCATACGAACCCATTACGCCCTTACTCGTATCAGTTAAATGCATTGAGCCGCCCTTGCCTCTCATTAAACCACAATCTCGTTGCATCAATTCACCTAAAACGCCTACAACCGAAGCACCTCTTGCAAGAGTATGCGCATGCCCTCTATACGTGCAGAAACTTTTATCATTTACCTGCATTGCAGTCGCAAACCCCGCGGCAATTGCTTCTTGTCCAAGCGATAGATGACTTGTACCTTTTACAAGATTTTCAAGGAATAAATCATATGCTCTTTGTTCAGCAAAACGAATAAGATATTGTGAATTATAGAGCTCTAATCTCTTCTTTTCATCAATATCATCATTATTAAGTGTTTTCTTCTTTGCCATTATATAACCAGCAATTAATATCTATTCGCAATTGGTAATTCATCAGCAGGAAATAGTGAAATAACCTTACAGCCTTTATCAGTAACAACAACCTCTTCTTCAATTCGAGCAGCAGAGACGCCGTCTTTTGCAGGACAATATGTTTCAAGCGCAAAAACCATACCTGTTTTTATTTCCATTGGGTTTTCCAGAGACACTAATCTTGAAATGATTGGTCTTTCATGCAGCGCTAGGCCGAGTCCATGACCAAATTGTAATCCAAATGCCTGCATTTCGCTGTCAAAACCAAACTCTTCAGCCTTAGGCCAAGCTTTGGCAACTACATCAGTTGATACGCCAGGTTTAATAAGTTCTATGGCTTTATCTAACCACTCTCTGCATTGGATGTAGGCATCGTTTTGCTCTGATGTTGCCGTTCCTACATTAAAAGTTCTGTAATAACATGTTCGATAGCCCTGATACGATTGAAGGATATCAAAAAATGCTTGGTCTCCAGGTCTGAACATACGATCAGTGAAATTGTGTGGGTGTGGACTGCATCTTTCACCTGAAATCGCATTTATTGCCTCAACATCATCTGAACCCATCTCGTAAAGCATTTGATTTGAAAGAGCAACTATATCATTTTCCCTGACACCCGGTTTTAGTTCTTCATAAATCATATGATATACACCATCAACCATAGTTGCGGCTTGATTAAGCAAGGTGATTTCATCGATATTCTTAATCTCGCGGGCATCTAACATCACTTGTTGACCATCCACAATATTCATTCCAGCATTTTGCAGTTCGAAAAACATTGCGGTTTCGGCTATATCCAGCCCAATTGGCATATCCGCAACACCGGCATGCTTCAAATAACTCATTATTTCTTCTGCATGTGATTTCATCAGACCAACCGATGGCGGAACTGTTCCTCGCATTCCAGTCATACCGGCTAGGCACCTACTAGGGTCAAGCCAATCACAATTAAGTTGATGGTGAACTGCTGCAGATCCAAAATCCCAAACAAAGGGCTCTTCGTCACCAGCAAGCAAGGCGAAACGGCAAAGCTTATCTCTTTCCCACTCACCAATCTTTGTTCCCGTGATATATCTTATATTATTGACATCAAATAGTATTAATGCTCCAAGACCTGAATTTTTAAGTGCATTTTTAGCTCTAGACAATCGATATTTTCGTAGACGCTGGAAATCAACTCTTGTTTCAAAGTCAACCTGTTTAAATCCTGGCGAAGCCAGAGCTCTATCCCATTGCCAATTTTGATTCGCATCTTCTGGTCTTAATATTCTTGGTGAAAAAACACTTTTATCCGTCATAGCTTTAACTTTCTATATTGATTTGATCTTGATTAATCCCTCTTTATTTATACATCAATAAATTTGCATTAGTAACATAAAATTTTATAAACTTATCCTGTATATGCGAGTGGGGCTAAAGCATCTACATCTGTTACAACATCTAAAATAACGCACTTATTGAGCGCTATTGCTTTTTGAAGTGCCGGTGTGAAATCTTTTGGATTTTCTACTCTTATTGACTCGGCACCCATGTGCTTGGCTATGTGTGCAAAATTAACATTATTAAACGTCCACATCTCCCGTGCCTTATCAGTTTGAGTGCCGCCATATACCCTATCAAAACCCCTCTTTGATTGATTACCAGCGCCGTTATTATTTACAATGATTACAGCATTAATACCCCATCGAACTGCAGTTTCCACTTCTGCAATATGATACCAAAAACCAGCATCCCCAGTAAAACATATTACTGGTCTGTCGGGAACGGCGCATTTAACACCTAAGGATGCAGGAAAAGCCCATCCAAGGTGCCCAGCCGACCGTATATAACTCTGACCAGAAGATTTTAAATCAAACATTCCGCCCATCCACATTCCGCCATGTCCAGTATCTACAACCACAAATGAATCATCAGGTAAGCTTAAAGAAAGATCGTGGCAAACCCTTTCCGGTCTGATTGGTATACTTTCTGATCGCAATAATGGACGGAACTCATCATACCAATCTCTGCAGTAGCCTTGTACCTCTTCAACCCATGGAATTCTTTTTTCAATTAGAGCTTCATCAGCATGTTTCATCATCTCCTCTAACGCCATTTTTGCATCAGCCATAATACCAACTTCCAAGGGATAATTTCTCCCTAAGACCTCAGGATCAATATCTATATGTATGGCTTTTATCCCAATTTTTGGTATGCTCCAAAAATTAGTTACCATTCCCCCAAGATCTGTTCCGACAAAAATTGCAAGATCCGCTGCAAGCACAGATTTATTTGCCGAACCTCTTGAATAAGTGCCAACTACCCCAACATTAAGGGGGTTCGTTGCATTTATCACATCTTTCCCGTTTAAAGAGGTTGCTACAGGAATTTTTAATTTCTTTGAAATTTTATCAATTAACTCTCCAGCCTTAGACCACCTAACACCGCCACCAACCACAAGAATTGGCTTGCTTGCATTATTGATGATATCCATCGCTCTTTTAATCTGGCTAATATCAGGTTTTGGTCGATATGGGGGAACGGAGGAGATGCTCTCGTCGATAGATATAGGTATGGCATCATCAAATGATTCTTGATCTACTTGACCCTCATTTCCTTTGAATTGTAAATGAACTGGTCCCGGGGATCCCGATACCGCAACTCTGAAGGCTTGGTTGAGCATATCTGGGAATCTATTCGCACTATCTACTGTAGCATTAAACTTTGTTACAGGCTCAAATGCAGGTATATCGTCAACTTCTTGATAAGCTTTTCTAAATTTTGTTGCTTGATCACGACCTCCAGTTAGAGCAATAACTGGTGACTTTGCAAGCCAAGCATCCCTGAGGCCGGCCGCCAGATTTAGGGCACCAATTATTTGTGCTGCACATACTCCAGGCTTCCCAGATGCGCGGGCGTATCCATCTGCCATATATGCTGCTGAGGCTTCGCCATGCGCATGAATTCTTCGAATATTAGATATTGTCTCTATCTCGGCCATCGTCGTTCTGAGCACTGCTGGAACGTGGAATATATCTGTAACCCCATAATCTTGGAGCATTTTTGCCAATACCTTAGCGCCTGTTAACTCATTACTCATTTTATACCTCCGATTTACTTAATCGCAATTGGGTTTATAGGAGTACCTACCGCTCCTGTAATTGGGATAGATGGGGCAACAAGTAAGAATTCATAGATATTATCTTCAAGACAGTCTTCGGCAAGTTCCTTTAAATAAAACATCTCCCCCATTGTCATACCTTGAATTGGTATTGTTATCCAATGCCATGGTTGATTGATACCGTCTTCACTTTGATTAGGCCTCACCTCGCAACCCCATGTATCAGATGCAAGGGCCGCTAGTTCAGTTCTTTGAACCCAATCTATAGTATCAAAGCCCATACCTGGCGCATCACCGCCTGGGAAACCATCCCATGACTCTCTGTTGAGACAGTCCTCCATTTGACCTGTTCTAACAATTACAAAGTCACCTTTTTGAACGGATATACCTTGCTTCTGTGCTGTCAAATCGAGATCCTCACAGGTTATTGCATAACCATCATCTAGCCTATCCTTACCATGGGCTCGAGCAACATCTAATAAGACTCCCCTCCCAACCATTTTATCTCTCGTTTTTTCAATTCCACACTTTTGCGCGCCAGCTGAAGTGACCTCTCTACAATCATAACCATTCCACATTTTATCTTCATAAAAAACATGTCCGAGCCCATCCCAATGCGTACATCCATGTGTTGGTAAGAAAACTGTATCATCTGCTGCCCTTATACCTCTTTGGTCAAGCACACCAGAATATGCATCTGTTCCGGTTCTCAGCATTGAATGAATTGGGTTTGTTCTGCCCATAGCGGGGTACTTAGTTTTAGCTCCTTGGGGTCCCTTGTAGTCAAAATTCAAAGCTAAGGATATAACTTTTCCTTTTTTAACAAGCTTTGCTGCATTAATAATCTCATCTGTACCAACATAGTTAAGTGTACCTATCTCATCATCAGCACCCCATTTTCCCCAATTTTTGTATTTTTCAGCAGCTTCTGCAATGTCTGCCCTAGTTATTTTTTTTTCTTGCATTGATTTCTCCCTATCCATTAATTACATATTATCGATGATAACCAGTCCGCAGTCTGAGTACGATATTTATAAACTCTATTGTTTGCAACATGCGAACCATCCTCTATGAAATTATATATAACGTCTCCGCTGACTGCATTTGCGAGTAATTTAGACTCCTCTGGTGGAACTACCCTATCTAAGCCACCACCAACTATATAAAGAGGACATTTTATTTTTTTAGCGCAGCCAGACAAATCCATTCTACTTGCAAATTCTCTTGCTTCATTTTCAGAATGACATTTACTTCTATGAATAAATGCTTCTTTTGTGAGTCCTGGTATTCGATCAAATATATTACTCCATGCAAATGGTCCTGTTAGGGAAATGCATGCCTTTATCCTATCATCATAAGATGCAGCTCTAGGAGCATAATAACCGCCGAGACTGACACCCCAAATTGCAACCCTATCAGATCTTAAATCATCTCTTTTTTCAATAAAGTCTATGACTGCAGAAACAGGCTCTTCATATTCTGGGCAAATAGGCGCCAAATACTCTGACTCACCTTGCCCGGGTCCATCAAATACTAGTGTTGCCATACCTCTGTCTAGAAATACTCTCTCATTTGTTTCCATCTCCTCTTTCGCAGAGTCTAGTCCCATGCACATAACAACAACTGGTGGGTTATCAACATTTTTTGGCTTTCTAAGATTGCCATACATCGTGAGATCATTCCAATTTATTTCAATTCTTTCACCGACAGGATCTGCAAATTCCATAGATTTTTTATGATATTCAACTGCAAATGTGTGTGTTTTTTTCATTTGATCGGGATGCTGCACAAATAGAAATTTACCGAAATGGCAACAAACGGCTGCTGTGTTGTAATGTTCAGCCGCACTCAAATTATAGCCGTTAATCCTTGCATCATCTCCAAGTGCACTATGAATATGCCCTTTCATTTCCCACGCATTGCACCATTCATCCCATTTACTGATGGATGCAGATACATCATTAAAATCTGATAAGGGAACACCATTCGATACAAATCGATATGACCAGTGGGATACGGCTGTGACAAGTTTTTCATCTTTATTTTGCATAAAATCGATCTCCACTTTTAAAATAAAAATTTTAAAATAATCTAATTTTTTATAGTATATTAAATTTAAGGAAAATGGGGAAAAATGTATAAAATAGTTGTTGGTGGAAAGATACATCAAAGCGGAATTGATCTTCTGGAGAAAGTGAAAAGCTTTGAAGTTATTGTCTTGCCTGATGCAAGCCAAGAAACACTTGAAAAGAATATCTCTGATGCAGATGCGGTGTTATTACGACTGCAGTCTTTCTCAAAGCCAATGATCGAAAATTCACCAAAACTAAAAATATTATCAAGGAATGGGGTTGGATATGATCGTATTGACATTCCAGAATTGACGAATAAGAAAATTCCCCTCACAATTGTCGGTGATGTGAACTCAGGCAGCGTAGCAGAGCATACAATTATGTTTATTCTTGATTTATTGAAAAATACTAAAAGACATGATGCAATGGTCCGAGAAGACAAATGGAAAGATAGAGATCTTTTAATCTCAAATGATTTTTCTGGAAAAAAAATATTGGTAGTTGGATGCGGTAAAATCGGTCAAAAAGTAGCAAAAATTGCGCATGCTTTTGGCGCTTGTATTAATATTTACGATCCATTTGCAGCAAATCAAGAAAACTTTCCAGAAAATTATAATTTTTTCGATGATTTAGATACTGCTATCAAGAATTCAGAAATTATCTCATTGCATGCGCCCGGTATTGGAAAACCAATTATTGGTGTTAGTGAAATAAAGTTAATGCAAGATAATACGATTCTAATAAATACATCAAGGGGTTCACATATCGACATGAGCGCCCTCCTTGACGCTCTGAATTCAAAAAAAATTAGGGGTGCTGGGCTTGATGTTTACCCTGAAGAACCACCAAGTATTTCCGCACATAAGATATTCAGTCATAAAAATGTTTTATTTTCACCGCATATTGCAGGCCTAAACAATGAATGTGCTGAAAGAATGGCGATCAATTCTTCTCAAAATATAATTGACTATTTCGATGGAAGACTCGACCCTGAATTCGTTGTGAATAAAGAAATCTTATGATCTAAGCAGTTAGCCCTTCAGCTATCTCTAAGGTGAGGATAAACCTCTGATAACAAAGAACCTTCGCAGTATGTCAACTCATATATTGTAGAAGATTGTATTAGTTCAAACCACTCATTTACTTTCGGGTTTGAAGCCCATAAATCTGAACGACCGAGATCTTGCATTCGCACTATGATTGGCATAATGCAAATATCTGCAAACGTTATGTACTTCCCAAGGAGGAAAGGGCCACCACTCTCTACTAACCAACCTTCCATTCGATTACAAGTCTCCTCTATTTTTGATGTCGAGTCATTCATATCTTTTTCGGAAAAACCGGTCCTGCCCATCTTCAAAAGAAAGTCTTTTCTTAATGGCTTTGACTCTGCTAGGGCTATAAAATCTTCTTCTGATAATTCCTGAAAATGCGGTAAAAATGCCATATTATAAGATGGTATTCTAACCGATGGACCTGCAACCTCATCAAAATATCTTATCATAGCTCTCATTCTTGCTGCATTTTCAGGCTCAGGCGGACGAAGAGGGTTGAGATTTACATTGATATCTTCAAGGTATTCAATTATGACCGAACTATCTATTACTATCTTACTGTCATGATCCAAAGCAGGTACAACTCCATTCGGATTAATTGACAGATATTCTGGCTTAAGTTGATCACCGGAGAATAGGTCTAGGATTTCCATACTAAACTCTATATTCTTATGATACAGGGTGTAACGTACTCGCTGACTGCAAGTCGATTGCAGCGCATTGTATAATTTAAAATTTCCAAGCTTCATCTACTTTTTATCGTAAAGGTCCAAACCATACATGTAGTTTGCCGCCTTTAAGAATAGAGTTCTATTGACCCCGTCAGAATGTAACCATCCTGCTGCATCTCTTAAAAGTTTTGAGACTCCAAATTCTTTCATATATCCATGTCCCCCGTGAACTTCCATTGTCCATGTAGCAATTTTCCACACAGCTTGACTCGCCATCGCTTTTGGAAGGGCACCCAATGTCCAATCCCATCCCTTGTCTTGGTTGTCAGCTAAGTAGCAGGCTCGGTGTGTGTATGATCTTGCTGCATCAAGTAACATTCTCATTTCACCCAGTTGAGCCCGAATGCCATCATGTTCAATTAACGGCCGACCCCCTTGAACTCGTATTTTTGCCCATTGCTCAGCTTTTTCGTATAGAGCAACACCAACACCCAAACAGCTCGATGCTGCAAATGAGTTGCTTGACGGAAAGAACTTTTGAAGCAATTGGAACCCTTTACCAACTTCTCCAACTATGTTCTCATCTGGAATGAAACAATCTTGAAAGATCAGTTCAGCATTATTTGCAAGGCTTTCACCCAACTTATCGTGCACTCGACCAATGGTAAAACCTTCACGACCTCTCTCTAGAAGGAAGCAGGTAGTCCCTTCCAGCATTGGCTTTCCTTTTTCTGTTTGCACAAATAAAAGATAGTGGCTCGCTCTGTTTCCATTTGATATAAAATGTTTCATTCCATTTATAACGTACCCACCATCAACTTTTTCAGCAGATGTTCTGAAAGGAGTCGGATATGGTAAAAAATAGTTTGAGGCATTATCAGGTTCAGTTATACCGATAGCCAAAACCGCCTCTGGATCTTTTGAGTACGGAATTAGTGTTCTCTCAGCTTGTTCTTCATTAAGGGCTTTTTCCATTATGGTAGCAAGTTTCATTGTTTGAGCCATCACAACAGATACACCAACGTCTCCCACTGCCAACTCTTCAACAACCATTGCAGTGGTTAGTGAGTCTAAACTGAGACCGCCATATTTTTCGGATAGAGTCATTGTTCGAAGGCCAAGTTTATCTGCTTCTTTAACTATCTCTCCACAATATCGCTCTTCAGGCGTTGATTTTCCGTCAAGATCGACTGCAACAGGCTTGACAACATCGTCTACGAATTTCTTTACTGTTTCTAGTATAGCTTTTTGTTCTTCAGTTTGAATAAACATTTCATGCATTGGTAGTATTCCCTTAAAATGAATTTTTTTACTCTATATATATAGTAATTTATATTGCAGAAAACAAACGAAAAATAAATTTGACATAAAGTTAAAAGCTGATATTGATTTTAAGTTGGGATATCAAGTAAAATAGAGAATATTTCTGTATGGAGGTGTTTAAATTACTAGTAAATATCACATATCTAGAAGAAATTTTTTAGCAGGCACATCTGCTACTGCAATTGGCCTCACTTTGTTGCCATTAAATTCATTAGCCAAAAACCATAATGAGCTCAATTTTTACAATTGGGATGATTATATTGGAGAAAATACATTATCGGACTTCGCGAATTCAGAAGGTGTAAAAACAAATATTGATTTCTTTGCCGATAATGATGAATTATTTTCAAAGCTAAGGGAGGGCAATCCTGGATATGACATTATCGTTCCTTCAGATATATATGTAGAAAAAATGGTCAAAGCAGGAATGCTAGAGAGAATCAATCAAGATAAGATATTGAATATGGGAAATATTGATGAAAAATTTTTAAATCCAGTATTTGATCCTAACAGAGATTATTCCATACCTTATATGTGGGGTACAATTGGCATTGGTTACGATAAAAAAAGAGTCCATACCGACCCTGACTCATGGTCACACATGTATGACTCAAAAGTATACTCTGGAAACATTTCACTTTTGTCTGAAGCAACAGACGTTATTGCCTGCGCACTCAAATATTTAGGTTATTCCGCAAATACCAAAAACGCAAAAGAATATAAAGAAGCCGAAGAATTATTAATTGCTCAAAAAAAACATATTAAAGTTTTTGCTGAAGATAACGGTCAAGATTTGCTTGCCTCTGGTGACGTTATTTTGGCTCAGGAATATAATGGTGACATTGCGCAAGTTATGCTCGAGGATGACAATATAAGCTATATAGTTCCAAAAGAGGGTAGTATAATTTGGGAGGATTGCCTTTGTATCCCAAAAGACGCTCCTCACAGAGATAATGCTCATAAATTCATTAATTTTATTTTACGCGCTGATATTGGGGCAGAGCTCGCTGATTATATTCAATATGCTACACCAAATAGAGCCGCAAGAGAATTAATGGATGATAATTATAAATCAAACCCAGCAATATTTCCGCCAGATGAGACAGTTAGATTATGCGAAAATATGCTTTACCAAGGAGAAGAAGTAAGTAGGATGATCCAAGATACTTGGACTCGTGTACTTGCTTCATGAGTTGCTGATGATTCCGTTTGAAAGACATAATGATGGCTAGTTGGGCTGTGAGGGGCAAATTTTTCCTCCTCCTACTTTTGCCCGGCCTATCGTGGCTTTTTCTTTTCTTTTTAATTCCATTATTTATCGTTTTTTCCATGAGCTATGGTCAAAAAGTAGATATTATTGACATTGATTATAGTTGGGGTCTGGCAAATTATGTGCGCGCGATTGACGGTGTTTATTTAGTTACGCTATTTAAATCAGTAGTTATTAGTATTATTACAACCGCTCTGTGTTTACTTATTGCAATACCAGTTGCTTTCTATATCAGCTTTTCGTCTACAAAAATAAAATCAATTTTACTGGTTTCTATACTGCTGCCACTATGGACTAATTTGTTGATTCGAACATACTCCCTAATTGCAATACTCAGAACAAAGGGGCATGTAAATAATACCCTAGAGAGTTTATGGGAGTCTGCCAATCACGTTTTAAACTTTTTTCGTTTGGCTAGTTATAATTTTATTGGAGAAAGCTTCATTCCTCTGAGCTTGATGCATAATAATTTTTCTGTAATCCTTGGATTATGCTACATTTACGTTCCCTTTGTAATAATCCCAATTTATCTTGTCTTAGAGAAAATTGATAGAAATATGCTCGAGGCTGCTTATGATCTAGGGGCAAATCATAAAATAGTTTTTTTCAAAATAATCATACCAAATATTAGTGTAGGAATTACTTCGGGTATAATCTTGGTATTCATACCCTGTTTAGGCTCATTTATAATACCAGAGCTATTAGGCGGCGCAGATTCGCAAATGATTGGAAATATAATTGAGAGACAATTTAAATCTGCAAATGACTGGCCTTTTGGCTCAGCACTATCATTTATTTTAATATATATAACAATAATAATTTTAGGAGTGAGATATGTCTATTCAAAACTCTACTCACGGCTTTACCCGGGGAATATATCATGAGCGCACGAATGAGACACTTCACTCCAATCAATTATACTAAAAATAGTGCTCTTAAATTAATAACACTTGTATTTCTTATAATTTTGTATCTGCCAATCATAAATTTAATTGTGTTTAGCTTCAATGACTCAAAGCGAAACATTGTTTGGAGAGGATTTACCAGCAAGTACTATGAAAAATTGTTCGAAAATGAAATGCTCTTTGTTGCTTTTTCAAACTCTATCACAATTGCAATAATTTCAACAATTATCTCAACTTTTTTGGGCCTAACAACGGCGATTGCACTCTGGAAATTTAATTTTTATTTAAAAAAATATTATGATATTGCTTTGCTGTTTCCAATCATAATCCCAGAAATTTGCATGGGTATATCAATGTTGGTTTTCTTTAGTTATATTAGCTGGCCAAATTTCCAATTATGGCCATTAAGTTTATCAAGCATTATAATTGCGCATGTCTCATTCATTTTTCCTTTTGTTGCGATCATAATCAGAGCAAGATTATCGATGTTGAATAGTGAAATTTTAGAGGCAGGTCAAGATCTTGGTGCAAATAGATATCAAGTAGTCAGAAAAATAATAGTTCCATTCGTGAACCCCGCGCTTGTTGCCTCCTTTCTTCTTGCTTTTACTCTATCGCTTGACGATTTTGTCGTTACATTTTTTACATCGGGTCCAAATAGTGTAACACTTCCTGTTAAAATTTATTCAATGGTCAGATTTGGAGTCAGTCCAGAAATAAATGCTATATCCACATTACTGATTTTGATAATTATAATTTGCACATATTTTGCAATAAAGTTTTTATCCAAAAGCAATAGAGAACTAATGAAATGATAAAGAAAAAGACCTCAATTGAATTAAAAAAGTTAAATAAAAGATTTGGAAATATTACTGCTGTAAACGATGTTTCGTTAGAGATCTTGGAAAATGATTTTTTTACCATATTAGGTCCATCTGGTTGCGGAAAATCAACCATCCTAAGATTAATAGCAGGCCTTGAAGCTCAGGACAGTGGTACTATTATTATAAATGATGAGGATTGTAGTTCTGTCCTTGCAAACGAGAGGCCAGTAAACATGGTCTTTCAGTCATATGCATTGTTCCCACATCTGAGTGTACGAGATAATATTGAATTTGGCCTTAAATTAAAAAAAATAAGTGGCGACGAAATAAAAATAAGAGTTGAAGAAATACTCGAACTTGTAAAAATGGTTGGTTATGATTTAAAACTTCCATCAGAACTCTCAGGCGGTCAAAGACAAAGGGTAGCACTTGCTAGAGCAATTGTGAATAAACCACAGATCGTACTTTTAGATGAACCACTCTCAGCACTGGATGCAAATTTAAGAATGGAAATGCAACAAGAGCTTGTTAACATTCAGCGTAATCTAAAAATGACGTTTATGCTTGTGACTCATGATCAAGATGAAGCACTCTCAATATCATCGAAAATTGCAATCATGGAAAATGGGAAAATCATAGAGACAAATACCGCAACAAATATGTATGAATATCCATCAAAAAAATTCAGTGCAGAGTTTCTTGGCAGAATAAATATAATCGAAGGTGTTTCATCTGTAATTGACAATCAAATCGTTTTTAATAGTGATACATTCGGAAAAATTAATCTCGAACGAAATATTAAATTACCAAAAGATGGTGTGTTGGGAATTAGACCTGAAAAAATTATTATTGAGACTGAAATCAATAAGCAGAAAAATAGAGTTAGTATGAACGGCATTATCACTAATTGGACATATTATGGTGATATGAGCTACATCACAATTGAACTAGTGAATGAAACTAAAGTTTATATCAATGTTCAAAATATCCACAGAAACTCACTACAAGAGCTGAATATAGGCAAAAATCTTTACGCATCATTTGATGTTAATGATCTCATAATTTTGGAAAAGTAATACTTTCCTATGATAAAAATTTTGCTATAGTATTAAATCAAAAACAAGATTAGGAATGGAAAGATGTCAATATTTGATACTGAAAAGGTAATTGCAATTGAGGAACATTACATAGATCCGAATATCACAAAACTGCAAGAGGAAAGTACTAAAAATAGCAAAATAAGAAATCCTAAAATAGTCGCACGAATGGAAGATTTTGGTGGTGAAAGAATCGAAGAAATGGATGCGGCAGGCATTGACATCCAGATCCTCTCGATAGCGCCTCCGGGCATTCATAATTTACCTTTGGATGTTGCAGTTGATGCGGCCAAAATGACAAATGACTACTTAGCAAAAAAAATATCAGAAAACCCAAAAAGATTTAGAGCTTTCGCCTCGTTACCAATGCAGAATCCAGAAGCAGCTGCGAGAGAGCTTGAAAGATCCGTTAAAGATCTAAAATTTGTGGGCGGCATGATTCATGGACTCACGAATTCACGATTTGACGACGGAAAGGACTCCTGGCCAGTGTACGAAACCGCAGCAAAACTTGATGTACCTATATATCTACATCCGGGCATGCCTCATCACGAAGTAAGAAAAACCTACTATCAGGATTACACAGAGGAATTTGCTCTGTTCCAACAAGCTGCATGGGGATATACTGTAGAAACAGCAACAATGGCAATTAGGCTAGTCCTGTCAAGGGTATTCGAGAAGATACCAAATCTTAAAATTATTTTAGGACATCTTGGTGAGACTTTACCTTTCTTGCTATGGAGAGTTAACCATAATTTAAAGAGGCCTGGTAATGCTCCAATAGAATTCAGAGAAGTTTTTTGTAATAATTTTTATGTTACAACAAGCGGTAATTTCTCCGATCCCGCATTATTGTGTTGCATGCAAGAAATGGGGGTTGATAGGATACTATTTGCTATAGACTGGCCCTTTATAGATAATAAACTTGGCGCAGATTGGTTTGAAAATATCTCAATATCAAAAGAGGATAAGGTTAAGATACTGAACGGTAATGCTTCAAGGATATTTAGATTATAACTAAAAGATAAATCAAAAATTATAGCTCTGGTACATCTAGGCCTATTCCAACAACCTCGTCTTCAATTGGTATTCTAAATGCATCATTAAATAAATTTAGGGAGACCATAACCGTTGCTGTCAGAGCTATCTCAACCATTTGCTTTGGTGTGTAATGACTCTTAAAATTATCAGCAACTGCATTTGGAATATTTGATGCATCAATCATCATATGATCAACAAAACTAAGAGCTGCCTTTTCTGCCTCCGTGAATGCTTCGTGTTGATCAGAGTCTTGAATATTCTTAATTTTATTCTCATCAACACCCAATCTTCTTAAATGCTCTATTTGGTGAGTCGAACAATAGAAACATGTATTCCTAGTGGCAACTTTGTATCTAATTAGCGCTTTAAAGGGTTTGGAAAGTTCCCCGAGTTCCCATGTTGACTGCCAATAATTACGAGACGCCATACCAAAATCGTCAGAATGAGCCATTGCCCTCGCGCTATTATTAATTCTTGAACTTTCTTTTGCCTCATTTAGATCTTTAATTAGCACCATAAACTGCGAGCTAAACTCTTCGTTAGGTAATAATGGGACAATCGTGCTTGCACCCAAATTTTTATCAAGTTGACTTTTCATTTACTCTCTCCCTATTATACTGCGCTTGGCATTCTAAGATATTCACTGCCATCTAATTTCACAATTATAGATACTGGCTTATTTAATTGCAATGCCGTCTTTATTCCATCAACTAACTCCGTTACATTATTAGCCTCTATGGCATCTATCCCAAAACTCTCAACAATTTTTTTATATTCAATTTTTTCAAAGCTGGTTGACTCAGTATTGTATCCTTTCTTTAGCTGCTTAGATTTTACTTGCGTTAAGCCATTATCAACCATAATTACTTGTATCATTGCAATATTTAATCGCCTCCATGTTGCGAGCTCACCTGCATACATCAAGAAACCGCCGTCGCCTACGAATGAAATGACAGGAGCACTTGGTAATGCCAATTTAGCACCCATTGCAGCGCCAAGGGAAAAGCCCATTGGGGAGAGGCCATTGGATACAAAATATTTTAAAGGTAGGTTTGTCAACCACGCTTGAGACGCAAGTGATTTGTGTGCCCCAGCATCCGCTGCTATTATAGTGTCCTCGGGAACAACCTTCCTGATCTCCTTATATACAGCTTGTGGCGCTATTCCACTAGACTCACTATGTTCTGAACTTATACCTAACTCAAAATTGTGAATTTTTTCGAAGCAACTCTTTGCTTTCTCTAACCAATCTAAATCCGTTCCTCTCTCTCCTAGCAGGTTTTGTAGCGAGTTTAGAGACTCAGGCATATTGCCTTTTAGCCCAATACTTACAGGCTGAAATGTTCTGTCATTCACATCAGCATCATCAATAGATATTATAGGCACTTTTGATTTATACGGTCTGATAATATCCCAACCATCAAGACCAACTGTGATTATTAAATCAGCTTCTTCAAGCATCTCGTCGATTGGAGTACCAAACCAACCATACATACCTAAATAGAGTGAGTCATTGCATGGAACATTACCTACTGCCTGCAAGGTCACGCAAGCTGGTGCATCAATTTTATGAATAAACGATAGTAATTCATTCGATATTTTCGATGCTACGGAACCAACCCCAGCAACAACAATCGGTTTTTTGGATGCATTAATCAAATCGACAGCCTTATTTATAGATATTTTATCTGCCGCTATTGATTTATTGGTGCGTGTTATTATTCTATCAATTTCAGATTCATCTATATCAATCTCCGTAATCGCCTGCACTGGCGAAATTGGGAGGTAGACAGCTCCAGGGCGAGGATCTATCGCTATATTATAAGCTCTATCTAAAAGAGTAGTTGCATTAGATGAGGTTAACTCTTCAGATAGTTTTGTTATCAAACCACCAAATGCTACTAATGGGACCTCTTGATGAGGATTCTTTGATAAAAGCTCAGGGTCTATTATTGCAGAGAAAATGATTATTGGCCTTCGGTCAAGGTGAGCTGATGCTATTCCCGACGCAAGATTTGTTATACCAGGTCCTTTAGTAACAATTACAACGCCCGGTATTCCTGTTATTTCACCATATGTTGATGCCATATATGCCGCAGTATTCTCATGATGGGTCAAAACATAGTTTATGCCCTGATTTGCGAATGCATTGATTAAATTAATTGTGTCACTACCAGGTGTTCCAAATACTTGCTTTACACCTCTCTTTTTCAAATACTTCGCGATAAAATCACAAGTGTACATTATCTCTCCTTTATTACTTTACCAACAGGGGCACCATTATCAGAATATATCTCAAGCATGTCACCTACTTTTGCAGTATCTTCAATTCCGGCAGTTATATATACACCTAATGTGGTCTCTATATTTGCAATTTTTCTTGGCGTCCAATCCTTTTGTCCAAGCATATGCCGAATAACGGATATCTCTTGTACTTTTCCTTCATTAATGCTTATCATATCGAATTCAGTGCCACCACAATCTGAACAAAAATATTTTTTTGGAAATGTACATTTATTACATTTGCTACATTTTTGAATAAATAACTTTTCCATTTATATGGCCTCTAATATTGCTGCTGCAACTGTCCCACCATGTCTATATAAAGTCATGCCATAACCCGTAACAATTCCAAAATTTACGTCATTTAACTGTCTCTCACCAGCCCTATTTTGTAACTGTAAAACAACTTCACCAATTCCATTCAACCCTCCTGCCATACCACCTGGTTGACCCGCGGAGAGCATACCACCCCATGTATTTACAGGTTCAGTTTTCTCTTTCATACCATCTAGATAATCCCTAAGCTTTTCATCTTTTATTATTCTAAGATCATTCAGCTGTGCAAGTACAATTGCAGGATAGTCGTCGTAAATACTCAATACACCAATATCCTGCGGCGCTAATCTTGCGGTTTCAAAAAGCTTATCTCTAAAAGTTGTAATGCCTGTTTCTGTTCCATCACCCTCTTGATTTTCATAGTTAAAACTTTGCTCCAATGCTCTGATCCTAACTTGCCTTTTGAGTCTTTCGTTTTCGTTTTTTGATATTATTATTGCGTAGGCACCAGCAACGACGGGCACACAATCGTACCTGCAAAGGGGATCCGCGACTATTGGAGCGCTGTTATACTCTTCTTGAGTTAATTCATTTTTATAAACAGCATATGGATTTTTTGATGCCCAATTACGCTGAGATATCAAAAGATTGGCGTAATCGCTTTTTTCTAAATTATACTTTTTCATTTGCCTTGAGGTAACTAATGAATACACTCCATTTGGACCACCATGACCAAGAGGTGATAGGTGATCTCTTGTTGCACTGTTGTATGAATTAGCAATTTTTGCATATCCTGAAAGGCCTGTTGCGTCCCCAGCTAGTATCAATATGTTTTTCGCCGCTCCAGTTTTAATCGCACGTGATGCGTGCCCTAACATATTCATTGCAGATGAACCACCATTCGTATCTTGGAGTAACCAGTTTAAACTTAGACCAAATCGCCAAGCTATATCAATTGCAGAGTCCGGGGTAATAGAAAATGATGCAATGGCAAGACCATCTATTTCTTTGTGCTTCAGATTTGCATCCTGTAACGCATCCAATACAGCGTCTTTCATAAGATTATGAACTGTTTGCTCATCATTTGGATGTCTTGTATATATGGACTGTCCGACGCCAATAATTCTAGGATCAAACATTGACTCTTAATTTACTAGATATATTGGAATTTCAGAATGTAACATTAGGTGCCGCGTAGCGCCACCAAATATAATTTCCCTCAAGCGACTTTGGGTGTAGGCACCCTTTACAATAAGGTCTGCATTTACAGATTTACTAAAGTCAAGAGTCGCTTCACCTATCTTTTTTTCATCCCCTGAAATTGTTACAGGCTTTGCATCTATTCCATGAGAGGCTAACAATTCTGAAACCTGCTCACCAGTGGGACCGTCAGTGATAACCTTTTCCACGGTCAAAATTGTGACATTATTTGCTTTCTTTAATATTGGCAAGGCAGCAAAAACTGCTCTTGAACTTTCGGTTGTACAGTTCCAAGAAATCACAACTTCCCTACCAATATCAATCTGCTTATTCATCGGGATTAGCATTACCGGCCGCCCACCGTCAAATAGTATTGTTTGAATGGAACTCAAACTCGCGCTTTGAAGCTCTTGATATGGTCTCGAGATAATAACTACATTATAAACTCTTGAGAGATCCCCTAAATATTTTTGATTCTCAAGCTCTTCAGATAACCACTTGTATTTAAGATCCTTCAGATCACTATCATTTTTTCTTAAAATATTTATATGATTGATAAACTTCTCTTTATATTTAATTGCCTCTTCTTTATTTTCACCATGATGCAAGGAGTCAAAAACGATTGAGCCCTCCTGCGCAATAAAGCTATCAATTCTCTGATGAATGGCAACACCACTTACGCTAGAATTATATTTCTTAGCAAGAGCGACTGCGCAATCAATTAGATGGGGTATTGTCTCGATATATTCAAAAGGTAATAGTATATTTCTCATCTTGATTTCTTATCCTTTACAGACCTTTCATTAAATCTTTTACATCAATTGGAAGTTCAAGTTCTTTTCCAGTCTTTGACGATAAATCCATTGCCATTGTTAAGACTAAATTTCGATGACCTTCTTCTGCTGTCGCGTGAGGCGTGTCTTTACCAAGGTATATTCTGCTGAACCAAGAATTTGTTTCCTCTCTCATTGGTCCCCATAAATCACCATTGTATATATCACCGGGCGGAAAGCTTGTAAGAAAGTCAACATTTCTCGTGGCTTCTATTTGCAAACCCTCAGGTCGATATGCAGGCCCCTGATTATATTCTGTGGCTAAGATTACATCTCTGTGTGTATCCTCAATATCAATAACACCTTTAGTTCCAACAACGCCAATCTCAAGTCCATAAACGGCTCCCGGCCAAACTTTTGGCAGCGCCCAACAAATATTCATGCTAAAAATTGTGCCGTCTTCCATAGTAAAAACACCGAATGTTGCGTCTTTTGTTCCAAGCTCTGCCATAATTTTTTCTGTTGAACGCGCAAAAATTGAAACAGGCTTTGCTTGATCTCCAAGCATCCAAAGTGCCATATCTAGGCTATGTGTGCCTGATACTACCATTGGTGTTAAATGTCTTCTATCTTGAGATAATCTCACTTCCCCT
>CACPAS010000001.1 GCA_902632055.1 uncultured OCS116 cluster bacterium | reverse complement strand
TCGAGACAATTTTCTCATTAGATGGACTAGGTTTATTGAGTTTTGAGTCGATTATAAATAGGGACTATGCAGTAGTTTTTGCGACGCTGTATATTTTTTCATTTATTGGTTTATTGATAAATCTAATCTCTGATCTATTGTATCATTGGATTGACCCACGGATTGATTTTGAAACAAGAGAGTTATAGTTGAGGCAGTTCAGATATATATAAATGTGGAACCCGTACAAAAATATTACACCAGTATCAAGAAGAAGGCTGAATAATTTTAAAAAAAATAGACGTGCTTTCATATCATTGAAGATTTTCTTTTTTCTTTTCCTAATATCATTATTTTCTGAGCTTTTAATTAATGATAAGCCGGTAATCGCCTATTATAAGGGTGAAATACTCATGCCCATTATTGTCGATTATCCCGAGGAAAAATTTGGAGGATTTCTTGCGGTAACTGACTACAGGGACCCATTCATTTCAGATGAGATTGAGGCGAATGGCTGGATTTTGTGGCCTTTAGTTAGGTACAATTACCAAACAATTAATTATGAGATTCCATCCCCAGCCCCATCACCCCCATCTTTTTTAATTGAGAGGGAAATGCGATGTCAGAATTATCCGGCGGGTATTGATGATAAAAATTGTAATATTTGGAATTGGAATTGGCTCGGTACTGATGACCAAGGCAGGGATGTCTTGGCAAGATTAGTTTATGGTTTTCGTATTTCTGTTATATTTGGTTTAATTTTAACGGTTTTATCTTCTTGTATCGGGATAATTGTAGGTGCATTACAGGGTTTTTTTGGTGGTCTTACCGATCTGTTTTCACAGAGATTAATCGAAATATGGAATTCAATTCCATCATTGTATCTGCTCATTATTATATCTGCTGTCATAACGCCCTCCTTCTGGCTCCTTTTATTGATTCTATTACTTTTTTCATGGGTTAGTCTGGTTGGGGTGGTAAGAGCAGAATTTTTGAGAGCAAGAAATTTTGAATATGTATTAGCTGCGAAAGCTTTAGGGGTGTCAAATATCAAAATCATGTTTAAGCACCTGCTGCCAAATGCAATGGTTGCGACTTTAACGTTCTTACCTTTCATATTAAATGGATCTATTGTAACTCTAACGTCACTCGATTTTCTGGGTTTTGGTCTGCCCCCTGGATCCGCATCGCTTGGGGAGCTCCTTTCGCAAGGTAAAAATAATATTCATGCACCATGGCTAGGTTTGACTAGTTTCTTTGGTATTGCTGTTTTGCTAAGTTTATTGATTTTTATCGGTGAAGGTGTAAGAGATGCCTTTGATCCAAGAAAGGTATTTATTGATTGACATGATTGAGAGCAATAAAAATATACTGCAAATAATAAATTTTGCGCTCAACTTTCCTGCTAGTGGTAATGGAGAGTTTGGGATTAAGAATTTAAATATATCAATCCCTAAAGGTAAAACAATTTCTATTGTCGGTGAGTCAGGTTCAGGTAAAACTCTTACAGCATTATCAATATTAAGGCTTAACCCAAATACATCCATTATTTCAAATGATAGTAAGATTATTTTTTCAGGTAGAGATATACTAAAAATAGATAAGAAAGAATTGAACGCAATTAGGGGTAATGAAATATCTATGATTTTTCAAGAACCACTAAGTTCATTGAACCCATTACATACAGTTGAAAAACAAATTAGTGAAGCTCTTATATTACATAAGACGAAAAAATCCCAAGACATTCGAGGCGCAGTTATCGATTTAATGCATAAAGTAAGGATTAATGAACCAGAGACAAAGCTCACACGATATCCACATCAGTTATCTGGTGGGGAGAGGCAAAGAGTTATGATTGCAATGGCTCTATCAAATAATCCTAAACTTCTCATTGCAGATGAACCAACAACTGCACTTGATGTTACTGTACAATTTGAAATACTAAAGTTATTGAAAACTCTTCAGAGTGAATTAGATCTGACTATATTATTCATAACGCATGACTTAAGTATTGTAAAAAATTTCACGGATTATGTCTATGTGATGCAAAATGGATGTTTAGTGGAAGAGGGTTCAACGGACAGTATATTCAGTAAGCCAAGCGATGCTTATACAGAGAGATTGGTCAATGCAAGAAATCTTGTGGGAAAAAGACGAAAAAGAAATAAGTCACTCGAGATATTGAAACTTAACTCCCTTAGCGCCCAATATGAACAGAATAAATTATTTCGTAAGACAAGAGTCAATAAAGTTGTCAGTAATATCAATTTATCAATTAACTTAGGGGAAACAATTGGTTTAGTTGGCGAGTCAGGTTCAGGTAAAACAACTATTGGATTATCAATTTTAAGACTCATAAAATCTGATGGTAATATTATCTTTATGGGGGATGATCTTGCAAGAAAATCCTTCAAAGCCCTTAAAAGAATTAGAAAAGATTTACAGATTGTATTTCAGGACCCTTTCGGATCACTGTCACCAAGATTGACAGTAGAGCAGATAATTGAAGAAGGATTGATTGCGCAAAAAATCGAGTTGGATGCAAATGGCAGAAAGGAGAGGGTTCTAGAAATACTTAAGGATGTTGGCCTGGAGCCTGACCAATTGAATAGATACCCGCATGAGTTCTCTGGCGGTCAGCGACAGAGAATTGCAATAGCAAGAGCGATTATATTAAGGCCAAAATTACTTGTTTTAGATGAGCCAACGAGTTCTTTGGATGCAACTGTTCAGCTGCAAATACTAAATTTGCTCAAAAAATTACAAGATAAATTTAATACTTCATATATTTTTATAAGCCATGATCTTCGTGTCATAAGATATATATCGGATAGAGTGATGGTTTTAAACTCTGGTGAAATTATTGAGATGGATTACACAGAAAATATATTTAATAAGCCTAAAAATGAGTATACAAAAAAATTAATTTCTTCAGCCCTATTGGGTTAGCTACATAAAAATAAATTCAGGTATCATCCTAGCGACAGACTTAATGTGATTATCTTCTTTATCTAATATTTCTCTTATCTTTGTAAAATTTTCAATTCGTACATCCATACTGGTCATATTACTATGAATGATTTTATTTGTTTGCACATATATCGCTACATGACCTTCCCAAAAAATAATATCACCCCTTCGTAAATTACTGATTTCTGGATCAATATCTGTAGTGCCACAGAATTGTTCACATTGCTGTATACTATCCCGCGGGCACTCCTGACCAACCGCATTGAGTGAAGTTTGAACTAATCCAGAACAATCTATTCCAAGAATAGTCCTTCCACCCCATTTGTATGGTGCCCCAACATAACTTTTTGCTACATCAACAAAATCTGTTTTTTTTTCGAGATTTCTCCGAACATGACTGATATTTATAAACCCATCCTCAAAATTAACTTTTACGAAATCATTTTTTACGTTGGACAGGTCACAAAGTACTCTTGAATTTCTGAATAAAGTTTTTTTAATAGGTGATTTTGGGTCTGGAGCGGAATATATGTGGGAACTATTCGCACTGATTTTAAGAGAAGAATTATTTAATTTGTGGTCCTTAACTTTAGTTGCGGTTTTTACTACATAACCACGATAGTTATCATTTGATAATCTTCCATATATCCACTTTTCATCTTCATCTTCAATTTCTATGAATTCACCGTAAAGAGCTTCTGATATTGTTTCAGAAGAATGTGATGGCTCTTTTTTAATATCCGTTTTGGGAATTGTAATAATGCGTTGAATGCTACACCTTCAAATTATTTATTAACATAAAGCTCTTTTATCAGCTGGTAAATAGCTCTGATGCCCTGTGCGGCTCCACCTTTGGGGATATACCTGTTTGTACCATTATTCCAGGAATAAACATCGAAATGTAAATAATTATTTGTGTTGGTAATAAATTTTTTCAAAAATTCTGCTGCGATAATAGAGCCTGCAAATGGTGTATTTGGTGAATTATTCAGGTCTGAGATCTCATTATTGAGCCATTTTCCGTATGGGGCAAAAAATGGAAGTTCCCAAACTGGATCTTGAACATTTTGTGAAACTTTTTTTAGGATATTAGAAATTGCCTCACTAGTACTAAAGAATGGAACTATCTCCGGTCCCACCGCCACTCTTGCGGCTCCTGTCAGGGTAGCCATATCGATGATTAAGTCCGGGGAGCCCTCATCAGCGAGAGTTAGAGAGTCTGCTAATATCAATCTTCCTTCTGCATCAGTGTTTCCAATCTCAACCGTCAAACCTGATCTTGAATTTAAAATATCGCCCGGCCTGAAAGAATTACTTGAAATTGAGTTCTCGGCAATTGGTATCAATACTCTCAAGTTTAAATTCAGTTTATTTCCAATTATCATGTTTGCGAGGCCCAATATATTCGCCGCCCCGCCCATATCTTTTTTCATTAGTAGCATACCAGATGAAGGTTTAATGTCTAAACCACCTGTATCAAAAGTAATGCCTTTCCCAACTAGTGTAACTTTTGGATCATTTTTTTTCCCCCACTGAATCTCAACTAACCTTGGTTTGTGCGAGCTTGCTTTTCCAACCTCGTATATCAGAGGGAAATTATGTTTCAGCAGATCTTCTCCGATAATTTCTGTAACTTTACAGTTTTTCTTCGAAAAATATTTTCCAATTATTTTTGCAAATTCTTCAGTTGTAAGTCTATTTGCGGGATGATTTACAAGATCCATTGTAAAAAAGATACTCTCTACATGAATACTTACCTCACTGTGGATCTTACCTGGAAGAAAAAGCTTTGGTGTTGAAATTGGTTCACTGTCATATTTATAGCAACCCAAAGCCCAGCTTATATATGGTAAAATGTCGTCAGGATCTAAATTTGAAATGTAGTAATTATTGGTGGGTAATTTTTTTGCCAAATTACTGCAAATAAATTTAGAGTAAACATCATTTTCATTTGGTTTTCCTAATAAAACTTTTCTTATGTTATCTTTATCTTTTGGGATTATGACCACCTCACCAGGATCAGCTGTAAATGTATTTTGCTCGATCCAACTTCTTTGATCTGGATTTTCTTTGAGGTAGTTGTTTAATTTATTTTTACTTATAAGCTCAATTTCAATTGCATTATTTCTATTTTTTGTGAACATTTTATCCCATTACACTAAATTTAATATATATTTGCATCCAGTCCAGCCGCGATCGTTGCGCCCAGATGGAAGCATTGATCTTTAAAATTGTCATTCCAACTGCCCTTGAGTATAAGAGGTTTTTGTACCTCTTTCCACTTTAAACCAGTTATTATTCTTTTTATATTTACCTCGGTACCTGTACCATCATGTCCTGCTCGAATATATATTGCGTATGGCATGCCATTTGTTTTATCGATACAGTGATTATAATTTCTATCAAAAAAATCTTTGATAATCCCACTCATATAACCAAGGTTTTCGGTAGTACCAATTATTATCCCAGCTGAGTCTAGGATATGGTTATGGTTTACTTCTCGAGCATCGTAAGCCAATATCTTAATATTATTTGACTCAATAGATTTGGCGCCTTTTTGTGTCTCGTAAAGTAGTATCTCAGTATTTTTTGTTGGTAAATTTGATAGTATAAGTAGTTTCTTCATCATCAATTTAGAGTAAATAACAAAGAAAGGATTTTCAATATAATCTTTTAATTATATATTTATAGTAGATGGTGCCGCAGGAGTGGATTGAACACTCGACCTCACCCTTACCAAGGGTGCGCTCTACCACTGAGCTACTGCGGCTACATATGCATTTGTAAAATATTAATCAATCAAACATAATACAACTCGAAATATGGCAAAATTAAGAAAAAAAGACAATCAAAAATTAGCTACAGCTTTGAAAGAGAATTTGAAGAAACGAAAAGCTCAAGCAATCAAGAAAAAAGAAAAGAAAGTAAATAATAGCGAAGCAAAAGATGGATAAAATTCGAATTATCGGTGGTAATAGGCTAAATGGAAAAGTTTCAATTTCGGGTTCAAAGAACTCCTCACTTCCTATTATGATTTCGTCCATCCTAACCGATGATGTATTACAAATACATAATGTACCTAATCTAACAGATATAAAAACACTTACATTTATTTTAGAGGAGCTTGGCGCGAGCATAAATCAAATTAGCATAAAAGAGAGTGATCTCAGCGGGGCTATTTCCATCAACATGGCTAATATAGCGAGCACAACAGCTGGGTACGAAAATGTTTCCAAAATGAGGGCAAGCTTTCTAGTAATCGGCCCCTTACTTGCAAGAGAGGGTTATGCTCGTGTTTCAATGCCAGGTGGTTGTGCCATTGGTACGCGTCCAGTTGATATTCATTTAAACGGTCTAAAAACATTAGGTGCCGACGTCAAAGTCGAGAAGGGATTTGTCATAGCAGAGGCTAAGAAAGGCCTGACGGGTAATCATATTCGATTAGAAAAATCATCTGTGGGCGCAACTCAAAATTTAATAATGGCGTCATCACTTGCAAAGGGTGAAACGAAGATAAGCAACGCATCAATTGAGCCTGAAGTTTTAGATTTGATTGATTGCTTAAAAAAAATGGGAGCAAATATTGAGATAAACGAAAAAAATATACTTATTGATGGGCAAGAAACACTTCATGGTGCATCGCATACGGTCATGTCTGATAGGATTGAGGCTGTAACTTTTGCAATCGCGGCATGTATTACAAGAGGAAATTTAATATTACAGAGTTGCGACCCAAATATCGTGGAATTACCTCTGCATCTATTAAGAAATATCGGTTTCCAAATAAAAGAAATTGATAATGGCATACATGTTGATGGCTTTCTGATAGATGAAATTAAATCCATAGAGCTTATAACGGAACCCTATCCTGGTTTTCCAACAGATTTACAAGCACAGTTTATGGCATTACTTACACAAGCGCACGGTGTTTCAGTGATAAATGAAAAAATTTTTGAAAATAGATTTATGCACGTGCAGGAATTAGCTAGAATGGGAGCAGATATTTATTTAGATGGAGATCAAGCTATAATAACTGGCAAAGCAAATTTAGTGGGTGCTCAAGTAATGGCTACAGATCTAAGGGCATCTGTATCCCTTGTAATTGCAGCTTTATGTGCAGAAGGAGAAACCATAATAAACAGAGTTTATCATTTAGATCGGGGTTTTGAAAATTTAGAGAAAAAATTATCAAATTGCGGTGCAGAAATAGAGAGAATAAGATAGAATTCAGAATGAAAAAAATATTTAACATTAACGACATGAAGTCAATGAATGAGTTTTATGAGCAACAAGCTAAAAGGAGGCTGAACTTTAATGAAATCTCCGGTGAAGTTGATACTATAATTTCATCAATCAAGAAAGGTAAAGACTCCGCACTTCTAAGGTATACAAATGAGCTTGATAATAATCAGTTATCACAAGAAGATTTAAAACTCGATAAGAATTTGTTGAGCAAAAGCATTGAAAATATCAGTAAAGAACTTTTAAGTTCCTTAAATTATGCCCATGATAGAATTCTTGCATACCATAAAAAGTTAAAACCTCAAAATCTATCTTATACTGATCAAATTGATGTTAAAATTGAGCAAAGATGGACACCAATAGAGTCTGTTGGTGTCTACGTGCCAGGTGGGAAGGCAATATATCCAAGCAGTGTTCTTATGAATGTTATACCGGCACAAGTTGCGGGTGTCAGCCGTATTGTAATGGTAACACCATCTATGAATGGTGTCCTTAATAGCTCGATACTAGCGGCGGCGAGTCTCTGTAATGTAGAAGAAGTCTATAGAATTGGCGGAGCCCAAGCTATTGCAGCTCTTGCGTATGGGACTGATAAAATAGATAAAGTTGATATGATTGTAGGTCCCGGGAATAGTTATGTTGCAGCTGCAAAAAAACAGGTTTTTGGTGATGTAGGTATTGATATGGTCGCAGGACCTTCAGAGGTTATGGTTGTTGCTGAAGCAGATATGGATTTAGAATGGGTTGTAGAAGATCTTTTTGCACAAGCAGAACACGACGATAATGCCCAATCAATTCTCGTAACAAAGGATATTGATTTTGCAAAAAGAGTTCTGAAGCGAATAAATCAAAGATTAGAGGATCTTGATGATGGGGAAACCCTAAAGAATAGTTGGACCCGATATGGTTGCATAATAATTTGTAATAAAAATGAAGAAATCATAAAATTTATAAATGAACTAGCTCCTGAACATCTACAATTATGTACGTCAGATGCGCGCGATCTATCAGAGCAAGTTAAAAATGCTGGGGCGATATTTGTCGGTAAATATACACCAGAGGCAGCTGGTGATTATGTTGTTGGTACAAATCACGTATTACCTACAATGCAAACAGCACGATTTTCCTCTGGGCTGTCGGTTCAAACTTTTATGAAACGAACATCTGTTGTAGAGTGTGATAAGTCGAACTTTAATGAAATAGCCCCAAGCGCGATTACAATCGCTGAGCAAGAGGGTCTCACGTCACATGCTGACTCATTAAGGGCGAGATTGAACCGAAAAGATGATTAAGAAAAATGGCTCCACGCTTAATATTAGCTAGTAACTCAATCCGTAGGTATGATTTACTAGGCCAAGTTGGGATTGTCCCTGATATCGTTGACCCTAGTAACGTGGATGAAACTATTTATGATCAGAACTTGCCACCGCATCAGATAGCCCTAATGCTCGCAAGGAAAAAAGCGCATTATATATCTGAGAATGAACAATATAAAAATGATCTTATATTAGCTGCAGACACAGTCGTTGCAATCGGCAGAACAATTATGGAAAAGACTGATGATATTGAAAAGGCGAGAGAAATCTTGAATTCATTATCTGGCCGTAACCACAGAGTTTTTACCGCTGTATGCATACGAGATCAAAAAGGTATTTTTTATAATAGGAATGTTGAGACACGGGTTAAATTTAAGATGTTATCCGAAAGTGAAATACATCGCTATCTCAATACTGGTGAATGGAGAGGTAAGGCAGGAGCATACGCCATACAGGGCTTTGCAGGAGGATTTGTGGCAAGGCTAATTGGCTCATACTCGTCAGTAGTCGGCCTACCTTTATATGAGACCTTAAATTTACTTAATGGAATTGGCTTTAATGCACAAAATAAACCGAAAAATAAATAAACTCACATATTATTGGATATACTCAGGATTACTTATTTTGATGATAATGATGTTACTTTTTTACTTCGTTCATTCAAATATTCAGAGTAATAGTTTTGATGAGGAGCGGAGCTGGATAAGCTATAAGTTTATTAACAATAATTTGGTCATGGAATTCCCATATCTCATAAAAAAAAGATGTTTGATAAAAGAGGTAAGGTATGGAATTAATAACGCAAAACCAAACAATATTCTTGTGATGCCGATGTGTAAAAGTGAGATTAAGGAAATAGAGAAATATAGAACTATCCCGCCATCAACATTGAAGGTTAACTTGTATCTCATTATGATTGATGGTACTAACACAAAAGTTCGAGAATTCTATGTTAATTGAAAATAATAACGAATAGATAACTAATAATGGGAATATAACTCATGAAAAAAGAAAAATGCCCAATGTGTAAACAATTATCGAGTGTAAACTTTGAACCCTTTTGTTCGGAGAAATGTGCAAATAAGGATCTTGGCAATTGGTTAACCGGAAAATATTATATTCCGGGTGAAAAAGTCAATGATGAAATGTTGAACGAGAACCCTGAGATAATTGATATAATAAAAAAAGATAAGCTAGACTTCTAATTAAAAAATTCATATAAATAGGAATATTATGTGCCCTGATAGCTCAGTTGGTAGAGCAAACGACTGAAAATCGTTGTGTCCCTAGTTCAAATCTAGGTCAGGGCACCACAAACTTTTTTCACTCTATCCTGCTTTTAAGTCCAGCCATACCTCGTAGGATCTCAATAAAGCTTGTGACATCTTTCTCCCCATAACCAGCCTCTTCAGAGGCCTGCATGAGCTGAGACCAAATATTCGTCATTAACATGGGCGAGCCAAATTTTTGTCCTTGTTCAAGCATTAATCTGGAGTCTTTTAAAACATTTGTTACGAGGCTTTGAGTTTTAAAATCACCATCTATCATCTTAGGTCCCTTATCGATCATGGTTTTAGATGAGCATGCGCCATCTTTCACGACCGCAAGTAATGATTCAAGATTTAAACCTGACTTTTCTCCCAATACAAGACCTTCCGCTAATGCAAGACGGTTTCCTGCCAGAACAAGATTTATAACAAGTTTTGTACGCGCCCCTGACCCAGATGGGCCCATATAGTAAGACGCTCTGGAAAATGTATTTAAGACCGGGATTGCTTCGTCGTATATCTCTTTTGAGCCCCCAGCAATTATGACTAGATCTCCCTTCTCCGCCATCGCACTGGTTCCACTTACAGCTGTATCTAAAAAATGTATCCCGCTATTTGAGAGGTCTCTGGCAATCTCCTCGCTATCTTCTGGCCTTGATGTTGTCGTGTCGCACACAATTAAATCACTATAGTTATTATCTGCAAGCCCTCCTTCACCAAAGAATACTTCCCTCGCAATTGTACTATTTGGAAGTGACGTTATTACAAAATCTACATCCTTACCGACAAGGTGTGGTGAGTTCAACGGCGTACCACCGATATCTTTTAGTTGGGACATTCTTTTTTGATCAGTATCAAATCCTTGTACGTGTATTTGTGCTTTGACAAGATTTTTTATAAATGCTTGTCCCATTAAGCCCATGCCGATTAGCCCAATTTTTTTTATTTTCATGACCACCTCTTAAGGTTCATGTCTATAAAAGAACTATTCGCCTCCACAGACTCGGTTATTGCCTCCAAGGCACGAACAACTTTGAGTCCTTCATACCCTGAAGTTTCAGGAACGGTTGAGGTTTTTATTGAGCTACAAAAGTTTCTTAAATTCTCAGTTACTCCATCTAGTTGATCGAGAGTGACTTCTGTCTGTGTCTCTTCACTAATAGCTTGGAATAAGAACTTTGAGCCATCTGCAATACTCCAAGCGGAACCTTTGTCACCGTGTGCAGAAATTGATGCTATAAATGGAAGCCTGAGAGACGTATTGATTACTGCATGCGCACCGCTCTCATATTTAATCATTACAGTTGTAATATCATCTAAAGGAGTATTGTTATCTAGGACACTACTAAGTGCACACAATTTTTCAAAATTTCCACCAAGATAAAATAGGTTATCAATCATGTGAACACCCAAAGCTGTAAATGCACCTGCCGGAGCCTCGTCTTCAGAGTCTCTCCATGGTCGATTTGGATCTGGTCCGAAGGGTCGACTAAAGTTTGACTCAAAATGATGGATTTTTCCAAGCCTATCATCTGCAATATATTTTTTTAGCAGCCTGGTGGCTGGTAAAAGGCGCCGATAATGGGCGACTTGTATGTAGACGTCATTTTTTTTGGCACAGTCAATACAAACTTTCGCGTGATCGCTATTTAATGTTAGTGGTTTTTCTACCATTATATGCTTTTTTGCGTTTGCAACTTCGAGAATTAAATCTTTATGCGTTGAGTGTGGTGTTGATATTATCACTCCATGCAAATCTTTATCATCAAGAAGCTTGTCGAGACTATCTTTTGCGGCACAATTATGTTTATTGGCAAAATCTTCTCTCTTTTTCTGAGTTCTAGCAAAGCATGAAACTAAATTTGCTTCTGGAATTTTTTGCAACGAGTTTGCAAGTTTACTTCCCCAATTCCCGAGCCCAATGATTCCAAGATTTACCTTATCCATACTTTAGACAGCTCTTCTGTATTGATCGATTTTACTCTCATCAACTTCAATACCAAGACCCGGTCCATCAGGAGTCACTATGTGGCCATTAATGACAGGTATTGGATTCTTAACAATATCATCTGTTAAATATTGATTTGTTACACTCGCGTCCCATTCTAAGGTTGGCAATGAAACAGCTAAATGTGATATTGCGGCGCTTGCTATGCTAGTGTCCGCAGTTTTACCAGCCAAATTAACTGACATGGATAAAGATTGCATCAATTTTGCGCCTTCCATGACTCCCTGTGCACTACCAAGCTTTATTAGTTTGAGACTTCCACCCATCGCCGCACCTGCATCATAATGTTTCTGTATGTCTTCAATTGAATGAATACCTTCGTCTGCACCAATTGGTACATCGCATAGCTCGGCGCATTTGCTCATTGACTTAATATCGTGTCCATGGACTGGTTGCTCAAAAAAATCCAAGCCTGCATTACCAGCGCCTTTTGCGAATGTAAATGCGTTCTCTGGGCTATATCCTTGGTTTGCATCAGCTGAGACATGAACATTATCTCCACAAATCTTTCTTGATTTTTCCGAACGTTCAAGATCGTATTCTGGAGGATTTGGACCAACTTTAACTTTAAAGGCAATGTATCCTTCGTCTATTCTTGCCTGCGCTAATTCCATTTCATCCTTGCTCCCTGCAATCATCCAAAACATTGGAGCTTGATCTCTTTTTTTGCCCCCAAGAAGCTCATACATCGGTTTATTGGTATGCTTTCCAATTAGATCGTATAGTGCCCCATCAATAGCAGATTTAGCGCTATGATTTGCAACCATTAAGGGTTCAATAGTTGCAACAAGTTGATTTTGGTCCTGTATCTCGGTACCCTCAAGCCTCTGAGCCATGAAATTGGTTGCAGCTACAAGTCCTTCAACAGTCTCTCCGGTCATAGTTGGTGCTGAGGAAGCTTCTCCCCAGCCGACGTTTCCTTCTGTGTCTGTAACTTTAACTATAAGGTTGTCGCAGGTTTCTATTAAAATACCTGACATCTTTATTGGCATTTTTAATGGAATAGCTACAGCACAAGCTTCAATTTTTGCTATTTTAAACATCTATTTTATTCTCCTCACATATGTTATTTACTATTTTTTTCTTAATGGCGTCAACAGGTCATCAATTGAAGCATTTTCGAGATTATTTATCACATCAAAAACTTCTTTTCTATGTGCTTCATCATGTTTTGGGCTGAGATCTCTGAATTTATCCTGTACTTCTTCAATAGTCATCGGCCTCTCTCTTTCTCCACGCATATGCTTACCATAGAGCTCTACCTCGTCACCATCAATTGTCATTTTGACTCTGCCAGGCCAAAACTCAGGATGAATGGCATCTAGGTCATCAGCCTGTTGAATGTTTGTTATTGACATAAGCCTTTTAAATTCATCTGATAACCCTCTGTCCAGAGCGCCGGTAAATGTTGTCATATCCGCTCTTTGCTCAGTTAGCGCTAGAGCAACTGCAAAACATCCTGAAAATTGTGCATCAACAGGAGACTGCGGATTCCTTTTTTGTTCAATTGGAGATCCACACAGTTGTACACCATATTTTGGCATATCAATTGTGATTGAAGATATCTTGCTCGTGTCTATGCTGTTTTCTTTTTGATAGTCAATCACCAAGTCGAGTGTTTGATGATTATATCGACACAAAGGAAAGGGCTTTATTGCATTTTCAAGAGTTTCATAACTCTTACCAAGTGTTTTTGTTGCATTTTCTGGCATTGGTCTGAGGGCATAACCCTGCAAAAATCCTTGCTTTCCTTCAAAAACTTCAGCAGCACCTACAAAACCAGATTGCGCTAATGTAGCGGCAATAAAGCTACTGTGGGTATTTATACCAGGATGTGTTCTCTTGTTCCAAGCCCCATTCACAACGTATTGCATAGAGCCTGCAGCTTGGGAGCCATTCAAGCCCATTGCATTTACAATCTCATCTTCGGACATTTTCCTATTTCGGCCAATTATAGCAGAACCTGAGAATGTTGCGCATGTGCCTGTTGGATGAAACCCCATTTCATGTGAAGAATGTGGCCCCAATGCCATAGCAAGCCTACAGGCTATTTCGTAGCCTATTACGACGGATACTATGAGTTCTTTTCCGTTGGAATTATTCTCTTCAGCAGCGGCGAGGGCACAATTTACAACCGAGCCACCTGCATGGATAACTCCTTTGGCGTGATGGTTATCATAATCAAGGCTGTGGGCCATTGACGCATTTGCAAATGAGGCCCACTCCGGAGCCATGCTTTCACCAGTTGCTAGGACAGTTGCACCGCCATTACCTCTATTAATTGCCCTTATACCGTCTACAATTGATGGACCTGATTCCATCCATTCATATCCTCCAATATCATTTCCCATGATATCCAATACTGCTTTTTTAACGTGCAATATCACCTCTTCAGGCAGGTCATTATAATCTAAATTTGTAGCATACTGAGCATATTGTCTAGCTATATCCATTTTGGTCTCCCTCGCAATAAATCTTTTATCAAGATTAATAGGTTACTAATAATAGGAGATCTGTCAATACCAATAAGGAATTAATATCTTTAGGCTTGAAGTTAAATAGTATTTGTTGTTTAGTATATAAATCATGGCGAAAATCAATCAAATAAATGTAGGGGTTGTCGGTGTTGGATGGGTTGGCGGAATTAGGGCTACAGCAGTCAAAAAGAATCCTATTGTTGATAAATTATATATCGCGGAAATTAATAAAAAAAGGCAGATCGAGCTCACAGCTGAGCTTGAACCGGACATAATTACCGATAACTGGAAAGACCTCGTTGATGATAAAAGCGTGGATGCAATTGTTATTTCAATGACCCCTGAGACGAAAAGATTTCCTTTAGTAATGGAGTGCCTTGAAAAAGGAAAGCACGTATTTGTTGAAAAACCACTTGCCCCAACCATAAAAGAAGCGGATGAAGCTCTTCAATTAGCCAAAAAAAATAATTTAAAGTTAACTATTGGATATTCCAGAAGATTTGATCCCAGATACGCATATATGAACAAAGCACTAAAAGGCGGTTTGATTGGGGATCCTGTAACTTGTTTAATATCACGGCATTCTACCCGAGAATTAGGGATGAAGATAACCGGTAGATCAGATCTATCTCCTGCCTCAATTGCTGGAGTTCATGATTTTGATTACATACTTTGGGCAATGCAGCCAAGAAAACCAATAAGAGTTTACTCTCAAACCTCAGGGAAGCTATTTTCAAAAAATAGTAATAACCCTGATCATCAGTGGTGCATGATAACAATGGATGACGGTACAACTATAACTGTAGGGATTGGTTGGATTCTTCCTCCGCATACTCCAAATTATGTACAGGCGTTTATTGAGATTGTTGGGACGGAAGGGACATTAACAATTGATGATTCTCATAAAGATATACAACTGAGTACAATTAAGGACGGAATTCAATATCCGATGTCGTCTATGCCTGGTGAGCAGATAGATCACGTTTTTGCAGGCTCCATGCACGAAGAGATTAATCATTTCTTGAGTGCAATAGTTTTTGATCATCCTGTTATGATCTCAGGTGAGGAGGCCAAATTAGTCATGCAAGTATCACAAGCCGCCGATATGTCTGTCAAACTAGGTGAGCCTGTATCTTTACCGAGAAATGATTTTGTATGATGTCATAATACACTTTGTAATCAAATGATACAGAATATACTATCAAATATTGATTTTATTCCAATTCTTCAGATTATATGGATTGACTTAATCTTGAGTGGCGATAATGCTATTGTTATTGCACTCGCATGTCGCGGATTGCCCGATCACCAGAAGAGGATTGGAATGGTTTTTGGAGTTGCAACCGCAATAATTCTAAGAATATTTTTTGCCAGCATAATTACACTGATTCTAGACATGCCATACATAAGAACTGTTGGTGGCGTTTTATTACTTTGGATTGCTATAAAGCTAATATTGCCAGAAAAGGAGAGTGAGCCAAAAGAACATGACGAAGCAAGGACCTTATGGAAAGTTATCCTTACAATCGCAATCGCAGATGCGGCAATGAGTTTAGATAATGTACTTGCTGTAGCTGCTGCAGCCCATGGTTCGGTTATACTAATTATTTTTGGAATATTATTCTCAATTCCACTGCTATTCATTGGCAGTGCTTTTCTGCTAAGAGTATTTGCGAAGTTGCCAATTTTAATATGGTTCGGTGGGGCTCTATTAGGATGGATTGCTGGGCATCTACTATTTACTGATATCGGCACTCAGGGTTTATTACCATTTGTATCAAAGGATAATATTTTACAAGCGTCAATCGCCTGTGCTATTATTGTGGTTACAAGTTCGTATTTCATTTCAAAACTAAGAGAAAAGGAAAGAAACTAGGATGGCATATAGTGATTTAATTAAAGAAAGGGCTGCATGGTTTGGTCCAGATATTCAAAATTCAAGTGAATGGCTGATACATTTAGATAAAGTAGAGCTCGACGAGATACACAATGCACTTCAATCAGTAAAGGAGCGTAATCTAAAAATACCATTTGAAAAAGAAGACTTCAGCTTGCCGAATTTATCAAAAAAAATTACGTCCTTATACGATGTTTTAGAAAATAAATTAGGTTTTGTTCTGTTAAGAGGAATTGATCGTGATAGGTATACGGACTCAGAATGCGAATTAATTTACTGGGGTATTGGCCTGCATCTAGGCCGACCAGTATCGCAAAACACAAGAGGGCATCTACTAGGTCATGTCACTGATGAAGGAAAGAAAATGTCTGATCCTACAACACGACTTTATCAAACTACATTGAAAATGGATTTTCATTCAGATCAGCTGCCTGTTGATGTTGTGGGCCTATTTTGCCAGAGAAAAGCAAAGAAGGGAGGGGCAAGCTTCCTTGTCTCGGCGTTAACAATTCATAATGTCATTAGAGAAGAAAGACCCGATTTAATAGATGTGCTGCATAGCCCATTTAATCTAGACTGGAGAGGTGAAAATCCCGAGGGTGAGCAGCCATGGTATACATGCCCTATGTACAGTCATTTTGGAGGAAAATTGACATCTCGTCTTACATCAAGAGCTTTTTTTGAGTCAGTTACACGTCACGGTGAGCATCTCGGGCTAACCGATTTGCAGAGAGAGGCTCTTGACGTCGTACAGGAGATAGGTGAACGTGAGTCACTTCGTCTATCAATGGACTTTAACGAAGGGGATATACAATTTATCAATAATCATCAAATTCTTCATGCTAGAGAGGACTTTATAGATCATGATGATCCAAAGCTAAAAAGACATCTGCTCAGAATGTGGATTTCTTTCCCAAAAGAACACAGAAGAGATTTGGCACCTGACTTAATGGAGCGGTATTCTTATGTTGAGATGGGAGGAATTCCAAAGAAAGACGTTGCATGATTCTATCTGGAAGGGAGTTCAAAAAGCGTCAATTAGGTGTTGCAGTAGTAGGCTCTGGAAGAATGGGCTCACACAGAGCGAGATTGGCATCTCTTCATCCTGCTGTAAGTTATCTAGTTGTTGGTGATATAAATGAAGATCAAGCAAGAAAATTAGCTGAAGCATCAAAGGCAAATGGATACTCAACAGATAATATGGAGTTAATTAATGACTCAAGAGTTGATGTAGTAATTGTCTCAACACCCGAAGACGAACACAGAGAATCGGTTGAAGCAGCAATAAATGCTGGCAAGTCTGTATTAGTTGAAAAGCCTCTTGCTCTGACAATCGAAGATGGCGACAGATTATCAAGATTAGCTCAAGAAAAAGGTGTAGATTTACGTATTGGTTATTCCCAGCGTTTTCTTCAAAAATATTTTGTGGCACACGACGAGATTTCGAAAGGGAAGCTCGGTCCAATATTAGGTGGTATGACGCGTGTTTATAATACGCGGACAAATATGTTGGAAATTCTTAAAAGATGCCCAGAAGCAACTCCAATATTGGATATCATTACATATAATGTTGATTATATTGGTTGGTGCCTAGGTCCAGACGTTTTTCCTGTGGAAGTCCAAGCAATGGGTCATGGAACCATATTCAGAGATCAAGGATTTGATGTTGATGATATTAGTTTAACGATGGTAAAATATTCAACCGGAGCAGTTTTTTCATTTGATATATGCTATGCACTACCGGGAGGTTTTCCGACAACAGGTCAGAGTGTTCGCTTGGAGATAATGGGTCGGGATGGCGTCATACTCATTGATGATGATCATCGAGACCAGATTATGTATTCTGAACACGGGTACAGCAATGCGTATGCTCCGGATCAAAAATTAAATTTAGCATTTTTAGGCAGTAGATCATCTGGAGAGTGGGCGGATGGTATCATGTTTGGCCGAATAGCAGACGAGACAAAGGAGTGGCTCGACTCTCAATCAACTGGGGCAAAATGTCATCTCACTACAGCAACAGAAGCCCGACAAACACTTGCTGTAACATTAGCTATGGCGGAAGCATCAGAAACTGGGCAACCTGTTCCACTAGCTAACATTTAGTTCACGATTTTAGCCGTGCCAACCCTCTTTTTTCAATTCTTCAATAGCCTCAAGCATACATGTAACGCTGTAAGTGAGGACCATTGCGCCTCCCGGATTGACACAAACCATTAATGCCTCAGCAATTTCTTCTGGCTTTAAACCCAATTTCAAACCTTTTTTTATGTGTGCTTTTAAATGTGGTTGATTATGAGGATTTGAACCTTTAACTGCAAGAGCGATTATATGAAAGAGCTCATGCATCTTTTCATCATAAATTTTTGTTTTTTGTCTTATTTCAAAATCTAAATCAAGCATAATTTGAACATATTCTGGGAATTTTTCAGCAAGCCATTGATGTGCGGGATACACGTGGTCCCTTCTTTCAGCAAATACTTTTGCTAATTTGCTGTTTTTGTCATTACTATCTTTTTTTGTCATAATAATTTTCCTATTTAATAAATTCTATTATATTCTCGCTCAAGATTTTATTTTTTTCTTCTTCTGATAGTGACTGACAATTCGTAACAAAGTCAAACGGATAAGGTTCACCCATATCAGCTGGATAGTCACTTCCTAAAAATATTTTATCAATACCAACAGTATCGATTAGATTTCTTAGACCACTCTCAGAGTGTGTGATGGTATCATAATAAAAATTTTTTAGATAAGTAGATGGTAGAGCTGAAATATTTTTATTTGCCTCTTCCCGAACCATAAATCCATGATCAAATCTACCTATTCCTTGGCGAATGAAACCTCCACCATGAGCAAAACATAGCTTTAGGTCAGGCAGTTTATCTAAAATCCCACCAAAAATAATAGATCCCATCGCAGCTGTTGTTTCCAGAGGGTTACCAATTAGGTTACGTAAATGATAGTTTTTTAACCATGAGTCAGCTCTGCCCCGTGTAGGATGAAAAAAAATTAAGCATTTTAACTCATTGGCCGCTTCTAAAACAGGGTATAATTTTTTGTCGTCCCAATCCATGCCATTTACATTTGTCGCAACCATCGCGCCCAGCATCTTTTTTGTATTAACGCATCTTTCAAGTTCCATCACAGACGCTTCAGGATCTTGTAAAGGCAAAAAACAGAATGATTTAAATCTATCCTTGTTAATACTTGTATAATCTGAGATATCATCATTTACATCTTTAGCGTATGCAACCGCATTAGAATTATCTAGACCATGCCAGTGCATCAATGGGCTTATGCTAAGTATATGCATATCGATTTTACGAGCATCCATGGAATTCAGTCTTTCGTCGGGCGTTTCCATTTTCTTTGGCCATGGTAAGGACATCTTCAGATCTCCATAAGATGTAGTGAGTTTATCATTTTTATCGCGGTAAAATTCTACACCATGCCATGTTCCTCCCCTCTCTGCAATCTTTACAGCTTCTCTGGGTGCTACATGGGTGTGCATATCTATACTCATTGTCATTGTCATATCCTATTTAAAAACATTGCTAAAGATAATGGTTCTTTCTTTTTGATGAGGGTAAAATATTCAATTTTGTACGATATTTCGCCACTGTTCTTCTCGCAATATTTATATCATATTTTTTTAATAGGGTTACAATTTTGTCATCAGATAAAATATTTGATGAGGTCTCGTTTTTTATGAGTTCCTTTATTCTATTCTCTATCGTCTTTGATGAAATTTGTCGATCTTTCTCTTCTCCATATGTGCCTTTATCAAAGAAATATTTCATCTCAAATGTCCCCCGAGGTGTTTCAATAAATTTATTTTGAATAGATCTACTCACTGTAGATATGTGCAGGCTTGTAATTTTTGAAATTTTATCCAAATTCAATGGCCGCATATGATTTATTCCACTCTCAAGAAAATCCCTTTGTTGTAGCATTACCTCATATGCAATTTTTAATAGAGTTTTCTGTCTTTGTGCAATACTGCTTATCAGCATCTTTGCATCCCGATAATGGTTTGTAATAAATTCATCTTTTTTCTTTTTTGAGTCCGAAATTATATCATCATATGTTTGGTCAACAGTAATATTTGAAAAATAATTTTGTACAAGTTTTATTGAATAGACACCACTTAAGTTTTTTTCGATGATTATATCTGGCGCAATAATTTCAAGAGGATCACGAGAGTAGTTTAAACCAGGCTTAGGATTACATTTTCTTATTGTGTTTATTAATCTGAATAAATCTTCTCTACCGATATTTAAACGGGAAGATAATTCTTTGAAATTACCCTCTGCAATCAGCTCAATATTTATGAGGAGCTTTTTTAAATCATCATTTACCAAATTCTTTTCCCGAAGTTGCAAGTGGAGACACTCGCTTAGTGTTCGCGCAAATACACCGGTTGGTTCAAAATTTTGTAAGTTTTTTAAAATTTCTTCATATATCTCATTCTCTATTCCCAACTTATTACAAATTATCTCATCATTTTCAGTCAAGTAACCCGCTTCATCTAAAGTATTAATGAGGTATGTTGCAATAATTTTTTCTTTGTTACTCATTCGTGAGATGAGAAGCTGATCCAAAAGGTGTTCTCTTAGTGATTTCGCATAGCTGATATTGTTCAAGAGATCTAAATTAGATGAATTTCTGGAGTACTTATCTGAAAATTTTTGAATCCTCAGCTCTTGTTCTTTTGAACTCTGGTTTTCAATCAAAAGAGGATTATCCTCTATTTTTTTTTCCAAATAGCCCTCTAACTCAATATTGTTTAGACTCAATAGTTTTATTGTTAATTGCACCTGCGGTGATAGCGTTTGTGCTTGATTTATTGTTGCAATATTTGTGAGACCAAGACCCATTTTAAAAAAAACTATATATTAAATTCACTACCTAAATAAACTCTTTTGGCCTCTTCACTTTTGAGTATTTCTTCAGAGGTACCACCAACCAATATGTTCCCCTCATATATAATATAGGCTCTATCAATCAGACTTAGCGTCTCTCTAACATTATGGTCTGTGATCAAGACTCCAATATTACTAGCACTCAGCGATTTAATGATATTTTTTATCTCTTCAATCGCCAGGGGATCAACTCCTGAAAATGGCTCATCCATAAGTATGTATTTTGGTTGACCTGCGATAGATCTGGCAATCTCAACTCTCCTTCTTTCCCCTCCAGAAAGTAGACGTGCAGAACTACTTTGTATTTTCTCAAGTCCAAAGATTTCGAGTAATTTCTCTAGTTTGATTTTCCTAAGTTTCTGATTTCTTTCAGTTATCTCTAAAATAGAATTTATATTATCTCTCACATTCATGCCTCTAAAAATAGATGGTTCTTGCGGTAAATAGCTTATTCCAAGGCGGGCCCGACTGTACATAGCGAGATTTGTAATATCATTCTTATTTAACTTAATTGTACCTTTTCGAGGTTTTATAAGACCCATAATAATATAAAAGAGTGTTGTTTTTCCTGCCCCATTTGGACCAAGGAGGCCAATGATTTCGCCAGGCTTTATTGAAATTGATATATTATTAATAACATTAATACCATTATAGTCCTTTGCGATATTTTCAATTGTGAGTAAATCTTGCATAATTATCTTCTATAACTACCTATTTGGGGTGATGAAGGCTTTAACTCGGCTTTTTGAGTTCATTTTTATTCTCATTGTATTCAAATCAATAGAGACTTTATCAGCTTTAATTGCATTTCCCTCATCACGACTAATAAGCACCTCCTCGCTAAATACCAATTGGCTTGACTCCGCATCATATACTGCATATGCACTTGTTATTACCTGATTTTCATATTCAATTAGCACATTGCCTTCGCAGGTAATTTTTTGAACCTGTATATCGCCTGTCGCATCATCGAATGAATAGAGTAATGTTAAATTATCTGTGGCAAGTAATGTGCTGTCGTGTGATATCCTTACTTGGCCTGTGAATATTGCTTTTTTCTCACTGTCAATAATTTCTAAGCTTGAGCTTTCTATATTTAATGCTGAATTACTAAAAAGTGATTTTATACTTTCTGAAGAAATACTTTGTGTTGAAGCAAAGTATGAAATAACCAAGATTATGAATAATTGTTTTAGGACGTTATGCATTGATTATTCTCCCCAATAATGAAGTTGACGCCATCTGTGAACCTTATCTTATCTCCATTATTATTTATTTCAAAATTTTTCCCCTCAATACATATATCCTCATATCTAATTTTTACTGGGCTTAGGCTCGAAATTATTTTTTTTCGTAGATCTATATCAATATTTTTAATGAAAACTTCGAATTTATTATTGGATGATATTTCAATATCACTCTCCAATTTTAGATACTTTGTTTTGTTATTAAATAGGGCACTTTTACCAACAATATTTACTTCGAGATCATTTTTAAGTAATAGCTTTGTGCGGATACCAGTCATTTTAACGATATCTTTATCATCTATCGAATTCCATGTTCGTTCTGAACTTATTTCATAATACTGATTTTGCCCATCTATACCTGAAATAACTGAATTTTTTATTTCTATAATATTCTCAGTCATATTTGTACTTTTTTCTATAGATTCAGGAGTTATAGTTTCGACTTCTGTTACTTCCTGTTCTTCCAAATTAAAATAATAAATTAGGCCACCTACACCTAAAAAAATAAGAAAAACAATAAAATTATTGATTATTTTTAAATTCCTTGTGTGAGAATTTGCTTTGTCAATTTGATCATTTTTCTTATTTTTAGCAGTATTCGCAGAAGTATTTGTCATCATTTAGTGATCGAAAATATTTTGATTACCCCAGCCCCTTAGATCTAATTCCACCTGTGTATTTATAAATTCAAAACATGATTTAGCGAGATCTATGCGATTTTCTCTTTCTAACATTGAGTCGAGGCACTGTTTAATTTTATGTAAGTAAATTACATCATTTGCTGCATATTTCTTTTGACTATCCGTCAGCTCTTCAGCACCCCAATCAGAGCTCTGCTCTTCTTTTGAAAGAGTAATGTTCAATAGTTCATCACAGAGTGATTTTAAGCTGTGCTTATCAGTGTATGTCCTAGCTATTTTCGATGCAATTTTTGTACAATAAATATTATTGATAGATATACCATAGGATTTTGTCATAACAGCCACATCAAACCGCGCAAAGTGAAATAGTTTCTGTATTTTCTTACTTTCAAGGACTTTAATCAGGTTGGGTGCGGGTTTTATGGGGGAAGAAATTCTGATTAAGTGTGTACCCTCTTTACCATCATTGATTTGTATCAAGCAGAGTCTATCTCGAGCAGGATTCAGGCCTAGTGTTTCTGTATCTATTGCAACTTGATTGGTTAAACACAAATCACTAGGTAGATCATCATGATGTATATATATTTTTGATAATTTACTTTCCAATTCAAATCCTTTTACACAAATTCTATTTTTTTTATGTTGAATATATATTATATTCTCTATTAATTAAATTATATTATTTTATCATAACTTCGATAGAGACTAGAAAATAAATATACCATCAAATAAAAGCAAAATCGTGTCTATCTTCGGCGGCAATGGCTTCATAGGTAGGAATTTGGTTCGAGAGCTCGCTAAAGACGGATTTAGAATAAAAATTGGAACCAGGAATCCGTCAACTGCAAATCATTTATATGTCTCGGGTGTTCCGGGGCAAATTGAAGTGACAAAGGTTAATGTGAAGGATGAGCATTCTATTAAAAAATTTATTCAAGGTTCAGATTACGTTATAAACCTGATTGGTATCCTAGAGGAAAGAAAAAAACAAAAGTTTGAATACATACACTCTGAGCTCCCAAGGATTATTGCTAAGATTTCTACTGAATATGGTGTACTTAGACTGATACATATCTCATCATTGGGTGCTGATATTGACTCAAGTTCAAAATATCAAAGAAGTAAGGCGATGGGTGAGCTGTCTATAAAGAGCGAGAATAAGAATTATACAATAATTCGACCCTCTATTGTATTTGGGTATGATGATAATTTTTTTAATCAATTTGCAAGGATTTTATCTCTAGTTCCAATTTTCCCTTTAATTGGAAACGGAGATACAAAATTTCAACCAGTTTATGTGCTTGATTTAGTCAAGCTGATAATACTTCATTTAAAAGATACAAATAAGAAAAATGTTTATGAAATTGGGGGTAGAGAAATTTATTCACTGCGGGAAGTTATTGAATTAATCTTGACTACGATCGGTAAGAAAAGACTCCTAATCCCAATACCATTTTCATTATCAAAAATATTCATAACGCCAATGCAAGTTTTACCAAAAAGGCCTATCACATTTGATCAGCTAGAGTCGCTAAAGACAGACAATATCTTATTTAATAGCGAAGACGATGAGATTGGGAAGCTCGAAGATTACAATATTGAAGCTTGCTCCGCGAAAAATATTATTTCAGAATATTTGGGGCGTTTTTCAAGTTAAATTCAACTGATAAAATATAAAATTATCAAGCTTACGCAGACTCGATAAATGACGAAAGGATATATTTTTATTCGATCTATAAATTCAATTATTATTTTTATCGAAAAGTAAGATGTAAGAAATGAGAGGATTATGGCAAGAAATATTGTGTTGGTAAGGAATATATCTTTTTTTTGATAAATTGTTATTGTGATATAAATGAGGCTTGCGAATAATATTGGAAAAGACATAACTGTAGCAATAATAGATGATTCCGTTCTACTAAAGCCTAAAAATCTTGAGACAGTTATGCATATACCAGATCTACTCACGCCGGGAATCAGTGATATAGATTGAAATATTGCCAAGACAAACAAGTTTTTTTTAGTAAGGCTTTTGTTTAATTTCCCCCCATAGTAATCTCCGAGAAATAGAAGTAATGCAAATATTAAATTACACCAAACGATTACACGTATGTTCTCTCTGATTGTATAAATTAAATTATAATTCAGAAAAAAGTATGCCAACAACATTGTTGGTAAAGCGCTGAATAAAATAAGATAAATTGAATTCCGGGGTGACAAAAAATCCGGATTATAATTCGTTATTTTTTTTGATTTAAGAGGGTTTTGTAAAAAATAAACTATCAAAGCTAGAAGTGAGCCAATGTGTAAACTCAGATCTACTTGGACAGATTGATCAATAGTTTGACTAAAAGTATTTATGAATACTAAATGAGCCGATGAACTTATCGGAAGAAATTCTGTTATACCCTGCACTATTGAGAGAAGTAGTAAATATTCAACCATGATAGGAATTATATTATATTGGTTGCTTTATTAAAGTAAATTAACTCAAGGCAGTGGAATAAACTCTTGCTTATCAGTTCGAATTAAGGGGAAGTTGCCGTGAAGCCATTTATTTTTGGCATCTTCAATTTTATCTTTCCTTGAGGATACGAAGTTCCAGTAAATATATCTTGGTCCATCCATGGGCTCCCCACCAAGTACAAGTAATCGAGTACATTCAGTCGCTTCTAATGTAATATCTAATGACGGTTTAAGCACAATTAATGTATTCAAGGGTAGCTTTGTTCCGAGAATATTTGCATTGCCCGAAATTAGATAAATAGCTCTTTCAATGAATGTTGGTGGAATATTAAATTTATTTTTTTCCTCAATTGTAACGTCAAGATATAGCGTACCCCATTGTGCGTCAATTGATGACTTTAATCCGTCCAGTTCACCAAATAGAATTTTTCCTTTGACACCCTTGCTATCGATCTTAGTAATTTCTTTAGAGCATATATTTTGGAATGATGGCTCAGCGTCTTCATATTTTTTCGGCTGAGCAATCCAGCTCTGTATTCCAAATAATTCTGATGGCAACTGACGAATATCTTGTCCGGTTCTCTCTGAGTGAACAATTCCACCGCCAGCTGACATGAGATTAATATCTCCTGGTTCAATTCTTACGTCATTACCAAGTGAGTCTTTGTGATCCATTGTACCTTTGAAGAGATAGGTTATTGTAGATAAACCAATATGTGGATGCGGTCTAACATCTAAACCCGCTCCAGAGAGAAATTCCCCGGGACCCATTTGATCCCAAAAAATAAATGGTCCAACCATTTGTTTTTCTTTTGAGGGAAGCGCTCTTCGAACTTCAAAATTACCAATATCACTAGTTCTTGGCAATATTATCGCATCAATATGCCGATCATCCTCTAATTTTTTTTTTGAAGTGGGAAGCCAACTCATACTATTAAACCTATTTTTAGAGAGAAAGTAATGTATTATTAAAGAATATTTTTTACAAATTTTATATAATATATCTTAAATAATAATATGATTAAACTATTTCAATTTAAACTTTGTCCCTTTTCAAGAAGAGTAAGACTCACACTGGAAGAATATAACATAAGTTTCGTGACGATTGACGAGATAATTTGGAATGAGAGAAAGGAATTTCTTGCGATTAATCCCGCAAGATCTCTCCCTGTTCTGATAGATGAGGCTGATAATATTATTATAAATAATTATGCGATAATTGAATATATTGAAGAAAAATATAGTCATACCACAAACGTTGCCTCGCTTATTTCAGGTAATCTCTCGTCAAAAGCTGAGATTAGAAGGCTTGTTGATTGGTATGACAACAAATTTTATAATGAGGTTAGTAAAATAATTTTAAGGGAATTAATTGATAAGTATTACATGAAAAATAGAATTAATGACAAAAGTCCAAATATGGAGTTGCTAAGAATAGCTCATGAGAATTCGATATATCATCTGGAGTATCTCTCGCATCTCATAAGTTCTAGAAGCTGGATTGCTGGGGAGGTTATTTCCCAGGCAGATATTGCTGCTGCATCTCACATATCATGTCTTGATTATTTGAATAAAATTGATTGGGATAAATGGTTAGAAATTAAAAATTGGTACGCGAGAATAAAGTCACGACCATCATTTTCACCAATCTTAGAAGATCGCATAGCTGGATTTCAACCTCCCAGCCACTACTCAAATCCTGATTTTTGAATTGCAATATGAAATTAATAACAAAAGAAGTCCTAAAAGCTAAAATAGAGATGCTTGGTTTTGATGACATAGGCATTACAGATATTACAGATATCCCGGACCAAAAAGATAGCTTAGAAGAGTATCTTAAAAATGGCTACCATGGTGATATGATATGGTTAGAGAAAAATAAAGATAGGAGATCACATCCGAGTAATGTATGGCAAGATGCAAAATCAGTCATTGTTGTCTCTAAAAATTATGCTCCTCAACATAACCCACTTAATAATATCCAAGAAAAGCTTAAGGCAAATATCTCTGTCTACGCTAGAGCAAATGACTATCATGAGCTCATGAAAAAAAGCTTGAACAATTTAAGTATATGGCTTCAAGATAGCTATAGCATCGATTCCAAGTTTTTTGTTGATACAGCTCCGATTATGGAGAAGCCAATTGCACAAATAGCAGGTGTTGGGTGGCAGGGAAAACATTCAAATCTTGTCAGCCGGAAATTAGGATCATGGTTTTTTTTAGGAGTTCTCCTATTACCAATTAAGCTCGAAGGATCAGCCCCGGAATTAGATCATTGCGGAAGTTGTTCGTCATGTATGGATATTTGTCCAACAAATGCAATTATTTCACCATATAAACTTGACTCTAGAAAGTGCATATCATATCTCACCATTGAATATAAAGGGCATATCCCAGTAGAATTCAGGGAATTAATAGGTAATCGCATATATGGTTGTGATGACTGCCTTGCCGTTTGTCCATGGAACAAGTTTGCATCCGAGACAAGGGATATTCGCCTCAAGGCAAAAGAGACTCTGGACATGCCAGATTTATCTTTTTTTCTAGAATTTGATTATAATCTATTTAATAAATTTTTTGAAAGTTCACCAATAAAAAGAATTGGCAAAGATAGATTCCTCAGAAATGTTCTAATTGCAGCAGGGAATTCGGGATCACATGAGATATCGACGAAGGTTAAAAAATTTATCAAACATGAATCATCAATAATAAGAGCAACTGCAATATGGGCGCTAAAGAAAATTATCTCGAAAAAGGAATTTCAAAAATTACGTAAGATATATATCTTAGAAGAGTGCGATCCTTTAGTTATCTGTGAATGGAGTTAGATATTGAATAAATTATTTTGCTTTGGTGTTGGGTTTACTGGATTGAATACATGTGCATATTTTCTCAATCAGAATTGGATTGTTGCAGGAACAAGCCGTGATATAAATAAAAAAGTAAATTTAAACATTGAGTTTACCGAATATAATCCTGGTAAAGGTAAAATAAACATAGGTGAGTCGTTAGCAAATTCAAACGTTCTCTTGGTATCAATTGCCCCAGACAGTGAGGGTGATATTGTATTACAGTCAAATTATGAAGATATAGCCAAAGCTCTTAAGACATCAATTAATAGAGTTGTTTATCTATCAACAACTGCTGTATATGGTGATGCAAATGGATCAAGTGTAGATGAGAAATATATTATAAATCCAAAGTCGGATCGAGCGAGGTATCGAGTATTGGCAGAAAAGCAATGGACAGATTTGTGTAACAAATTGGGTGTTACACTGAATATACTTCGCCTATCTGGCATTTATGGGGTTGGCAGAAATCAAATTAGAAATTTGATAAATGGCAATGCGAAAAGAATTATTAAGAAGGGGCATATCTTTAATAGGATACATGTTGCAGATATCGCCAGAATTATTTACATGCTTTCAGTTTCAGATATTAAATCAGAGATCTTTAACATTTCGGACGATATGCCCGCCCCTCCTCAAGATGTTGTCGAATTTGCAGCAAATCTATTAAACATAGATCCACCCGATCCTGTTATATTTAGCGAAGCAAATTTATCAGAAATGGGAAGGAGTTTCTACTCAGAGACTAAGTACATCAGGAATGAAAAAATAAAAGAAAAGTTGAGCCTACAATTAGAATATCCAAATTACAAAATTGGCTTACAGGAAATTTTAAAAGATGAGCTTAATAGTTGATTAGGTAGTAATAATTATTTGATTTGTCCAAAATTTTATATATATTTATAATTCTTAGAAAAACTAATATTGGAGATTACCCATAGCAAGAAGAACAGAAGATTTCGCAAGAAAAAAAACTGAGCCTGCACACAAAATAAATAATTTAATAGATGCAGGAAAAATCAGACTTATAGGACCGAACAGCGAAAATTATGGTGAAGTAACTCTAGATATTGGTTTACAGGAGGCAGAAAAATTTTCACTAGACCTTGTGGAAATATCTCCAAACACAGACTTACCCGTTTGTAAAATAATGGATTATGGTAAGTTCAAGTACCAATCTCAAAAGAAAGCAGCTGAGGCAAAAAAAAAGCAGAAAGTAATTGGCGTGAAAGAAATTAAGATGCGTCCGAATATTGATACTCATGACTATGAAGTAAAATTAAGGAATATGAAGAAGTTTATTGAATTTGGGGATAAAGTGAAAATATCACTAATGTTTCGTGGGCGTGAAATGTCACATGCGGAACTTGGGGTGAAGCTATTCGATCGCATAAAAGACGATACTGATGAGCTAGCGAAAGTTGAGCTTGAGCCAAAATTTGAAGGGCGGCAAATCATCATGGTACTAGCACCTAAATAAATTAGTTTAATCAAAGATTTTTATATTTTTCTATTGTAAATAGTTCTTACCTAGCCTATAAAGTCACATAGTTTGTAAATTCTGTAAAATTTGTAAAATAATGCCAAAATTAAAAACTAAATCTGGAGCCAAGAAAAGATTTAAAGTCACAAAGAGTGGCAAGATAATGTGTGCACAAGCAGGCAAGCGACACGGTATGATCAAAAGAACTAATAAATTTATTAGAAATGCCAGAGGTATGTCGGTGTTATCTGATGCTGATCAAAAGATTGTAAAACAGTTTTTACCATATAATTAGGATAGAATAGATGGCGAGAGTTAAAAGAGGCGTAACATCACATGCTCGACACTCAAAAGTGTTGTCAAAAGCAAAGGGATATTATGGAAGAAGAAAGAATACAATCCGCGTTGCAAAGCAAGCCGTAGAAAAAGCAGCACAGTACGCCTATAGAGACAGAAAAGTTAGAAAAAGAGACTTTAGAAGTTTGTGGATCCAGCGTATAAATGCAATGGTCCGAGAGCATGGAATGCGCTATTCAACTTTTATGCATGGTTTGAACAAGGCTGGAATTAGCATCGATAGAAAAGTACTAGCCGATCTTGCAGTAAATGAACCACAAGCATTCATGGAGATACTTAGCAAGGTTCAAGCGGAACTTAAGTAAATTCTATTTACCATTCATTTATCTAAATGTCGTAATATTTCTATTGTAATAATTGATAGGTTCTTTGCGTATGAGTAAATTCCAAGATATTTCAAATTTAAAAGCAAAGCTCTTGAAGGAGATTAATAATATTAAGTCATTGGATCAACTTGATAACATAAGAGTTTCTGCTCTCGGAAAAAAAGGTGCTATAACGTCACTGCTAAAAAATATCTCATCCCAAACAATTGAAGTTCGTAAGGATTTTGGCGAACAAGTGAATGCACTAAAGAAGCAAATTACTGACGAGATTGAGATATGTAAATCTGCACTGCAGCAAGCAGAGATTACAAAAAAAATAAGCCAAGACGCAATCGATGTAACTCTTCCTCTTACAAGTACAAATCTTGAAAATGGTAAAATTCATCCAATCAGTCAGGTAACCGAAGAGATAATAGAAATATTTTCAGACATGGGCTTTAACATAGCTGAAGGTCCTGATATTGAAGATGAACATCATAATTTTAACTCGCTAAACATTCCCGAAAGCCATCCCGCTAGGCAGATGGTTGATACTTTTTATTTACCAGGAAAAGATGGTAATGCAAGGCTGCTCAGAACTCACACTAGTCCAGTTCAGATAAGAACAATGATGCGTGAGGAGCCACCGATAAGGATCATAGCTCCGGGTAGAACATACAGGTCAGACTCAGACCAAACACATACACCTATGTTTCATCAGGTAGAAGGGTTAGTTATAGATGAAGAAGCAAATATGGGGCAGCTTAAATGGTGCTTAGAAGAGTTTTGTAAGGCTTTTTTTGAAGTTGATAATATAAAAATGCGGCTTAGACCGAGTTATTTCCCATTTACAGAGCCATCACTCGAAGTTGATATTGCATGTCAAAAAGATAAAAATCGTCTTATAGTGGGGGAAGGCAATGACTGGCTCGAAGTTTTAGGCAGTGGGATGGTCCACCCTCAGGTTTTAAGAAATGTTAGTTTAGATCCAAGCAAATACAAAGGATTTGCATTTGGCTTAGGGATAGATCGCTTAGCTATGCTTAAATACGGCATGACAGACCTTAGATCCTTCTTTGACTCAGATCTGCGTTGGCTAAGGCATTATGGTTTTCGAGCGCTTAATATACCTTCTCTATCAAGGGGGTTGTCTGAATGAAATTTACATTGTCATGGCTAAAAGATCACCTGAATACAAATGCCAGTTTGGATCAGATTTGTGATAAATTAAATATGATAGGGCTCGAAGTTGAGGATGTTTTTGATCCATCTGAAATTTACAAAGATTTCACGGTGTGTGAGATCTCAAACATAAAGAAACATCCAGATGCTGATAAGTTAAAAATCTGTACCTTAAATACTGTTAACGGAACACAAGAAGTCATTTGTGGTGCTAATAATGTAAGAAAAGGTATGAAAGCAGTTTATGCCCCACAAGGCTCATACATTCCGGGATTATCAATGACCCTACAAGCTACAAAGATCCGAGGTATAGAATCATGTGGAATGCTCCTTTCTGAGAGAGAATTATCACTATCTGATGAGCATGATGGTATTTTGGAGCTCAATCCAAAATCTGAAATTGGTACAAATATTTACGAACAAATTAATATCTCAGACCCCGTAATTGAAATCTCTATTACACCTAACAGGGCGGATGCACTTGGTGTAAGGGGTATCGCTCGTGATTTAAGTGCGGCTAATATGGGTAAATTAAAGCCCCTTAAATTTAAGAAGATTATTGGCCAGTATGATATTAAAAAAGAGATAAAAATAAATAAAGATGCCGAAAGCAATATATATGCAAGCTTTAGATTAATAAAAAATGTTAAAAATTGTGACTCGCCAAAATGGCTGAAGAATAGATTGGAGGCAATAGGATTGAGGCCTATTAATGCGCTTGTTGATGTGACAAACTACCTCACATATGATTTGAATCGCCCTTTGCATGTATTTGATTATGATAAAATCACTAAGGGCTTGGAGATAAGAAAAGCAAAAGCTGGCGATACGATTCTTGCGCTTGATGATAAAGAGTATGAGCTCAATCGAACTCATACTATTTTTACAGATAATAATAATCCAGAGTCGATCTCAGGTATTATTGGTGGGAAAAGAACTGGATGCGATTATGACACTGTAAATGTTTTGGTTGAGAGCGCGATATGGGACAAAATTAATATCGCAAATACGGGAAGGGAGTTAAATATTAACTCCGATGCAAGGTATAGAAATGAGAGGGGAATAGACAGAGGATTTATTGATAAAGGTTTGGATAAAGCCGTTGAGATGATAAATCAAATATGTGGAGGCGAAAACTCAAAAATAAAATCTGTTGGAAAGCCACAAGATTATCAAGAAAAGATAAATTTTAACTTAGACGAAGTATCAAGGCTTCTTGGTGTATCATTCAAAAAAACTGAGATAAATAATATTCTTACAGGGTTAGGGTTTTCGTTGATAGAAAAAAAAGGTGTAATCGAAGTCACTGTTCCATCTTGGAGACATGACATTTCTGAAAATGCATGTATTGTCGAGGAAATAATGCGGATCAAGGGAACTGATAATATAAAGCCAATTCCGCTAAAAAAATCTATTGGTGTGTCACCCAAGAAAATAAATAGAACTCAAAAAATTAGGCTCAACATAAAGAGGGTTTTAGCAAGTAGAGGTATGATGGAAACAGTAAGCTACTCATTTATTTCGGATAAATACGCAAAACTTTTTTATGAAGTCAATGATGATTTGCGTTTATTAAATCCGATATCGATGGAGATGAATGTGATGCGGCAGCTTTTAATGCCAAGTTTATTGTTATCGGTTAAAAAAAATTTAGATAAAGGTCAAAGAGATATATCACTATTTGAGGTAAGCCACTGCTATAATGGAGTTAATGAAGAAGATCAATTTGAGTTTACATCTGGGATTAGGCTTGGGAAAGCAATCTCACATGGGGGAGATAGTGACTGGAGAGGCAATTCACGAGATTATGACACATTTGATGTAAAAGAGGATATAGTTTCAATTTTAAGATCACAAGGCATAGAAGATAGTAACTACAAAATTACTCAAGATGCTCCACAATACTTTCATCCAGGTAAGTCTGGTGTAATAAGACAGGGCCCACTAAATATTTTAGGTCATTTTGGTGAAATTCACCCAACCATCTTGCAAAACCTTGACATAGACTGCCCAATATTCGCTTTCGAGGTATTTATGGATAAAATATCATCAAAGACTAGAGCCAAATTAAAAGTGAGACAGGGATTTTCAGTAAGTAATTTTATGCCAGTTTCACGTGATTTCGCCTTTGTGGTAAACATCGATAAAAAAGCTGAAGAAATTCTTCATGTAATAAAAAGAATTAAAAACACCATGATTGAAGATATTAAGGTTTTCGATATTTATTCTGGGAAAAATATACCAAAAAATAAGAAATCAATTGGGATTAATGTTATAATACAATCATATGAAAAAACATTGACGGATCAAGAAATTGAAGAAATATCAACAATGATTATATCTGAAGTAGAGAACAAATTCGAAGCTGAAATTAGATCATAAATATGGACTCCTCTAAAAATTCCAATGAAATGCATAATCTATCCAAGATCAGAAATTTTTCCATAATTGCTCATATTGATCACGGCAAATCAACGCTTGCTGATAGGTTGATTCAAATCACAGGGGGTCTTGAGCAAAGAGAAATGAAGGATCAAGTTCTTGACTCAATGGAGCTTGAGAGAGAGCGCGGAATAACAATTAAAGCACAGTCGGTAAGCTTAAAATACAACAGTAACGAGAATGAAGAATTTACACTAAATATCATTGATACACCCGGACATGTAGATTTTGCATATGAAGTTAATAGATCTCTTGCGGCTTGTGAAGGTTCCATATTAGTAGTTGATGCCAGTCAAGGGGTCGAAGCGCAGACCCTTGCAAATGTATATCAGTCTATTGCCAATAATCATGAAATTTTAGTTGTTTTAAATAAGGTTGACTTACCAGCTGCGGATCCTGAACGAGTAAAAGCTCAAATTGAGGATGTTATTGGATTAGATACAAGTGATGCAATTGAAATTTCAGCGAAAACAGGTTACGGAATCAGTGATCTGCTTGAAAAAATCACCGTGAAGCTTCCGCCACCATCTGGAGATATAAAACGTACAACCAAAGCACTACTCGTTGACTCTTGGTATGATACATATTTGGGTGTTGTTGTTTTAGTTAGAGTTTACGATGGATCTATCAAAAAAGGACAAAAAATTAAACTTCTATCCAACTCTGCGACATACCAAATAGAAAGAATTGGGGTCTTTCAGCCAAAACAAAAAATGCAAGAAGTGCTTGGTCCTGGTGAAATAGGTTTCTTTACTGCATCCATAAAACAAGTTTCAGATATGAGGGTTGGAGATACTATTACGGACGCAAAGGCTCTCGATGTTGATCCACTTGATGGTTTCAAGCCTTCGCAACCAGTTGTTTTTTGTGGTCTGTATCCCCAAGATACGTCAGATTTTGATGGCTTGAGAGACTCGATTGAGAAGTTAAGTCTCAATGACGCAAGCTTTCAATATGAAAAAGAAACCTCAGCTGCTCTGGGGTTGGGCTATCGTTGTGGTTTTTTAGGACTATTACACCTCGAGATTATCTGTGAAAGGATTGATAGAGAATATAATATTGATTTGGTTACAACTGCGCCGAGCGTTATTTATAAAGTTCACACTACCGATGGTAGAGTAATCGATTTACATAATCCAGTTGATTTGCCCCCTCAAGAGAGAATATCAAAAATAGAAGAGCCATGGATTGATGCATCTATCATTGTGCCTGAGGAATATCTTGGAGCAATATTGAATCTTTGTGAGGAACGTAGAGGAGTGCAGAAAGAGTTAAATTTCTCAGGTAACCGTGCTGTTATCACTTACCAAATTCCATTAAATGAGGTTGTGTTTGATTTTTACGACAAATTAAAATCAATTTCAAAAGGATACGCTAGCTTTGACTACTCAATAGCAAATTATGATGCATCTGATCTTGTAAAAATGCAAATTTTGGTCAATGAGGAGTCCGTTGATGCATTGGCAATGATCGTTCATAGAAGCGTTGCAGAAAATCGGGGAAGAGTCATAATAGAAAAATTAAAAGATTTAATTCCACGACATCTGTTCAAAATACCTCTGCAAGCAGCCATTGGCGGTAAGGTTATTGCTAGAGAGACAATATCTGCTGTTAGAAAGGATGTTACTGCAAAATGCTATGGTGGCGATGTGACACGTAAAAGAAAGCTACTTGAAAAGCAGAAGAAAGGTAAAAAGAAGATGAGAAAATATGGAAAAGTAGAGATCCCCCAAGAAGCCTTTATTGCAGCGCTCAAAGCTGATTATTAATCTGAGATTTGCGATGATGAAAAGTTTTTCAGTTAGGCTAATTTTGCTTATCCTTATCTACTTTGCCAACACAGACTTGGTTTTATCAAAAGAATTTGCAAGTGAGATATTCCATAAAATAAGAACTGAAACTAATTCTGAAGCGAAGAGTATCGGCTCTTACTCAAAAGGTTGCCTATCAGGTGCTGAATACCTCCCAAACCACAGTCTTCACTATGAGGCCCTAAGACCATCAAGAAATAGATTTTGGGGTCATCCAAATCTAATAAGATATATAAAGAATACATCAAAAGAGGTTTTTGAAATTCACGGAAATGGGCTTATTTTAGGAGATTTATCAATGCCAAGAGGTGGACCCATGCCATATGGGCACAAAAGTCATCAGACTGGCCTCGATGTTGATATTTATTTTGAAAAAAAACCGGATTTGGCAATGAACAGGTATGAACTTGAGACTTTCAAACCAAGGTCTGTTTTATCTCCAAATCAAAGAGAAATAAACGAGCTATTATGGTCAGATTACCATTATGATTTACTAAAAATTGCATCAAAGGATGATATCGTGACAAGAATTTTTGTTAATCCATTGATTAAGAAAAAACTTTGTATCAGGGCAGAAGAGAATGATGATATGGATTGGTTAAAAAAGATACGACCTTGGGCGGGTCACTATAAACATTTCCATGTTCGATTGAGTTGCCCTGTGGACTCCGAACTATGTATCAATCAAGCTGAAGTAAATGATTCCAGTGGATGTGGGAGTGAATTAGATTTTTGGATGAGGAAAGATAAGCTTTTTGAGTCAAACTCAACAAAAATACGTAAATGGATGTTGTTGTCTGATTTACCAAAATCATGTAAAAAAATATCAATGGAATAATTTATTCATGGAGAGGTGGCCGAGTGGTTTAAGGCGCACGCCTGGAACGCGTGTATAGTAGCAATACTATCGAGGGTTCGAATCCCTCTCTCTCCGCCATTTGAAATATATATAATTATGTGTAACAATTTATAAGCAGAGATTAGAGATAAGAATGAGTACAGAAATTAAGCAAAATGTTTTGGGTGGGCCACTTCAATCATGCTGCCATGCGCCAAAAACTGGATACTTTAGGGATGGATATTGTAGAACAGATGATACTGATCTGGGTAGTCATGTTATTTGTGCTGAGGTGACGGCTGGATTTCTTGAGTTTTCAAAGAGTCGCGGCAATGATCTATCAACTCCCAGACCCCAATATAATTTTCCCGGCTTATTACCCGGGGATCGATGGTGTCTTTGTGCTTTAAGATGGAAAGAGGCATGGGAGGAAGGTCTGGCACCAGCAGTAATCCTAGAGGCATGTGATAAAGCAGCTCTAAAATATGTTCCTCTTGAAATATTAAAAGATTTTGCAATAAACCCGGGACATTAATATGGCTGCAACATATAACTTTAATTTTGATACGACATACACAAGTTTACCTAAACAATTTTTTACCAGACTTCAACCTGATCATGTTGAGTATCCAAGAATCGTCAATATAAACTATAAACTTGCCGAAGAAATTGGCGTAAATTTGAATTCAACCACACAAAAAGATCTTTCAAACCTATTTTCCGGTAATGATTTACCAGATGGTTCAACACCTTTATCACAGGCTTACGCAGGTCATCAGTTTGGATATTTTACAATGTTAGGCGATGGTCGAGCTCACCTTTTGGGGGAACATATTACACCAAATGGGATAAGATTAGACGTACAATTTAAAGGATCAGGAAAAACCCCATATTCGAGAAGTGGAGACGGGAAGGCTGCGCTTGGACCAATGATACGAGAATATCTTATTTCTGAAGCGATGCACAATTTAGGTATTCCAACGACAAGAAGTCTTGCAATTATAACGACCGGTCAAGAGGTGAGACGCGAAACTTTATTACCCGGTGCAATATTAACGCGTCTTGCAAGCTCACATATTAGAGTTGGTACTTTCGAGTTTGCAGCAAACCATGAAAATAAGGATTTATTGGAAGCATTGCTAGATTACACCATAAAAAGACACTATCCCGAAGTTTTAGATTACCCAAATAAGGCAATTGGTCTCATTGAAAATATAATGGAAAAACAAGCTGATTTAATCGTTCATTGGATGCGCGTTGGCTTTATTCATGGTGTTATGAATACCGATAATATGACTCTATCTGGTGAAACAATTGACTATGGACCCTGTGCTTTTATGGATAATTATGATCCAAATACATTTTTTAGCTCAATTGATAGGGGGGGTAGATATTCATTTATGAACCAGCCGTTGATCGCGCAGTGGAATTTGGCAAGATTAATAGAGGCACTAATACCGCTGATAGATAATAACTTTGATAATGCAGTAAATTTAGGTGAAAAGTTAATTGATCAATTTCCTGTCATATACCAGCAAAAATGGCTATCTATGATGCGCTCAAAGCTCGGTTTATATGGTGATCAACCTGAAGACCAAATGTTAATCAAAGATCTCTTTGAATGGATGCATAATAATGATGCTGATTTTACAAATACCTTTCGTGATCTAAGTGAAAGTATAAAACCAACAGAAAAAATCTATCAAGTATCATCTTTTCAAAATTGGCATAATCAATGGAAACAAAGATTACAGAAAAATAATAAACCTTGGGATACTTCTGCGTCTATGATGAGAACCAGTAATCCTTTTATAATACCAAGGAATCATCAAGTTGAGAGAATAATAAACGCAGCGGCTAACGGTGATTTAGAATATTTTAGAGATTTTCTTGATGTATTACAAAACCCCTACAAGACAGATAATAAATTAGAGTCTTACCGGACGCCACCTGGACCAAGGGAACGAATATATCAAACATTTTGTGGTACATAATAATCAATAGACATCTGTTCAAATAAGTTGTTATATATTCAAAAACATGTTCTAAAAAGAATGTATAACAAAAATTTAATTTTAATAATTATAGCTCAAATATTCGGTTTTACCGCAGCGCCTGTGACTATCTTTTTAAGCGGTATTATTGGTTCAACCCTCACATCATTAACCACACTTTCAACACTACCAACGGCTTCGATGGTGATTGGTCTTGCAAGTTCAACAATGATTGCCTCCAAGATAATGAGTAGGATTGGCAGAAAAAGAGGTTTTATATATGCTGCAATTTATACATCAATATCTTCGCTGATAGCAGCAATATCAATTTATTTTGGTATTTTTCCCTTTTATTGTCTATCTTGCTTTGCCATTGGAAATGGTCTTGCATTTACTCACCAATATAGATTTGCAGCGGCAGAGTCAGTTAGTCAAGATATGATACCCAGAGCAATTTCAGTTATAATGCTGGCAGGTATATTTTCGGCTCTACTTGGACCGAATATTGCAGTATATTCTCAAAATCTCATACCTGAGCATATTTTTGTAGGCCCTTATGTTGCTCTATCTGTCATGACATTTTTACCAGTTTTAGCTTTGATATTTTATAATCCAAAAATGGCTGTAAAAAGTGAAAAGAAGATTGTTGCTGGAAGAACGTATATTGAATTACTGAATTCCTATAGATTTAGTCAAGCTATAGTTGTTGCCGCGATGTCATATGCCATTATGTCATTTTTGATGACAGCAACACCTCTCAGTATGCACCATCATCATGGATATTCACTCGAAAGTACAAAGATTGTTATCCAATTCCACATAATTGGGATGTTTCTGCCATCATTATTCACTGGAAGGTTAATAAAGAAATTCGGTCACAGTAATATAATTTATGCAGGGGTATTATTTTTCGTGTTAACAATATTTTTGAGTTATTTTGAAACAACTTATATCAATTATCTTATAGCCCTGACATTTTTGGGAATTGGATGGAATTTTCTGTTCATTACCTCAACAAGTCTCTTGGTGATTTCATACAGAGAAGAGGAAAAGTTTAGAGCCCAAGGTTTCAATGAAATCGTTGTCTTTTCAATGCAAGCAATAGCAAGCCTATCGGCAGGTTTTATGTTGACACTCGCAGGTTGGGAAATTATGAATATATTATGCTTACCATTAAGTCTTTTAGTTATTTTTATGACTTTAAGGGCAGATATTAGTGAAAAGAAGAGCTCAGAAATAATTATCAATAAAGGGTAATAAGTGTATCAAGACTCAGACACAGTTATAGTTGCAGCTTCAAGGACTGCTATTGGAAGCTTTAATGGAAGTTTCCGGGATGTCGCACCCTATAAACTAGGCTCTGCAGTTATTCAATCACTATTAGAAAAGACAAATATTAAGGCGTCCGATATTAATGAAGTAATACTTGGTCAAATATTAACGGCAGGACAAGGACAAAATCCGGCGAGGCAAGCAGCAATTGATGCTGGTATACCATTTGAGACACCAGCTTGGTTAATTAATCAGCTCTGCGCATCTGGATTAAGATCTGTGATAATTGCGTACCAGCAGATAAAGGAGGACAACAGTCGGATATTAATTGCCGGCGGGCAAGAAAGTATGACTCAAGCACCTCATGTTTCATATGTTCGACAAGGTCAGAAAATGGGTGCTTTACAAATGCAGGATACAATGATTAGTGACGCACTGATTGATTTTTTCAATAATTATCATATGGGTGTAACAGCTGAAAATGTTGCTGATAAATGGTCGATATCACGTGATGCGCAAGACCAGTTTGCATTCGACTCCCAGATCAAAGCAGCGATGGCTCAAGATACTGGAAAATTTATTGCCGAAATTTGTCCTGTTAATGTTAAAAATCGGAAAAATATAGAAATTGTGTTAGAAGACGAGTATATAAGAAAAAATATTAGTATGGATGATATAGCCTCTCTCAACACAATATTTAAGAAGGAGGGTGGCACTGTAACTGCTGCAAATGCCTCTGGAATAAATGATGGAGCTGCAGGTGTTTTGTTAATGTCATTTGCAAAAGCAAAGTCAATGCGACTGGAGCCACTAGCTAGAATTATAGGTTGGGGTCAAGCGGCTGTTGATCCTGCAATAATGGGAACGGGTCCAATTCCCGCAATTAATAATGTATTATCAAATATAGATTGGAAGATTACTGATATTGATTTATTTGAATTAAATGAGGCATTCGCTTCACAAGCTTGCGCATGCGCTAAGGATTTGAATATTCCTGCCGAAAAATTGAATGTTAATGGCGGCGCCATTGCCTTAGGTCATCCAGTTGGTGCTTCTGGTGCGAGGATACTTGTCACCCTATTACATGAAATGGAGAAGAGGCAGTCATCAAAGGGTCTTGCTTCTCTTTGTGTAGGAGGCGGTATGGGAGTCGCCTTATGTGTAGAACGATATAACTAAAAATTATCTTTTCGTGTTCTAGTCTCCGAGAAAACTTCTAAGTCTGTTGATTTAATCTTACCTAATTCATTTTTAAAAACTGGATCATCATACAATAAGAATGGGTTTGTATTTAATTCGACCTCTAAAGTTGTAGGCAAACAGTATTTTTTTTCTGATACAGTTTTTTGGATGTATTCATATCTATTTTTAATATTTTTATTATTTGGATAAATTGATAAGGCGAATTTTGCATTTGCCATGGAGTACTCGTGTCCACAATATATAACTGTGTCAGCAGGTAATTCTCTTATTTTTTTTACGGACTCAAACATCTGTTCGTGAGTTCCTTCAAAGACTCTGCCGCAGCCCATCAGAAAGAGTGTATCACCAGCAAATAAAATTTTCTCTCTTTCAAAAAAGAAAATGATGTGACCAAGAGTATGACCGGGTGTCTCTATTATTTTAATTGGTGACCCTGAGAAGTCTATATATTCATCGCCGATGAGCGTTATATCCAACTGAGGTATTTGATCTTTTTCTAATTCAGGGCCCAAAACAGTGCAGTTGTATTTTTTTTTTAAATATTCAATCCCGTCAATGTGATCTTGATGCTTATGTGTAATTAAAAGATGTGTTAAATTCAGTTTCTTTTTTTCAAGTTCTTCATCAATTTTCATAGCATCAGGAGCATCAACAGACATTGTTAAACCTGTATTTTTATCTGAAATAAGAACCCCATAATTATCTGTCCTGCATATAAATTGATGTATCTCAAATTTCGTCATTATTTTCTTTTCAGTAAGAATATTGCCTGTTCACCTATTAAGTTAACAGAGCGAATGCGGTTTGCAAAGTTTAACCGCACACCATTTTTATCGAGAGCTACCGATTTCATAATTTCAATATTAATTTCATCACATAGACTCAAAAAATCATTAATTGTACAGAGATGTATGTTTTCAGTATTATACCACTTAGCTGGCAGTGATGGAGTCATTGGCATTTGGCCATTTAGTGTAAGGTAAAGCCTGACTTTCCAATGACCAAAATTTGGTATTGAAACAATTGCTTTTTTTCCAATGCGAAGTAGCTGCTCAAGTATTTTTCTTGGCTTATCGACAGATTGAAGTGTCTTACTCAAAATGACGTAATCAAAGCTATTATCTGGATACATTTCAAGGTCATGGTTTGCATCTCCCTGTACAACCGGTAGACCTTTTTCAAGGCACAAATTTACTCGATCTGAATATAACTCTATACCACGTGCATCAACTTTCTTTCTATCCTGTAGCATTTTCAGGAGTGATCCATCATCACAGCCAATATCCAAAACTTTAGAGCCATGCTCTACCATCTCCTCAATAATTAAAAAATCAGACCTACTATTCATTACTTCACATTACCTATCAATGACTATTTATTATATTGTGCATCCAGAAACCCACGTATCGTTTTGAACATTGCTGGCTCTTCCATCAGGAATGCATCGTGCCCTTTATTCGACTCAATGTCTATAAAACTCACATCAACGCCCTTTGAATTTAATGCATGAACGATTTTTTTACTCTCGACTGATGGAAATAGCCAATCACCAGTAAAAGAAATTATACAAACTGAGGCATCTAAATCACTAAATGCATTTGCTAAAACCCCATCATTTTCGGAAATTAAATCAAAATAATCCATAGCCCTCGTTAAGAAAAGATAACTATTTGCATCAAATCTTTTGACAAAATTTACGCCTTGATATCGAAGATAGCTCTCAACTTGAAAGTCAGCGTCAAAACTAAACGTTTTTTTTGCTCTGTCTTGCAAGTTTCTTCCAAATTTATTCTGTAAGGCAACCTCGGATAAATAGGTTATATGAGCTGTCATTCTAGCCACTGACAGGCCTTTTTCGGGTGAAGTATTATATTCAAAGTATTTACCATCATGCCATTTTGGATCCGCCATAACCGCCTGCCTTCCGACTTCATGGAATGCAATATTTTGAGATGTGTGATATGCTGCAGTGGCAATAGGAATTGCTGATTTTATTCGATTCGGATATTCAGACATCCAAGATAGCACTTGCATGCCACCCATAGACCCACCAATTACTGTCAAGACTTTTGGTATTTCTAAGTGATCAAGCAGTAATACTTGTGATTTTACCATATCACTGATTGTTATTACTGGAAAATTTAGTCCATATGGCTCATTCGTAGTTGAGTTTTGTGACTTTGGTCCAGTCGTACCCATACAGCCACCGAGAACGTTCGAGCAAATTATGAAATATTTATCGGTATCAATTGTTTTACCTTTTCCAACTAAAATATCCCACCAACCTGGTTTTTTTGTAATTGGATTAATATCACATGCATATTGATCACCTGTGAGCGCGTGGCAGATAAGAACAGCATTTGTTTTATCTTTATTGAGCTTTCCATATGTCTCGTAAGCAATTTCAAGTGGTGAAATTGATTTTCCTGAAGCTAAATTAAAATCATTATTGGTATATTTGACTATTTTTGTCATTTTGTTTAATGGTTTGTTATATCCTATTAATGCATAGAAATTTTAATAATTCTCTAATATTAGAATAACTTAGATATATTTAATTTTAAATATTGTCTATTATTTAACAACTATATGCTTTATATAGTAATAATATTTACGATATATTTCAAAAATAACTGTGGAACTATCACTCTCTAAAATAAAATGGTAGATGAAAAAAAAATCAATAAAGAACTCAGTGAGCTGAGGATGAGTCTTGATAAGATTGACACCCGTTTAAGGAAAATTATCATTGAAAGGGCAGATGTTGCAACACAAGTGGCAAAAGTAAAGAAAGCTCAAAATCTCCCTGTTTTTCACCCATCTCGGGAAATGCAAATATTAAGAGATTTAAATAATTCCGATCTAGGCTCGCTAAATTTACATCAAATTTGGGGTGTATGGCGAGGAATAATTAATGCAAATACTGCAATACAATCAAAGCTTGACATAATTATAGAGAAAGACATCGAGAAAAATGATCGGGATTTGATATTATATAATTTCGGCTCAGTTAATAATCTTATCGAGGATGAGAATGCAATAGACTTGCTGAAGAGAGAAAAAAATATAGGATCAACCATCCTCGTTGTTAGGAATGATAGCTCTTCATTACTTCATATTGATGGAAAAAAACTATCTATAATCGGTACATTACCACAGCTACAAGATAAAGGCGTAGAGCCAACTCTGTACATTATTGGGCAGACAGATCAATTTCTCACAGAAGATGATACATATGTATATAAAATCAAAGTTGATAAGAAAAAAATGATAGACAAGGAATATCTATCCTTTTTGCTTCAAGATAATTTAGGTGTTGCTTCTGAGTTTATAAAAAAATTATCAGAGGAATTTTATTTGTTAGCAATAAAAGGTAAACTAGATATTAAATTAGACAAAATTTCAATAATTCACGAAATTCAACGCATTGGTAAATATGCCACGCCTATAATAATTGGAGATGAAGTTGAGTAATTTGATAAAACCCCGCGATGGGATTCTTGGCATTAGTCGCTACAAAGGTGGAAAGGGCAGCCAAGCAGCTGGCGCAATAAAATTATCATCAAATGAATCGCCCTTAGGGCCAAGTGTTAGAGCTGTTAAAGCATACATTGACTCAGCTAAGTCTCTTTCTACATATCCGGATGGTAACAGCACGCTTTTGAAAGAAAAAATAGCAGCACTGCATAATATAAATGTGAATAATATTATATGTGGAGCTGGATCAGATGAAATTTTAAACCTAATCGCTGCTGCTTATTTAATGCCGGGAGATGAAGTAATTTTTAGCGAGCATGCCTTTTTACTATACAAAATAATCACATTAGCAAATAATGGGACTCCAATCGCTGCAAAAGAAGTTGGGCTCAAGGCAAATATAGATGCCATTATCAGCTGCGTCACAAAAAAAACAAAGATTGTATTTATTGCAAATCCAAATAATCCCACTGGATCATACTTAAATGGTAATGAACTTTCTGAGCTCAGAAAAAAATTACCAGAACATATATTATTGGTCATTGACGGTGCATACGCTGAATATGTCCAAGAGGGGGATTATAATGATGGAAAAAGCCTGATTTCAGATACATCTAATACCGTCATGACAAGAACTTTTTCAAAAGTTTACGCTCTTGCTGCACTACGAATTGGATGGGCGTATGCGCCATCACATATTATCGAAGTGCTAAACAAAATTAGAGGACCATTTAATCTTTCAACCGCCGCTATAAATGCTGGTGCTGCTGCTATTGAGGATTGTGATCACGTTACCAAATCTGTTGAATTAAATTCTAATGAAAAACAGAAATTATTAAAGGCATATGAGGAGATTAAAATTAAGGTTCACGGTGGCGTTGCAAATTTTTTATTATTGGATTTAAAAAATATTGCTAAAAAAAATCCAATAGGGCAGCGAGAAAGTGCAGAGGATCTGAATAATTATCTTATAAAAAATAATATTTTTGTAAGGAATGTCTCAGATTACGGACTCCCATCTCATCTCCGAATTACAATAGGTAGCAAAGAGCAAAATAGGGTTGTTCTTGACAAGATACGGGAATATGTAGAATAAGTTTGTGATATTAACTAATTTCTATTTTAAATTAAAAGATAAAGATATGGACACGAAATCAGAAAATATAATATTTGATACAGTAGCGATAATTGGTATTGGACTAATAGGGTCTTCTATTGCTCGAGGTATTCAAAAAAATAAAATTGCCAGAAGGGTTTTTGGTTATGCCAAAACAATAGCTACCAGAAAAAAGGCTGAAGAACTCGGTTATATGGATAAAATTTTTGATACATCAGCTGGAGCAGTGCATAATGCTGATTTAATAATCTTATGCGTCCCTGTTGGGTCAAATGCCGACATTATGAGAGAAATTAAAGAACACCTGAAAATGGGGGCTATTATAACAGATGTTGGTTCTGTAAAAAAAGCTGTTATTGATCAAATTGACATGTATTTGCCAGATGGTGTGAGTTTTATACCTGGGCATCCTATCGCAGGTACTGAGTTTTCAGGTCCGGAGTCAGGTTTTGCTGAATTATTTAATAAAAAATGTTGTCTGTTAACGCCATACACAAAAACCGATAAAGGACAGTTGAATAAGTTAATTTCCTTTTGGGAAGAGCTCGGGATGTTTGTTGATACTATGTCGCCTGAAATGCATGATCTTGTGCTTGCGACTATCAGTCATTTACCTCATCTGGTTGCTTTTAATCTTGTTGATACTGCATCCAAGCTAGAAAATAGAGAAAATCAAGAATTTACAAAATATTCAGCTGGTGGATTCCTTGATTATACGAGGGTTGCATCATCGGACCCAATTATGTGGAGGGATATTTTTATAAATAATAAAAAAGCGGTAATAGAAATACTTGATAGCTTTATAGACGGCTTAACAGACCTTAAGGAAAATATTCAGACGGATAATGCAAATAAGCTGGAGAGCATATTCACAGAAACACGCAAAAAGCGTAACAAGATCTTAGACTCAATAAAAAAAATAGAGTCAGAATAACCCCTCTTGCTGTGACTTAATCAGTCTATTTGTTGCATCTTCAATACGTGTCTGTAATAGTCTCATGAAATCATCATCGCTAAGTCCGGGTTGAATGGGGCTGAGAAATTCAACTAATATCTTACCGGGCTGCTTTTTTAGCTTATCTTTGGGCCAAAATAGCCCGGAATTTAATGCAACAGGCACGCATGGTATTTCTAAATCTTTATATAATGCTAATATACCTCGTTTGTATTCAGGGTCTGAATTAATTGCGCTCCTTGTGCCCTCGGGAAATATTAATATAGATCTATTTTGATCTTTACTTTTTCTTGCTTTCCTAACCATATCTTTTATTGCAGAAATCCCAGCCTTCCTATTGATTGCAATATTTCCGAATTTTATTGCGTATTGACCGAAGAATGGAATAAATAGTAATTCTTTTTTCAATATCATTATAGGTGGCTGATCTAATATATGAAGAAAATTAATTGTCTCCCAAGTTGATTGATGCTTTGAGGCGATTAATGCTTTTCCCTTAGGAATGAATTCTTCCCCGTAAATTTCAAAATCAATCTCACACAAATAGTAAAGTATACTTTGTGAAACTCTTGCCCAAAAACGTAAGATCATTAATCCGATTGATCTTGGGAGGAAAAATAAAGGTAAGAAAATAATAGAAAATATCAATAAGTTTAATGAAAAAATAATATAATAAATTACACCGCTTATCATTTAAATCACCTAATTAAATTCAAATAATAATTTTACACGCGTATATAAATATTTAGAATATTCAAGTGCGATTATCCTTAGTTTTTCAAATTTTGTTATATTCAAGTCGTACAGAAGCTTGCTTTTAACATGGTAGGGGAAAAAGTTGGTATTTTTACTTAAATTTCTTAAGATTAATAAACTTCTTTTCATGTGGTAATCTGATGTCACAATTATTATATTTTCGTATTCATTTTCCCTTATCCAATCAGCGGTTTCTAATGCATTCTCAAAGGTATTTTTCGCATTGCTACCTAGATCTATACAACAGTCAATTAGATTGAAATCAATGAGTATTTGCTCTGAAATATTATATTTATTTGTCCCTGGATTTACGCCCGATATAAAAAGCCGTTCTGCTACACCACTTGAAAGTAGCTCAACTGATGTTTTTATACGATCTTCGCCGCCTGTAAATACAACTATTCCATCGATATCATGCGATTGCTCAACAATAACTGAACTCGAATTGAATATTCTTACAAAATCAAGGACGTCGAGTATAAGAATGAAGATACATAAAATGGTGGACAGTATTTTAAGAATTTTTAGTGATCTCAACATATTTCCATTATCAGGTTAATAATATTTATTCACTAATCTTTTGACAGTTAAATAGGACGATACTGCGCAGATAGTGATGATGAATAATGGTACTACTATGTATATATAATATTGAGCGTAGATCGAACTGGTAGATACAACAACTAAATCAGAGATATTATTCAACAATCCACTGATTTGCAGTAAGAATGGGTTTATAAAAATTATAGTTATTAGTCCAGCAAATGATCCAGTTAATCCAGCAGTAAAGCCTATTTTTGTAAAAGAGAAAACGATTTTATTTATAACAAAATTATTTGAAGCCCCAAGTTGTATTAGTAAATTTATAGTATTTCTGTTGTAAATAATCGATGTATGAGTTCCGTAAATAATTATGTAAGCGATAATTACAAAAATTATAAAAATTAATAATATCCAAGATATAAGACTAGCTTGTACCATGCCTATTGATAGTGTAGAAAATTCAGGCTGACCAATTAGAATTACGAATGATGTCAAAAGTGTTGTTATTAAATAGCTCAACAGCGATATCACTATAAATAGATATTTACTGTGAAAATTTGTGCTAGAAATAATTGATCCGGGTCGTGGAGCGAGTTGTTTCATTGCTCTTCTTGCCTCTGATTTATCTATGACTTTATTTATTATATTCATTTACCTCTAATCCTAATCCCATTGTTTTCTATCTCAATCACATTTGCCCTTTTATGGGATATAAGATTCTCATCATGTGTCGCAAGAATTATGGTAGTTCCTAATTTATTCATTTCGCTGAATAGATTTAGAATCTTTTTTGAATTCTCATTATCGACATTACCAGTTGGTTCATCAGCAAGTATTAGTTTCGGAGAAGATATAACAGCTCTTGCAATTGCTGCTCTCTGCTGTTCACCTCCTGATAAATAATTTGGATAGCTATGCGTGCAATGCTCTAGATTTACCCAATTGAGTAGCTCAATGACATCCTTTTTATAGTTTTTTTCTTTTTTATTTTGAACCTTTAGAGGTAACGCAACATTTTCATATGTTGTTAAATGTGGCAGTAAACGGAAATCTTGAAAAACAAAGCCGATTTTTCTTTTAGTCAGATACAGCTTATTTTGTGGTATATTATTGAAATTGACTCCGCTAAATAAAACATTGCCGCTTGTTGGCCTTAGGGATGACGATAAAAGCTTGAGAAATGTGGTTTTACCTGCGCCGGATGAACCAGTAATAAAATAAAAATCACCCTCTTTAATATTCAAATTTATATTATTAAAAATATCTCTTGATATGCTGTATCTATGATATACATTTTCTAATGATAATAGGGTGTCTGCCATTTTATCCTAAAAATTTATAACCAATTTGCTATCCTCTCTCGGGTCAGCATATCTTTTACCTCAACCCTCTCACGAATGATTTCATATTTATCATTTTGAACAATTATTTCTGCGATTTGTGGCCTTGAATTATAATTTGAGGATAGAACCGATCCATAAGCTCCTGCGGACTTAATTGCTATCAAACTACCAACTTGAACAGAGTTCATTTTCCTATTTTTCGCAAAATAATCGCCCGTTTCACAAATCGGTCCAACGATATCATAAAGCTTATTCGAGGTACCTAAATTATTCTGAACAGGAAGTATCTCATGGTAGGAGCTATATAAAGTGGGTCTTATAAAATCATTCATCGCTGCATCCACGACCACAAAGGTTTTCTGACTTGTTGTTTTAATATCCACAACTCTGGTTACCAGGAGACCACTATTTGCAACCAAAAGCCGGCCTGGCTCAATATATACTTCAATCTTTAAATTACCAAATATGCTCTGTATGAGAGACGCATACTCTTTGAATGTTGGCACATTATCATCATCCGAATATGTCACACCAAGACCGCCGCCAAGATCAACATGTTTAATTTTATGCCCAAGGCTTCGGAGTTCATGAATAAGATCATATATGATCTGAAAAGCTTTTTTAAATGGCTTAAGATTCGTGATTTGACTTCCAATATGGAGAGAGATTCCACATATATTTATATTAGGCAATTCGGCAGCTATTGCGTACAGGCTCTTTATATAGTCAAATTCGATACCAAACTTATTTTCAGCTTTACCAGTTGTTATTTTAACATGGGTTTTTGCATCAACATCTGGATTTACTCTCAGTGAGATATTTTGTTTAGTATTTAGTTTCTGGCATATATCATTTATTCTCATAAGCTCTGACTGCGACTCGACATTAATGCAATGTATTTTTGTTTTGATCGCATAAGTTAACTCTTCATCTGTTTTACCGACCCCAGCATAAATTATATCTCTTCCAGATGCACCCGCCGTAATGGCTCGCTCAATCTCACCACCTGATACAACGTCAATACCCGAGCCTTTATTTAGAAGTACCTTTAAGATTGATATGTTTGAATTTGCTTTCATAGAGTAAAATATTTTTACATCCATATTAAATGCGGATATGAGCGCTTGGTACTGATCTTCGATATATTTTTCAGAATAGCAATAGAACGGGGTTTGATTATCATCAGCAAGCTTTTCAACGCTTAATCCTTCAATGTATAGACTATTACTTTTATATTTTATTGGAGCCATTATTTTATATTATTTTCTCTTTAGTATATTGCTAGGAAAATTCTTTAGATTAATCTATCCAAAATACTTGTTTTTTCAGAAATTGATTCTTTTTCCAGTTCGATATCGCCTTTTACACCGCATGAATTAAGTGCAATTAATAGCAAAAAAGCTAAAATTAATGTCATTATCGTGCTTGTTTTTTTTCGCTTTATCATCTGTTTTTCAGAGCCTTTAACCACTTTTTCGCTTCTTTCTTCACATTGCTTGGGGCAGTGCCACCCTGAGAGGTTTTATTATGAATAATTCTATCAAATGATATTTTATTTACTAGTTCTATTGTTATTCTCTTATCAATTTTCTGATAATCTTCTACAACTAGTTCATCTAAAGGCTTATTATTTTCTTCCGCAAAGCTAACAATTGACCCAACGATTTTATGTGAGTCTCTGAACGGGATATCTAAATTCTGAACTAGAATATCAGCAATATCAGTTGCAATAGAGTATCCATTTTTGGCTGATTTTAGCATTCTATCTTTATTTGGCTTCATTTCTGTGATCATTTGGCACATGACCTGAAGTGATAATTCTATTGTGTCTATTGCGTCAAATAAAGGCTCCTTATCTTCCTGCAAATCCTTATTGTATGTCAACGGGAGACCCTTCATAACGACTAGCAAGGTACTAAGAGACCCAATGACTCTTCCAGCCTTTGAACGTATAATTTCCGCTCCATCGGGATTTCTTTTTTGGGGCATAATTGATGACCCAGTCGTTAGCGAGTCGGGTAGTTTAATGAAATTAAATTCAGTTGAAACCCATAAGATAATTTCTTCTGCGAATCTCGATAAATTCACAGATAATATAGCAGTGTTTGACAGTGTCTCAAGAATCATATCCCTTGATGATACGGCATCAATGGAATTTGACATTGGTCTATCAAAGCCAAGCAATTTTGCAGAGTATTCTCTATCTATTGGATAGGATGTGCCAGCCATTGCTGCTGCACCTAGAGGACTTTCATTTAATCTTTTAAGACTATCCTTAAATCTCAGTTTATCCCTATTAAGCAATTCTACGTAAGATAACAGATGATGTCCAAGCGTAATCGGTTGAGCTACCTGTAGATGTGTGTAGCCTGGCATTATGGTATCAAAATTGTCTAGCGCCTGCTGTGATAGTATTTTTTGATTTTCTTCAATTAGCGCTATAAGATTATTGGTTTTTTCAATTAGAAATAATCTAGTATCGGTTACAACTTGATCATTTCTTGATCTTGCTGTGTGTAATTTACCAGCAACTGGCCCAATAATCTCAGTGAGCCTACTTTCAATATTCATATGAATATCTTCTAGTTGTTTGTTTAACTCAAATTTACCGTCATCAATTTCTTTCTTTACACTTTTTAGACCATTAGCAATTAGATCACATTCTTCGTTTTTGATAATACCCGATTTTGCAAGCATCATTGCATGCGCAATTGATACTTCAATATCATATTTCGCAAGACGATAGTCATAACTTATTGATGCGTTGAGATCTTCTAGTAGCTCATTTGTAGCTTTAGAAAACCTACCACCCCACATTTTATTTGTCATTATACTTCCATGTCTAAGTAAAGTTGTGAAATATTATAATAATTATGAGAGCAAAAAGATAATAATTTATTTAATATTTATAAAATCCTTCCTTTGTTTTTTTACCCAGCTTTCCGAGCCGTACATATTCTTCTAACAAAGGGCAAGGTTTATATTTTAAGTCATTAAAATCTTCTTGAAGTACTTTCAGGATAAACAAACAAGTATCTAGACCAATAAAATCTGCTAATTCTAGAGGTCCCATTGGGTGATTTGCTCCGACTTTTAGCGCAGTATCAATTGACTTAGCATCTGATGTCCCGTTCTCATAGCAGTATATAGCCTCGTTTATCATTGGTAGCAAAACTCTATTGACTATAAAACCGGGTTTATCATTGCATTCTATTGATATCATTTCCATGACCCTGAGATATTGTTTAATTTCTCCGAGTATTCTCTTATCAAGACTCTCATGATTGATTATTTCCACAAACTTAATTACCTGAGGCGGATTCATGAAATGAAGCCCAAGAAATCTCGCAGGGAATTGAAGATTCTCCGCTAATCTATTAATTGATATTGAAGATGTATTAGTTGCAATAATAGACTCTTTAGTGCAATTTTCCTCTATTTTTTTGTAAAAATTTGACTTTATATTTTCATCTTCAGTTAAACACTCAATAATTAAATTGCAGTTTTTCATGGACGATATATCGTCTGTATATTTTACAGTGGCACCTTGATACAATTCATCGGTTATTTTATTAAGCTTGCTCTGGGTTTTTGAAAGTTGGCTTTTTTTCATGTCGAAAATAACAAGATTGTAGCCTGCCTGCAGGTTGATTGTTGCGAGTGCAGATCCCATTAATCCACTGCCTGCAATTCCGACATCAGTAATCATTTTTTATTTTTGTATTTTTTCGAGTTCTTTATCCAGATCAGGAACTGCATCAAATAAGTCAGCAACTAAACCATAGTCAGCTACCTCAAATATTGGTGCTTCGTCATCTTTGTTAATTGCAACGATGACTTTAGAGTCTTTCATGCCTGCGAGATGCTGGATGGCTCCCGATATACCCACTGCAATATAAAGTTCAGGGGCAACGACCTTTCCAGTTTGTCCCACCTGATACTCATTTGGTACAAAACCTGCATCAACGGCAGCACGGCTAGCACCCACAGCAGCGCCAAGTTTATCAGCAACTGATTCTAGTAGTTTGAAATTATCTCCAGATTGCATTCCTCTTCCTCCGGACACAATCGTTCCTGCTGAGGTCAATTCCGGCCGTTCACCACCGGATACTTTTTCCTCGATAAATTCAGACAAGCCAGGATTTTTTTCTATTCCTACAGCGCTTATTTCGGCATTCGAATTAGTTTCTTTTGCAGTTTCAAACGCAGTTGTTCTTATTGTTATCACATTTTTATCTGTTGAGCTTTCAACTGTAGCTATCGCATTACCTGCATATATTGGTCTTTGGAATGTTTTTTTATCGATGACATTAATAATTTCTGATATTTGGCTAACATCTAATTTTGCCGCAACTCTTGGCAATATATTTTTTCCATTTGTTGTTGCCGCAGACACTAGGTAGTCATATTCGCTCATAAGATCAGTCAATAATTCGGATGTCGGCTCTGACAACAAATTTTTATATTGAGTGTTCTCTGCAAGTAAAACCTTCTCCACGCCTTCAGTTGAAGCTGCATCTTTTGCTGCATTTGTGCAATCTGTTCCGGCAACTAATACATGTACAGGTTTATCAATTTGCGAGGCTGCGGTAATTGCCTTTTTTGTTGCCTCTTTAAGAATTTCATTGTTATGTTCTGCTAATACTAAAATACTCATTAAATTACTCCTGAAACATTTTTTAATTTATCCACTAGATCCCCAATAGACTCAACCTTACCACCTCCTATCCTCTTTGGTGGTTCCTCTATTTTTTTGGTAATAACTTTAGGTTGCATTTCAATCTGTAAGTCCACAGGTTCAACTTCATCAATTGTTTTTTGCTTTGCCTTCATAATGTTCGGTAATGAGGCATATCTCGGCTCATTTAAACGTAAATCTGTCGTAAGCACGGCAGGTTTTGCAAGCTTAATGGTTTGTAAACCGCCATCTATTTCTCTTGTTACGATAAGTGCATCATTATCAATTTCAACTTTCGATGCATATGTCCCGATTGAACAACCCAAAAGTGCTGAGAGCATTTGACCAGTTTGATTACAATCGTCATCAATAGATTGTTTACCAAGTATTATTAAATCAAATGAGTCTTTTTCAATTATTTTTGCCAAGATTTTTGCGACAAGTAGTGGCTCAGGGGAATGTTCTGTTTTAACATGAATACCCCTATCAGCTCCCATTGCAAGTGCGTTCCTAATAGTTTCTTTTGATTGTTCTGGACCAAGTGATACGATAACTATTTCATCGCATTTTCCGGCTTCTTTCATTCTTATTGCTTCTTCCACAGCAATTTCATCGAAGGGGTTTATAGACATCTTAACATTGTCTAAGTCAACCGTATTTGTTTCTTTATCAACTCGGATCTTAACATTGTAATCGACAACCCTCTTTACTGGTACGAGTATTTTCATATTTTGCTCCGTTACTCCTTGTAATTATTACCTGGTACCCATAGTATATCCTCAAAATCTAATTTCAAGTTTACATACCTGGCTGCAACAAATAGAAAGTCAGATAATCTATTAATATATTGAACTGCTTCCTTACTTATTTCAGACTCTTCAATTTGCCTAAGTTCTATCATTTCCCTTTCACATCGTCTAGCAATTGTTCTGGCTATATGGATGTATGATGAAATTTTTGTACCACCCGGCAGAATAAAAGATCTTAGGGCCTCTAATTGACCATTTAACGCATCGATTTCTTTTTCAAGATTTTTCACGTAACTGATGACTATTTTGAGACTGTCAGGATTTTTATCTCTGTCAGGTATACAAAGGTCGGCACCGAGATCAAATAAATCATTTTGGATTGTTGCAAGTATTTTATCTAATTCTGCTAATTTATCAGAGTCAATGTAAGATCTAGCAAGCCCAATAAATGAGTTTAACTCATCCACAGATCCATATGCAGATACCCTTTTTGAGCTCTTAGCGATTCTTTCGCCATTACCAAGAGCGGTTGTTCCATCGTCCCCAGTTTTGGTATATATTTTATTTAAGACTACAATTTGCTTATTCCTCAATAATTAAAATAAAAAAATATCATAATTAATATGACTGCAACGAATTGTGCGACCACTCTGAGTCTCATCAGTTTTTGTGATCTGTTTGCACTACCTCTCTTTAACATATTTGTTAAACCCAAGACAAGGACTAAAGCCACAGAAAGAACTGAAATCGTTATTATTATGTATAAAAGTTGAGACATTTTGAAACCACTGTTAATAGTAACAAATATAATTACTTAGATCATCAATTTCAAAGTTTATCCAACATTGAATAGAAAATTTTATTATAAATTGTATATTTTAGATTAGTGTATGTAAAACGATACTATTTTTTGTTAAGGAAACGACATTGTCATGTCTGATAAAAAATTATTGATACTTCTTCATGGTTATGGGGCCAATGGAATGGATTTAATGCCCATTGGTGATTATGTAAAGAATACTATAACAAACTTTGAGCTGGAGTGTTTAGCACCGGATGCATTTGATGTGTGCGACTCAAACCCATATGGTTTCCAGTGGTTTAAATTATCACCTGATCGCAACTATTCCTACAATAGTGAGGTTAACAAAGTATCCAAAAAGGTTATGTCAGATATAATTTTACGCGAGACCGAAAAGAGACAAATGAAAATATCTGACGTAATACTCTGTGGATTTAGTCAAGGTGGAATGATTGCATTATCGACGACGTTAACAACAAAAGATAAACCTCTAGCAACAATTTGCCTTTCAGGTCTATTAGTTAAGGATATTAATCACGTGGGTGAGACTCAACCCAATATTCTTATAATGCATGGAGGAGAGGATGATATTTTACCGATTGATTTTTATTACACAACAAAACAACAATTAGATAAACTTGGCATCATATATCAGGCAAAATCCTATCCTAATTTAGGGCATAGTATTAGCCAAGAAGAATTAAATGACCTCATTTTGTTTTTAGAGAATATACAGATAAGTTAATTATTATTTTTTTTATTATTTTTAATATCAAAGATAATCAAGCCAAGTATGAATATATTTGAAATCACATTATAGCCGGAAAGTGATAGACCAAAAAACTTTAGAGGGTCTGAGCAATTCGGCATTATTTGATTTATATCCTCAAGTAAATTTGTCGCGTTAAGTTCAATACCTGATAGCTGGTCAGAGCATCCAGATAAATTTTGCCAATAATTATTCTCAACACCAAAATGATAAGTTGCAAATAAAAAACCTGTTAAAGCTGCAACTGTAATGGCTACGTAGGCCCCGGTATAGACTCTATTGAATATAAATAATGGCAGGGTGATGGGTATTGTTTCTGACTTGAGAGCAGATAAGGTAATACTTGACAAAATAATGAGATAATATGGGTATCTTTGGATAAGACACAATTCGCATGGCTCATATCCCAAGACATATTCAATGAAGTAGGCAGACGCGATAACGAGGGTAGAATAAATTACAATGATTGACGGGATAGATATTCTAATATTCATGTGTAAAAGCCTAAAAAAATAAGTAAAGTAGTGTAAATATCAACGCAAACAATAGAATTATCAAAACCTTACTAATTACTTTTTTACTCTTATCAATTTTATTGAAAATATCAATCATTTTTGGTCCTACAACAAAAGTCATGGCGGTTATAATTTGATATCTAAAGTATCTTCCAATAAAGCTATAGACGATAAGATAAAGTACATTAATTTTGAAAATACCACTTGCAATTGTTACAAGTTTAAATGGAAATGGCGTAATAGCCCCAATGAGTATAATCAATGACCCATAGCTTCCGTATACCTCGCCAAACTCTGATAAATCAATAAAATGACGGATCATATATTCTTCCAGATAAAAACCCAGAAGGTATCCAACGAGTGCACCTAATGTGGACATTATTGCTGCAATGAATGCAAATTTTACAAATTTTTCACGAAATTTGATTACGGATGGTATTAAAATTACTTCAACCGGAACAGGGTTTATAACACTCTCAGTAATTGAAAATATGGAAATGTATAATGTCACTAACTTTTCATTAGTGTATTTTTCAATATTTTTTTTCCAATTAAGCAATTAATATTCTCATAGCAATAAGTGTTCTCAGTGGACTTGTCTCATAATGAGATAAATCTCGTTGATTATCAATCAAGAATTATGCATAATCTTCACCAACTACAAGTAAATTAGGAGAAATACTATGGTTAATTCTGGAGATACTAGTTGGATAATGACTGCGACCGCACTTGTTTTATTCATGACAATGCCTGGGTTAGCTCTTTTTTATGCGGGTTTAGTTAGGTCCAAAAATATTTTATCTGTCTTGATGCACTGTGCTGCAATTTGCTGTCTTGCGTCAGTTACGTGGTTGGCTGTTGCCTATTCACTGGCCTTCTCGGGTGATGGTGCTTATGTTGGAGATCTATCAAAATTATTCCTAGCAGGTGTATCACGAGATGCTACGATTGGATCAATTCCAGAATCATTATTTTTCTCATTTCAAATGACATTTGCAATAATAACTCCAGCTCTGATCGTTGGCGCTTATGTAGAACGAATAAAATTTGGCGCTGTTCTGTTAATTTCAGCACTCTGGCTTATATTTGTCTATGCGCCCGTTTGTCATTGGGTATGGGGCGGTGGATGGCTGAGTGCACTTGGTGTTTACGATTTTGCCGGGGGTATTGTTGTTCACGTCACAGCAGGTGTTTCAGCGCTTATTATTGCAAAAATGCTTGGTAGTAGATCTGGATATCCAGATCAAGTCCAACCACCTCACGCTCCTTGGATGGTTATGGTTGGCGCCTGCATGCTATGGATTGGGTGGTTTGGATTCAATGCGGGTAGCGCACTAACAGCGGGTTCAGATGCATCAATGGCATTACTAGTTACACACATTTCTGCAGCTACTGCGTCATTAGTCTGGTTGATAATTGAATGGTTTAGGTTTGGAAAGCCAAGTTTGGTTGGACTAGTAACTGGAACGATCGCAGGTTTAGCAACCATAACGCCAGCATCAGGTTTTGTTGGGCCAATGGGGGGATTTATTTTAGGCCTGGCTGGTGGCGTTGTTTGTTATTATTGCGTAGACCTTGTTAAGGTTAAGTTTAACATTGATGACTCACTTGATGTTTTCGCCGTTCATGGTGTTGGAGGTGCAACAGGCACTCTACTTGTAGCAGTTCTCATTATTCCAGCTTTCGGTGGTGTCGGTCTAAGTGAAGGTGTAACTGTTTTGGATCAAATTGGAATCCAAGTTGTAGGAATATTAGCAACAGCAGTTTGGTGTGTGATAGCCACGGTAATAATTGTAAGCGTAGCTAGGTCCGTGACAGGACTTCGAGTTGATGATGAGGATGAGATTGAAGGTCTCGACTATAAGGCTCATGGTGAAACAGGTTATAAACTATAATACTTTGGGAGTATAAAAATGAAAATGATAATGGCAATTATTCAAACACATAAACTTGAAGATGTTAGAACGGCATTACACGATGTTGGTGTTATGGGTATGACAGTTACTGAGGCAAAAGGTTTTGGAAGGACAAAAGGTCATACAGAAATATATAGAGGTGCCGAGTATCAAATTAATTACATTCCAAAATTCAAAATTGAAATAGTTTGTGAAGAGAGTATTTCTGAAAAAGTTATCGAGACAATTTCAGAAACTGCAAATACTGGAAAAATTGGTGACGGTAAGATATTTATGTGGGATATTGACTCTGCCGTTCGAATAAGAACTGGTGAGACGAATGAGCAAGCTATCTAGCTAAAGCCTCAGAAATCAACTTGCCCCTGTGGTGAAATTGGTAGACACGACAGACTCAAAATCTGTTGCTTTCGGGCGTGCTGGTTCGAGTCCGGCCAGGGGCACCATTCATAAGGATAAATATGGATCTTGGATTAAAATCAAAGAATGCAATTATTTTTGGTGCTTCTTCAGGTCTTGGTAGGGCTGTAGCAAATTCTCTTGCCGCAGAGGGTTGCAATATTACATTGATTGCAAGGGACTCAGGGAAACTCAAGATCGCATCCGAACAGATCCTAAAAGTGCATAAGGTCAGTCTAGATTACTTTGTGGCCGATTTAACAAAAGATCGCGATGTCAGCTCACTATTAGCGGATATTAACAATAGAAAATATGATATTCTCATTAATAATACAGGGGGACCCCCGACATCGAGTCCAACTAACATAGATTATAATATTTTGGACAACTTCATTAAATCTATAGTTTTAAATACCATTAAGATTACGAATAGCCTTATACCAAATATGATTGAAAAGAATTGGGGCAGGGTAATAACTATAACATCATCTGGTGTAGTGCAGCCAATCGATAACTTATCAGCTTCAAATATCTTACGGCCAGCCATAACAGGGTTCATGAAGACCCTCTCAAACCAAATTGCAGTGCATGGTATTACAGTTAATACAGTGATGCCAGGGCGCATTACCACCGAGCGCACCCTAGAGGTAAACACACAAAGAGCAAAGTCACTTGGAGTTTCATACGATGAGGCAATATCAATATCATCTGAGGAAATACCAATTAAAAGATACGGAACTCCTGAGGAATTTGCCAATGTTTTATGTTTTTTAGTAAGTGACAAAGCAAGTTATATAAACGGTAGTAACATAAGAGTAGACGGCGGTTTAATTAGAAGCGTATAATAAGAATTCTATGACAAAAGATAATAAGAAAATTGGTGGTCATTTATTAGCGGACCAATTATCTGTTAATGGGGTTGATACAATATTCTGTGTTCCGGGTGAGAGCTATCTGGGATTAATGGATGGCCTGTACAATCACAAAGAAAAAATAAAATTAATAACAACCCGACATGAGTCCGGTGCAGCAAATATGGCTGATGCATATGCCAAGCTCACAAACAAGCCGGGTATTTGCCTTGTCTCAAGGGGTCCAGGCGCAACAAACGCATCAAATGGAATACACACTGCATTTCAAGACTCGACACCACTTATATTGCTAATTGGGCAAGTATCAAGAAGTGAGAGAGAGCGTGAAGCTCAGCAGGAGATTGATTATAAAGAAATGTTTAAACCAATGGCAAAATATATTGCTGAGATAAATGATGCCGATAGAATCCCAGAATTTATAAATAAAGCATTCTACATATCACAGTCGGGGAGACCCGGTCCAGTAGTGCTATCACTTCCAGAGGATATGTTAATTGATGAAACTCTATCCCAAACAACACCCCCGCCTAACATATTTCAGTCCAGCCCATCAAAAAGCGCAATGGATAATTTCTATGAAAACCTAAAAAAGGCAAAAAAACCTATTATTATTGCTGGTGGAAATACTTGGACAAAACAGGCAGTAAAAAATCTAACAAAATTTGTAGATGATAACTCAATACCAGTGCTAACTTCATACAGGGCTCAGGATAGATTTGATAATCGAAATGAAAATTATATTGGGCACTCAAGTTATGCTATTCCTAAAGAGACAAGAAAACGAATTATGGAAAGCGACTTCATCTTAGCACTTGGAGCGCGGCTAGGTGAAGTAACGACCCAAGGATACTCAACTCTGAAAGTGCCTGATCCAGATCAGTATCTTGTCCATGTTCATCCAGGTATAAATGAAATTGGTTCTGTTTACTGCCCCGACATAGGTATTCCAAGCGGTATGCAAGAGTTCGCACTTGCTCTGTCATCCCTACCAAAGATAGAAAATCCACCATGGCTTAAGTGGTGCAAATTAGCAAGAAAGGAATACTTGAATTTCATTAAACCAACAACAATGAGCGGAAGCCTCAATCTATCTGAGGTGATGGCTTATTTAAACGAAACTCTGGAAGATGATGATATTGTTATTGTTGGTTCAGGTAATAATTCACAATGGGTACACAGATTTTATCAGTATCGAGATCTCGGTTCACAAATCGTAACAACCGGGGGATCAATGGGATATGCGGTTCCAGCAGCAATAGCAGCCAAGTTAGTTTATCCAAAGAAGACTGTTATCAGCTTTAATGGTGATGGATGTTTTATGATGCTAGGACAAGAAATTATCAATGCAGTTGAGAATAAACTAAATCCAATATTTATTATTATCAACAATAAAAAACTTGGAACAATTAGGATGCATCAGGAAAGAAATTTCCCAAAAAGGACCATTGGGACAGATATATTAAATCCTGATTTTGTTGCACTCGCAAATGCTTATGGGCTTGATGCCTGCAGTGTCACGAAAACAGAAGAGTTTGCCAATATCTTTGAAAAAGCAAAAATGAATCAAAACGCAACTCTGATTGAGTTAGTTATTGAACCAAATGTTCTGGGCCCAACATTGGAAATTGGCAAAAATATCTGATAAATAGTTTTTTAGAAAAAACTAACCGAGTTATCCATTAAAAAGAGATAGATATTTACGGCTAGGAGCATATAATTTTTATTTCCTGACGAACGATGCCCCGCATGACTAAAATTGGCTAATAATGTAATGTCATCATGTGTTTGACTATCGCTATATTCCATAATTTTATCTGCTAGTATACGTGATTTTACTGACTCCCGTTTATGTACTATGATCGCAGGGATTGTGAAGATAATTAGTAAGAGTGCCCCTAATTTTATCGAAAGCCCCGTTAAAATCAGAATACTGCCCATGCCCATCATAAATAGTGCTGAACAATGTGAAAAATATGTCAAAAAGTTAAAATAATCTGTTTTCTCAAGTCCACGAAATAGTATGCTAGTTCTCTGCCGTCCAATAGCTCTCCTAAGTTTCGTTGATCCGATCATGTAAAAACCATGAAGATAAATGTAAGCAATTGCAATACGAAGTATTAACATCCCAATATCGCTGATTTCTAATTCGTACATTTTTTAGAGCTCTCAGTCTTTTGACATTTCAATTTTATAGTCTATATTCAAACTTACTTCATTGAAAATAAATATCTTAATTTTTTAAATTTACAAATAACTATTTGAATAAGCTTATCTCAAGTATGACCTTATTCGTGTTGATTTGAAAAAAAATTATGCTACTATTAATTGCTATAAGACCTATTAGTAATTTTCGAACGAATGTTTGGTATAATGAATAAAGTAAAGAATATAGATGTTTCTGGGTATAATTGTCCAATTCCAATATTGAAAATTAAAAAAGTAATAAAGACCTTAGAAAAGGGTGAAAGGCTCAAAATTATAGCCACTGATCCAATGATTAAGATCGACCTTCCAACATTTTGCCATGAGTCAAATTGTAAATTAATTTATATGAAACACAGTCATGAAAGCATACATTCTGAAATTCAGGTCTTATAATATTACTTCCGTATGCTAACAATTATTAATGATACAAAAATTAATATTCCTCCAATATACTGAGAAAATAATAGTCGTTCATCAAGTATAAGTGCTGCTGCGACAGCCGTTAGCAAAGGCTCAGTATTAAAAAACAGTCCTGAAATTAGAACAGATGTGAATTTTAGAGACAACATTTGAAAATAGTAAGCGCCAATATAACAAAGTGACATAATTAACACTGGTAGGTATATTGATAAGTTATTCAGTACTAATGCCGGTGAGAGGATTAAGAATGATAGGACTAGCAAAGGCAATATAAATAGATGAACCCAAAAACTAAGAATGATGGGGTTACATTTCTTTGCGGCTACACCTGCTGTAAAGTAGAGTGCAGTTGCGCTCATACTAGACAATCCTGCTAATAACACGCCGAGTGGATCTATGTTATTAAAATCCGGAACAATGACAAAGATCAGACCTACAAAAACAACTGCAAAGATGATGATATCATTAATTCTAATATTTTGACCTCCTCTAATTATTGTTACTAGAAGTATTTGTATCGGGAACGTGAAAAAAATAATTGCTGCAAGAGACACTGAAATGAAATTTATTGAACCGACATAACATAGGTTTATAAATGCGGTTGTAATTGCCATTGTCACGAGATACGGTCTGACTTCATTTGGAATTTTAAAATTTAATTTACCCGCAAGTGCAAAAATTAGAGATATTACAAGCATAAATGATGCACGAGAGATAACTGAAAGGGTTGTTGAAATACCATTTTGCGCAGCAACTGCGGCGAGAGGGTTATTTAAACCATAGCCCAAGGAGGATAAAACAGCGAACAATGGGCCTTTATTTTTTTCGAAGTAGGTTTGTTTTTCTGTTTTATTCATGGCTCTTCATACAGAAGTAATTTTTAACTTAAAATTTTATTTAAATGGTGCTACTAATACGTATTTCTTAAGGGGGTTAACTTGGAAGATAATATAATAGAACTATCACCTAATAAAGCTTTTTCAATACAAAATATTGTGAAACTTGACGGGCGATTGAGTGCATATCCACAAAACGAAAACGGCTTTGTTCCTCTGAATTGTTATTTAATAAAAGAGGATAGTGGGGCCTTTTTGTTTGATACAGGCTACCTCTTCCATCAAGAAAAAATATTACATCAACTGAAATCTATTCTTGATCCAGATACGCCATTATCAATAATACCGCTTAGGATTAACGAATTTATGTCAGTTGGAAATGTAAAAGCGATTACATACAATTTTAATGTTGTAGCATTCTATTCACCTCACCCTGAAGGCCCTGACTGGTTTGATTTTACAGATAAAGAGAGAGACTGGAGCCTCAAAGAGATACCTACGAATATTCTAAGGGGCACGGTCGACTGTGAGGTTGGTAAGAATACAGGAAGAAATATACAGATAATAAGTGCACCCTTGAGACTTATAAATACCTCATGGATATATGATGAAAAAACAAAAATTCTATTCTCCTCCGATATGTTCAATTACGGAATTGCAGAAAAAAACACAGAGGACTGGATAATAACAAATCCTGAGGAGGAGTTCTCAATCAGCTACATCAAGTCTTTTTTACTAAACACAAGGTACTGGTGGCTTGAAGGTGCAAAGACAAGGCTTTTACGAGATAACATAAAGAAAGTATACGACTCATACGATATTGAAACACTGGCACCGGGTTATGGTAAAATATTTAAAGGAAAAAAGTTAGTTCAAAAACAGTTTGAATTACTTGATAATATTTTAGATGAACTTGACATAACAAAAACAAAAGCACATTATGTGCCAAGAAATCAAATGAGGTAATAATGTCTAAAAGTAAGCTACCACGAGAAATACTAAAAAATGTATACTGGCTTGGCGATTGCCTAGAGCAGAGGTACCAAGGAAAGATATATCATTCCTACAACTCGTCATATCTGGTGATTGGGGAAGAAGCGGCTTTACTCGTTGAAACAGGACACCCAAAGGATTTCAATGAATTGCATGCTCAAATTGTTGGTATTTTGGAAAAGAAAAAGGTTCCACTAAAATATATATTTATTACGCATCAAGAGACGCCTCATGCGGGAGGTGTGGGTAGGTTCCTGAATATTTACCCTGATATAGAAATTCATGGTGATGTTAACGATTATCATATGGCGTTTCCCAATTACAGTAGCAATTTTAAAGCTATGGAAGTCGGTGACTCTATTGACCTTGGCGGTGGCATGAATTTTATTGCAGCTGAACCAGTTGTCAGAGATATGAGAACCTCCTTGTGGGGATATATAACCCCTTATAACCTTCTTTTTCCTGGTGATGGCTTTGCTTACAGCCATTATCATTGGGATGGCCATTGCGGAATGATTGCTGAAGAAGCTGACACACTTGATTTATTTGATGTTTCAGCAGTTTTTGCTGAGTTAGCTCTATTTTGGACTAACTTTGTCGATATGGAGATTTACACAAAAAGGTTAAAAGAGTTGGTGGATGAACTTGATATAAAATATATTGCACCCACTCATGGCTTGCCGATCCTAGATATCGACAAAACAATGCCAAAAGTTATCGAAGGTCTTCAAGCGCCGTATCATAAATTAGCTGGTTAGTTTTATTTTTCAGGATAGGGTATATTCTTACCTGTGTATCTTCTAACCCGAATATTGGCTTGCTCAGCATGCCCAGCAAATCCTTCAAGCATACACAATCTCGAACATACCTCACCAATTTGTGCTGATGTATCCCTATTCTCAACTCTTTGATAGGTGCATGTTTTTAAGAATTTACCAACCCAAAGCCCGCCTGTATACTTGCTTGCCTCTCTGGTTGGAAGTGTATGATTTGTACCAATAACTTTATCACCATATGCAACATTAGTTTCTTGCCCTAAAAATAGAGAGCCAAAGTTTTTGAGATTTTTCAAAAAGTATGATGGATCTTTTGTCATCACTTGAACATGTTCGTAGGCCAATTTATTCGCTTCAAATAACATATCTTCTTGATTTTCACAGAGTATAATCTCACCAAAGTTTTCCCAAGAACCTTTTGTTATGTTTGCAGTTGGCAGTATTTCGAGTAGCCTTTGAACTTCACCTAGGGTATCTTCAGCCAATCTCTCAGAGTCAGTGATTAAAACAGCAGGTGATGTTGGTCCATGCTCAGCTTGGCCAAGTAAATCTGTGGCACAAATTTCTCCATCAGACGTGTCATCAGCAATAACTAATGTTTCCGTTGGTCCAGCAATGAGGTCAATCCCAACCTCTCCGAACATTTGTTTTTTTGCTTCTGCGACATAAGAGTTCCCCGGGCCGACAATCATATTCACAGACTCAATTGTTTCAGTACCAATTCCCATCGCTCCAACTGCTTGAACTCCCCCAATTAGGTATATTTCATCTGCACCAGCGAAATGCATTGCTGCTATTGTTGCTGGGTGTGCACCTCCATTATAGGGTGGGGCGCATGCAATTACTCTTTTTGCTCCAGCAACCTTAGCTGTAAGTACGCTCATGTGTGCCGAAGCAACCATTGGATACCTCCCACCCGGCACGTAGCATCCTACATTCTCGATTGGTATGTGCTTATGACCTAGAAATACTCCGGGAAGCGTTTCAACTTCAAGCTCATTCATTGTCTCCAGCTGTTTTTGTGCAAAGTTCTTGATCTGATTTTGTGCAAATTTAATATCTTCAATTTCAGTTTTATTTAACTTCGATATCGCAGCATCAATTTCTTGGTGGGTTAATCTGAAATTCTCTGGGCTCCAGTTATCAAAATGTTCAGAGTAATGCTTCAGCGCAGCATCGCCTCTTTCCCTAATATCACTTAGGATTGATCTAACCGTCTCTTCAATTGATGATTTATCTTCACTCGCATTATTAGTCTCAGAGCGTTTCTTAATATATCTTATCAAAGTCCAATTCCTTACTTATTTGAAAACCTGAGGATTTATAGGTGACCCTGTTCCACCTGTGATTATTAGTGGAGGTCCACAGAAGAAAAACTCATAAACACCGTCTGCTGCACAATCCTCTGCTAATTCTTTTAAATAAAATATTTCACCCATGCAAAGCCCCATTGCAGGTATAACGACCCAATGCCATGGTTGGTTTGCCTCTGAGGTTTCGTTCGGTCTAACTTCTACTCCCCATGTGTCTGAACATATCGCCGCGACCTCGTTTTCATGGCACCAATAACAATTCTCAAACTTTACACCGGGAGCGTCGCCACCTGCATACCCACCCCACGCATTTTCGCTCAAACATCGCTCCATCTGACCAGTTCTTATTATGACAAAGTCTGCTTTTTTAATGTTCACACCCTGTTGCTTTGCACATGCATCGAGTTCCTCATTTGAGATACCTTCACCGTCTTGAAGCCAATCAACACCTCGATATCTTGCAATATCAAGTAAAACACCACGACCATTCATCTTATCTTTTGAGTTTTCGATACCAAGAACATTTAGGCCCGTTACGTCGATTTGTTTTGGGTCATGGCCATTATAGGCCCTGTCTTCATAAAATATATGCCCTAATGCGTCCCAATGAGTTGCACCCTGAACACATAAATTAAGTGTATCATCAGCATAGCGAATTTTATTCCAATCTTGTCTGCCGCAAACTGCATCTGTTCCTGTTGCAAGCATTTGATGGATTGGATTGAAACGTCCACCAAATAGACCATTTTGTGGACCCTCCCTGTCTAGAGGTATACCCAGAGAGAAAACTTTCCCTTTTTTTATTAACTTGGAAGCTTCAATAATATCTTCTGGAGTTACAAGATTTAGAGTACCAATCTGGTCATCCTTTCCCCATCTGCCCCAGTTCGAGAGTTCTTCTGATGCTTTTTTTATTGCATCAAGATTTACTTTTATATCCATATTTATTCTCCTTTGTTAATGCGCGGTCCAGCCACCATCAATGAGTAAACTTGTTCCAGTTATCATCTTAGCCTGCGGCGAGCACAAATACAATATGCCATCTACAATATCCTGAACATCGACTAATTTTTTCATTGGTATCATTCCATATACAAAATTTTTGAATTTCTCATCTTCGAACATCGGTTTAGTCATTGGCGTATCTGCAAAAGTTGGGGCAATTGAGCAGACCCTGATATTTGATGGTGCAACTTCGACTGCAAGAGCTTTAGTGAGCCCTTCAACAGCGTGCTTTGTTAGACAATAAACTGTTCTAGTTGGCGAGCCAATATGCCCCATTTGGGATGTAACATTTATTATTACTCCTTGGTTGTTTTTTTTCATCAATTTTACCGCAACTTTAGACGTACGAAATGTTGCTCTTATATTGAGATCAAGCATTAAATCAAGAGTTGCGTCATCAACATCTTCGATAAGTTTTGGCCTGTTCACGCCAGCATTATTTATACAAATATCCAATCGATCTAATGAATCCATCTTTTTTAAAAACTCATTGCCGGTTATATCTAGATCCCAAATCTCTATGTGTTTTGGAAATTGTTTTTTTAACTCAAGAAGATCATCTTTTGTCCTGCTTACGGCAATAACTTTAGCATTATTTTTTGCAAATTCGATTGCTGTTGCTTTGCCAATACCTCTTGCAGCACCGGTTATGAGGACAACTTTATTTTCAAATGGGTTTGCATTATCCATTTTTTATATTTCTACTCGGCTTTTGTTTCGGACTTATACCAATGATATATTTCTTCACCCGTCATATGAATAACACCATCATGTTGGTTTATATAATCGTATAATTTTTCAACATGACCAATACGGTGTGGTGTTCCTGTAAGATAGGGGTGCATGCTTATTGCCATGATTTTGATATTTTCTTCACTTTCCATATAGAGCCGATCAAATGTTTCCTTGCACTGTTGGTAAAATACATTCGCAGGCTGATGCTGAATAATGTGTATAACAATATCATTTGTTTCAAGGGGATATGGAAGTGTGAGCATTGGTCCATGTTTTGTTTGTATGGTTGTAGGTAAATCGTCCATTGGCCAATTACATACATATTCAATTCCGTTCTTTTTTAAGAGATCAAGCGTATCTTCAGTTTCAGTTAGTCCAGGACTTTCCCAACCAATTGGCTGCTTCCCAGTAAAGGATTTTATTTCTTCAACCGCGGCGGCGATTTCCGCATCTTCATCATCAAGAGAGTGCTGAGGCTGCTGCTCATATCCATGCCCCATAAATTCCCACCCTGCCTCGAGAGCTGCTTCTGCGATACGTGGATATGTTGAGCACACATGTCCATTTATTGCAAGTGTGGCTGTAATATCTCTTGATTGAAGCGCGTTTAGATGCCTCCAAAATCCAACACGGTTTCCATACTCATGCCAAGACCAATTCGGTACGTTTGGAAGAAGTTGATTACCCATTGGTGGTGGCAAGGCATTTCTTGGCATTGGCCGAATTATATTCCATAATTCTACATTGACCGTTGTCCAGACTATTATTTTTGAGCCGTTTGGCCCTTTTAATTTAGGTCTATCTATTATTGCCTCGTACTTCAAGCGATCTGTTAGTAAACTCATATTTTCCCTACTTTTTTCTATCTTATTTGTATTTTATATACTATTTTTTCTAGATATTATATTGCTAATTATAGACTTTTTATAAAATTGTTAAAATAAACCAAATGGGACCACTAAAAGACATAAAGATTTTTGATTTAACCCGTGTATTAGCAGGGCCTCACTGTACACAAATTTTAGGAGACCTTGGTGCTGATATCATAAAGATTGAGAGAGTTGAAACAGGTGATGACACAAGAAAATTTGCTCCACCATACATGAAGGATGAGAATGGAAAGGACACAAATCAAAGTGCCTATTTCTCTGGTACTAACAGAAACAAACGCTCATTAACGTTAGATTTAAGTAGTGAAGAAGGTCAGTCAATTGCAAAGGAATTGATAGCGAAGTCAGATATTCTTGTCGAAAATTTTAAAGTTGGAACACTAAAAAAATACAACTTAGATTATGACTCGCTAAAAGACCAATTTCCAAACCTGATATATTGCTCGATCACGGGATTTGGGCAAACAGGGCCTTATGCAAGCCGACCCGCATATGATGCATTGGTTCAAGCAATGGGTGGGGTTATGAGCCTGACTGGTGATCCCGATGGTGAGCCAATGAAAGTAGGTGTATCTATCGCAGATCTTATGGCAGGAATGTATGCAACAGTATCAATTTTAGCTGCTTTAAGGCATCGCGACAGAACAAATCAGGGACAGCATCTTGATATCTCCATGCTCGATGCCCACGTAGCTTGGCTGGCTAATCAAGGGATGAACTATTTGGCAACTGGAATTAATCCTCAAAGATTGGGCAATCAACATCCAAATATCTTGCCTTACCAAGTGATGCCTTCGAAGGATGGTTACTTTGTTTTATCTGTTGGTAATGATGCGACGTTCAAGAGATTCTGCGAGGTTGCATCTTGTGAGTATTTGCTTGAGGAAAAAAAATATGCGGAGGCTGTCGAAAGGGTGAAGAACCGTGTGGAAGTTACAAATAAGCTTAATGAAATTACAAAGATGCACGAAACAAAATGGTGGTTAGAGAAATTAGAAGAAAAGAATATTGGGTGTTGTGCAATTAATTCACTTGACGAGGTTTTTTCAGATCCCCAAGTGATGGCTAGAGATATGATTATTGATATGAAAGGGACAGATAAAAATGAGAGCCCATATAAACTAATCGCCAATCCAATAAAGATGAGTGAGGGTAGCATCACATACAGATATCCTCCACCACAACACGGTGAGCATACAGAAGAAATTCTGAGTGAATATCTTGGTTACTCAAATGAGAAAATCTCGAAGCTTAAAAAGTCAGGTATTATCTGATATACCTACTCAAGCGTTGCTATCTTCGGCAACTTTTCCGTAATGTGTATACGTTTGCTGTAGATACCACTTGTAAAAATCCCAATAACTTTCCTCAGGGTATTTCATAGGATTGTCGTCGCTTACGCATGATGGTATTTGTTTTGCGACAGTGTCTAGCCCGGTGTTGACGAAACAAGCCAATGAGTACCTGTCATTATTTCTTGGAGGCAATACACGGTGAGGTGTTGCCCTAAACCTCTCATTTGTCCATCTTTCTAAGAATTGTCCAAGGTTTAAGATTAGCGCACCTTCAGGAATTACTGGCCAGAACCACTCACCATTTGTATCCATAACTTGAAGTCCGGGTTCTTTAGCCATCGGCAGTATTGTCATGAATCCAGTGTCAGCATGAGCACCGAGGCCAAACTCTTTTTCTTCAACAAAATCGACTTTGGGGTACTTTGCTAGCCGGAAGTAACTGTATAGCTCCTCGAAATGTGGCTCAAAAAAGCCATCTTCAACGCCCAGGGCTTCTGCCCAGACTGGTAGTAGTTTCTTGCACATACTAATGATACCATCCCAATAATCCATTATTTCATCCTTGAAACCATCAAGTTCTGGCCACGGATTTTGTGAGTAGAATTGTTTGCCAGCTTTCACATTTGGATGATCATCAGGATAATCTGTTGCAAGAACCAAACATTCTACAGTATCTGTTTTTGTATGCTCCTCATATTCTGAGTGTTTTAGGATTGTTGTTTTTGACGGAATGTAGCCTCTTTGATGCTCATTGACCTTAAACTTCATCTTAAAATCTATGTCTTGATCATGAAATCTTATGATTTGCTGCTCCATTCGCTCAATTTTATCAAGGGATATGCCATGATTTATCAGACACATAAAGCCAAGCGTTTCCGCTACTTCTCTCCACTCTTTTGCCAATGATTTAATTGCAGCTCTGTCACCCTTCAAAATAGGTGCCAGATCCATAACTGGAAGTTCCTTGTATGGGAAATCCTTATCTCTCGCGTCAATATTTGCTTTACTCATTTTTTTACCCCGTTACAATTTATTTTCAGTACGAAATGCCAGAATATGGCAAGTCAAAAAATTAATTTATTTACAAACAATGTAAATATGTTGATATATTAAAGCAGATTTAACAGCCTAATGTAAATAAAAAAATCATTTAAAGGGGATTATTATGACAGAAAAAATAGGAATAATAGGTCTTGGTATTATGGGATCAGCCTATACCAAGAACCTCAGTGCTGCGGGTTACGAAATAGTTGGATTTGATGTCGATGAGGAAAGGTTTGAAGCGCAAGGTAATGCAAGATTGACGAAGGCATCATCCCCAACAGATGTTGCAAATCAGGTTGATCGGATTATAACATCACTGCCACATCCAGACGCCTTAATAGCTGTCGCAGACGAGATTTCAAAGTTAGGAAAAGAGGTTATAATCGCAGATACATGCACACTCAAAATATCAGATAAAATTAAAGCACGTGATATACTAGCGGATAAAGGCATAACTCTTCTTGATTGCCCTGTCAGTGGAACAGGCCATCAAGCCTGGGCAGGAGACCTTGTTATTTTCGGAAGTGGCGATCAAGCCTCATTTGAGATGGTAAAGCCAGCATTTGAGAAAATGGGAAGAGAGGTTCACTACCTTGGTGATTTTGGTATAGGGTCAAAAATGAAATACATCGCAAATTTGTTAGTCGTTATTCATAATGTGTCATCTGCTGAAGCAATTACCTATGGAGTGAAAGCTGGAATTGATCCACAGTTGGTATATGACGTTATTAAATCAAGTGCTGGCAGTTCAAGAATGTTTGAGGTTCGCGGCCAAATGATGGTTGATAATAAATATGATGAAAATGTTTCAGCAAATCATCTCATTACAAAAAAAGATATTTCGGTCATTTTGGATTTTGCAGATGAGATGGGGTGCCCAACACCACTATTTTCTCTAGCTGGAGACATGCATAGAGCGGCCATCGCTCAGGGTAGAGCATTAGAGGATACTGCTTCCGTTTGCGCAGTAACTGACAATCTAGCTGGTGTAAAAAGAAAATAATATCATAATTGAGGATTGATGAAGCATTATCTTGAAGCAAACCATGAGACTGTTCACTGGGGATTTCTTTCAGCTGAAATTGAGCCAGTTTTAAAAATCAATAGCGGTGACGAGATAGAAATCACGTCGGTTTCAGGGCCTCCAGAAGTTACGCGAAACAGCCCTTTCGAGGTAAAAGAGACTTTGTTAGAAATTCATGAAAAAAGTATCCGAGGCACACTCCAGGGTGGTCATATATGTACAGGACCGATTGAGGTGCAAGGCTCCAAAGCTGGTGATGTAGTGGAAATTGAAATCCTCTCAATTGAGCTTGACTCCGATTGGGCTTACACAGGCGTTGCTCCATTGAAAGGCGCCTTGCCCGACGATTTTAAATCTAGGCAAATGTCATACCTTGAAATAGATAGGGATAAAAATATCGCAAAAACTCCGTGGAATATGGAAGTTGATCTAGATCCATTCTTCGGTCTCATAGCAACCGCTCCTCCAATAGAATGGGGTAAGCTATCAACAGTGCCACCAAGAAAGAATGGTGGCAATATGGATAATAAAGAGTTGAAGGTTGGAACAACATTGTATTTACCTGTATTTGAAGATGGCGCAATGGTCTCGATTGGCGATGGACATGGAACACAAGGAGACGGGGAGATTTGCACAGCGGCTATCGAAATGGACATGCGAGGAAAATTTAAAATAATAAATAGAGCAGATATGCAAATAACATGGCCAATTGCAGAAAATAAAGATTATTTCATTACAATGGCTTTTGATCCTGATCTTGATGAATGTGTAAAAATTACCACAAGAGAAATGATAAATTTTCTTTCTGAATTTTGCGGTTTGACTCGATCCAATGCTTACACATTATTAAGCTACGTAGGTGATTTGAGAATAACTCAAGTGGTAAATGGTAATAAAGGTGTACACTTGATGATACCAAAAAAATATTTTCATAAGACGTTTAAAAAATAAGGGAGGAATAATATGAAAAAATATCGAATACTTGTACTGGGTGCTTCATATGGTTCGCTGTTAGGTATCAAGTTGGCTCTAGCCAAACACGATGTCGATCTAGTTTGCCTTCCCCAAGAAGTAGAACTTATTAACAAAGAAGGTGCCATTATTCGCCTCCCAATACGCGACAAAAATAAAGTAATCGAATTAAGGTCAAAAGACTGTTCAGGAAACCTGAGTGCTCTTGGACCAAGTGATGTTGATATTTCGAGCTATGATCTAATTGCTCTGGCCATGCAAGAGCCACAATATGGAGCAGATGATATTGCGCCGCTCCTTAAAGAGATTGGCTTGAGCAAAAAACCGTGTATGTCCATTATGAATATGCCACCGTTACCATATGTTGCACGAATTCAAGGGTTAGATATATCAAGATTAAATGACGCGTATACAAAGCCTGAAGTTTGGCAATATTTTGACTCAAACTGCGTAACCTTGTGTAGTCCTGATCCACAGGCATTCAGACCGCCAGACGAGAGTATTAATGTTTTACAGGTCGGACTGCCAACAAACTTTAAAGCTGCAAGGTTTGAGTCAGATCAACACACCCAAATATTGAGAGATCTGCAAGGCGATGTAGAAAAAATTAAATATGACCTAGATGAAGAAGAGATTGACTTACCTGTAAAGCTTAAGGTACATGACTCAATTTTTGTACCACTAGCGAAGTGGAGTATGTTGTTATCAGGTAATTATCGTTGTGTAAGAGCAGAAAATGCTGTCGCAATAAAAGAAGCCGTTCATTCTGATCTTGCGTACTCTGAGAAAATCTATAGTTGGGTTGGTTCTATTGCTACAAAATTAGGAGCAATTCAGTCCGATCAAGTACCATTCGATAAATACGCCAAGGCTGCAGAAAGCCTTATCCGTCCGTCATCTGCAGCACGAGCACTTTTTTCAGGCGCTAAAAACATAGAAAGAGTTGATAAACTAATAAAGTTAATAGCAATTCAGATCGGCGAGGATACGCAGTTGATAGATCCAATTATCCAGGAAGTAGATCGTCGACTTGAAATAAATAGATCTTTATAAGTTATCAGGTTAATGACATGAAAGTCTTAGATGCAATTATAAATGTACTAAAAAAGGAAGGTCTGGAATGTCTTAATTGCTTTCCAACAACGCCAATTATTGAAGCCGCGGCAGAGCAAGATATCAAGCCAATTGTTTGCAGACAAGAGAGAGTTGGACTTGGAATTGCAGATGCATATAGCCGCGTAACAAATGGGAAAAAATTATCAGCATTTGCTATGCAATATGGTCCCGGCGCTGAGAATGCTTATCCCGGTGTTGCAACTGCATATAGTGACTCAACGCCTTTATTAGTGCTTCCATTAGGACACCCACTAGACAGAGACGGTGTATTTCCATTGTTCTCAAGTTTAAAGTCATACGAAAGTATCACTAAATCCATTGAACAGATTACGTCACCATCAAAGTCTATTGATGTACTGCGTAGAGCTATATCTTCAATGCGAAATGGTCGTCCTGGACCCGCAATGGTTGAAATACCTGAAGATATACTCAACCAAGATATTGACGATGCTAAGGTCCATAATTACAAAAAAATTCAATACGCGAGATCAATGGCAAGCGCTGAAGAGATTACAAATATCTCAAAAATAATACTAGGTGCCAAGAGTCCAATTATTATTGCGGGTGCAGGCGTATTATACTCAGAAGCCACAGCAGAGCTCGCTGATTTTGCAGAATTATTACAAATTCCAGTTATGACAACAATGGAAGGAAAAAGCTCAATTTCAGAACGAAACCACCCACTTGCCTTAGGCAGTGGATCAGGTGTTATGAGCGATCCCGTAGTTCATTTTATGAAGAAGGCAGATGTTGTAATCGCACTTGGAACAAGCCTTACAAGACATCCAATGGTTACGACTGTACCACCCGGAAAAATTATAATACATAATACAAATGATCCGAGGGATTTGTACAAGAGTTATGATATTGATCACCCAATACTCGGTGATACGAAGTTGGTCTTAAAACAATTAATTGAGTCTTGTCGAGATTACCTATCAGGAAAAATTATACGAAATGATGTTACTGAGGAAATCTATGGGGTCAGAAAAAGCTATCTTGAAAATTGGTCTAAACACCTAGGTTCAAAGAGCAAACCGATAAACCCGTATAGAGTAATTTCAGAATTTATGAAGAATATAGATCCAAAGGACGCAATTGTAACGCATGATGCAGGGAGTCCCAGATATCAAATTATGCCGTTTTATCAATCAGATACGCCAAGATCGTATCTTGGCTGGGGTAAATCACATCAGTTAGGAACCGGATTGGGTTTTGCAATTGGTGCAAAGCTTGCCGCTCCAGATAAATTTTGTGTTAATTTTATGGGTGATGCAGCCTTTGGAATGACTGGGCTTGATTTTGAAACAGCCGTCAGATCAAAACTTCCAATCACAACAATTGTCCTAAAAAATTCGACTATGGCGATTGAGACTAATCATATGAGGATTAGCCATGAAAAATTTAAAGCGCGTGATTTAGATGGTGATTATGCTGATATAGCTAGATCACTCGGGGGCTGGTCAGAGGTAATTGACGACCCCGAGGACATTGCGAGCGCTTTGGTAAAAGCAAAAGAAAAAAATCAAGAGGGTACATCAGTATTATTGCAATTTAATACGTCAACAGACCAAAATTTTGCAAATATGAGGCCGTTTGGCTGATTTCACATTATTTCATAAACAAGGAGTATAACATGGTAAAGATATTTATACCTCAAGAGATATCAGAGGTAGCTTATAAAAAATTGCAATCCTTGGGCGACGTTACAATGTATAGAGGTACAGACGGCCCAATGCCACACGATGAAATCGTGAAGGAGGTAAAAGATAAAGACATCCTATATGCACTGGGAGAAGTGGAGTTTGATAGGGAAGTGATTCTTGCTGCAAAACCTCTAAAATTAGTATCGGCAATGCACATGAAAGCAACCTTTGTTGATAAGAAGGCATGTACTGAGAGAAAGGTGCCTGTTTGTGGGATACCCAATTTTGTGAGCAAAACAACTGCTGAATTTACTTTTGCACTCCTTATGGCGACCGCATGGAGACTGCCTGAAGCTCATGAATATCTCAAAAATAAAAGATGGACTCAAAACCAGTCAACATCATTTCTTGGATCCAGGCTTTACGGGAAGACAATCGGAATAATTGGAATGGGTGCTGTCGGGACGGGAGTTGCAAAGAGGGCAGCGGCTTGCGACATGAAGGTGATTTATCACAAAAGAAGCAGGCTATCTGCTGCAGAAGAGTATGTATTGGGTAATGCAGAATTTAGGGCTATTGAAGACCTGTTTATGGAGTCAGATTTTGTCCTGTTATGCACATCTCTTACAAATGATACAAAGGGCCTTGTGGATAAAGAATTGCTATCTCTTATGAAGCCAACATCGATACTGATAAATACTTCAAGGGGTCCTATATTAGATGAAGAGGCGCTTGAGAATGTACTGAGAGAGAAGAAAATATTGGGAGCCGGACTTGATGTTTATGAAACAGAAGTACCCGAACCGAACCCCGGTCCGAGACCGGGCTTATTTGAACTGGAAAATGTTGTGATGACGCCTCATATTGGTTCTGCTGCCCGTGAAACTAGGGATGAGATGGCTCTTAGAGCGGTACATAACATTGAGAGATTCCTCGAAGGGAAACGACCTTTTGATATATTAAATCCCGAAGTTTATGGTGAGGCTGCGAGTAATGATGAGGTAATTGGATAATTATTGAAATTACATGACAAACGTAAAGATTGAGGAAACTTGGAAAAATCATCTAATTCATGAGTTTGAAAAGGACTACATGAAATCCCTCAGTAACTACTTAAGAAATGAAAAAAAATCAAGTAAAGATATTTATCCACCATCACACTTAATATTTAATGCCTTCGAGCTCACAAAATTTGATGATGTCAAAGTTGTTATCATTGGCCAAGATCCGTATCATGGCCATGGTCAAGCTCATGGATTAAGTTTTTCTGTTGCACACGGAATTAAGACTCCACCATCTCTAAGAAATATACACAAAGAGCTCAATGATGACCTTGGTATACCGGTTCCACATCATGGTAACTTATCTAAATGGGCAGCTGGGGGTGTTTTACTTTTGAACACAATACTTACTGTTGAAAAAGGAAAACCTGGATCACACGCTAACCAAGGATGGGAAGTTTTTACGGACTCAGTGCTGAGGGTGCTCAATCAAAAAAAGAAAAATATTGTGTACATACTTTGGGGTAAAAAAGCTCAAGAGAAAAGTTCATTCATAAAGGGTGATGATAATTTAATAATAGAAAGCTCTCATCCATCACCCTATTCTGCAGATAATGGGTTTTTTGGATCAAAACCATTTTCAAGAGCAAATGCGTACCTTAAACAGAATAAAATTGAGCCTATAGACTGGGAAATTTAGTGGGTATTTTGATTAAAACATCTGCGACTGTTGACTAGTATTTTGATCTAATTCAACATATATCTAAATTATCGATTAAACTAACACCAAAAGGAGCTGTTATGGAAAAAGAAATGCTTGCAATCGCGTTCTTCAAAGAAGGCGAAGGATTATTTGAGAAATTTATGGGATTTATGCAATCTGATGAAGGAATGGCCGCCAGACGTGAAATAGCTCATGTTGAGCGGACACTGCCATCTGTTTCTCCAATGAAAAATTATGTAATGTTCAAAGTTCATGTACATGACGAACAGGGAATGATTGATTTTTGTGCAGGGCGGAATCCGGTTACAAAGTCTACATGGGATGAATGCATAGATCACGTTCAACTTTACGAGCTAACCAATACTAATTTAGGCTAAATAGAGAAGAAAAAATGACCGTTGAAGTCGCAAACAATAAAATTGATTGGTACTGTAAACACACCTGGAGAAGAAGTGCCAATAACACGAAGTGGTGCCTAATTGGCTGCTCCATTGGAGATTTCGGTACTATTGCATTCTTTCAATTTACTGGGATTCCATGGGCAACCTTGAGTATAATGCTACTGGCGATATTCAACGGTCTTTTAACTAGCATAATACTTGAAACCATCATATTAATGCGTCAACAAATTAATCTTTCCTCCGCTCTCAAGACCGCGATGGGAATGAGTATTATATCTATGGTGTCGATGGAGATTGCAATGAATTCAGTAGATTGGTTCTTAACAGGGGGGGCAAAACTCACGTGGTGGGTTATTCCAATTATGCTGGTAGTCGGATTCTTAACGCCATGGCCATATAATTACTGGAGACTAAAAAAATACAACAAAGCCTGCCATTAAAATATTTATGTTTTCAGAAGACCAAATACGTAGGATACAGAACACACTTGATAGTGTAAACAATCGAACGAGGATCTACTTCGGTTGTGATAGCGTTCGGAAGTGGAGGGGAGCCTATTGGGACGCCACATACGCAACAATTGTTGTGATCCATAAAAATTCAAATAGTGGATGCAGGCTATTCTATAATGTATCAAGCGAGAGAGACTATGATCGTAATGCTAGTAGACCACGGATGCGTCTCATGAATGAGACATACAAAGTGTGTGAAGCTTATTTACAATTAGAGCCATATATCACAGATTATAAAACAGAAATTCATTTGGATATAAATACCGAACCAAAGCATGGAAGTAGCTGTGTTGCAAAGGAAGCCAGTGGCTATGTCTATGGTTTAACTGGCCAAAAGCCAAAACTTAAACCTGATAGTTTTGCAGCAAGTTGTGGCGCACATGGGATAGCCCATGGGAAATGTGAAAATATTTTCAGTAACAACAGCTAGTCCCTATCGCTTCAGACTGCCAAATAATTTTCTTCATGAATTCTGTGAAATATTATTCTCTGCATGAATTGCAAAACTGATCTTATTTGATATAGTATCTATGAACCCAAGAGGAAATTCAGTTTGCAAAGTGAGGTCATGGGTTCGGCAGAAATATATTGTTTTCAACTAACTGCGCATAAGGGATTTCCTCATTAATTAAAAAAAAATTTAACAATTGTGAACTTTAAATATAATTGGGTCGTAATTGTTATAAGGTTTGATTATTTATAATTTATAAATAACAATGTGTGCACCATAAATAAGATTGAAAGCACAAATAAAAGTTTTAACAGTACTAAATTTAACTAACAAATAGGTTGTCCTATTAGAACATTATTATTGTCTATATTTTATTAAAAAGGGGATTAAAATGAGAGATTTTATATATAATTCATGGAACGGTGTAATGGACGCTAGATATAACCCATTAAAAAATATACCAGATTTACATGTGCAGCATATGGTAATGCAAGTACTTGCATTCATGTGGAGTGTTGTTTTTGGATTAATGATAGCGGAAAGCGCATTTGCCTTTGGTATTAGTGCAATTGCACATACGGCGCTTCTTGCAGCCATCGTGATAACTGTTGCAACGTTTAATATAGCTGAGAAATCACCATATAGCTTTGTAAATGGATATCACTCAGTTAACAGAACAAGGGGTTTCATCTGGTCAAATGGTGTAAAAACCAAATTAGATGACAAAGATCCAGGTGGGGAACACGAGTAATATCATACTCACCCTCCTCCCACTATTAAATATCAACTAGCATCTATGGTGTTGCAGTATTTACAAACTGCAGCACTTTTTTTTATTCTTTTACCACAACTTGCACATTTTTTTTTGCTCAAAGTAATATATTTGTAATAAACAAATCCAATCGCGACTACTAAAAGAATAAAACCACTTGTGATTATAAATAAGAATACAATTACAGCGGAAACCACTAATAATCTTATGATGTTAAATAAGTAGTGCATCTACCCCTATAATCGTAAAATAATTCAAACCATTTCGAGTAATATACTAACATCATCTTAATAAAACGTATCTTCAAAGAAAAATATAGAATAGTCAGCTTATTGAGGATGTGTTAAAATTATTTGATTAAAGATTATAAGATTTAACAGGGTTAAACGAGCTATATGAAATCAATAGTTATTGGATCAGGTTTTGGAGGGATAGCCGCGGCTCTGAGGTTGAAATCCAAAGGTCATGATGTAACATTGATAGAAAAACACCAAGACCTGGGTGGGCGTGCTAGGGTTTTTAAAAAAGGCGGTTTTATATTTGACGCCGGTCCAACTGTAATAACAGCTCCATTTCTAATTGAAGAGCTATTTTCACTTTTCAGTAAGAATTATGATGACTATATTAATCTTACACCTTTAGATGTATGGTATAGGTTCGTTTTTGAGGATAAATCCTACATTGACTATAACGGTAATGAGCAAAAAATGAGTCAGCAAATTGCCGAATTCAACAGTGACGATGTATCAGGTTATAAAGAGCTATTAAGTTTTTCAAAAAAAATATTTGATAAAGGTTTTAGTGAATTGTCTGATGTCCCTTTTAATAAACCACAATTCATGATGAAGCAAGTTCCAGCACTTTTGAAACTCAAAAGTTATAAATCTGTCTATGCATTTGTAAGCTCATTCATTAAAGATGAGAAACTGAGAAGAGTGTTTAGTATGCATCCACTCTTGGTTGGCGGTAATCCATTCACTACAACATCTATATATGGATTAATTATGTATTTAGAGAAAGAGTGGGGCATACATTATTCGATTGGGGGCACAGGCAGCATAATCAATGCTCTTGAGAATTTAATGATTGAAGAGGGAATTAACATCCTGAGAGCTACAGAGGTTGATGAGCTTATGGTACAAAATAGAAAAGTTGTTGGTGTAAGATTTAAAGATGGTGAATGCTTAGATGCAGATAATGTTGTGTGTAATGCAGATCCCCCGTCTGTTTATGATAAGATGCTAAAAAATCATAGAAAGGGTCCGTTCTTCAGATTAAAAATGGCCCGAATGGAATACTCTATGGGTCTTTTTGTGTATTATTTTGGTACAAAGAAAAAGTATGATAATATACAGCATCACACCATAAAGTTTGGAAAAAAATATAAAGAACACCTTGAGGATATATTTAGTAACCATAAATTAAACCATGACATCAGTTATTACCTTCATAGACCAACGGCAACTGATGAAACCATGGCACCAAAAGACCATGATTGTTTTTATGTCTTGGTCCCCGTTCCCAATAATAGATCAAATATAGATTGGAAAAGTGAAGGGGAGGTTTTCAAGAAGTTAGTTATAGAAAAAATGCAGGAGCACCTCCTTCCTGATCTTAAGAGTAATATAGTTGAAGATTTTTATTTAACTCCAGATTATTTCGAGAATGAATTAAACACCCAATATGGTTCAGGTTTTTCAATTCAGCCAAAATTTACACAGTCAGCTTACTTTCGTTTTCATAATAAATCAGAAGTCTTCGACGGGTTATATTTCGTTGGAGCTGGCACCCATCCTGGCGCAGGCATACCCGGTGTACTGTCCTCAGCTAAAGTCTTAGATAAAATTTTATAATGAGCAAAAAAAATTTTTTAGCTATTTATGCAAAATCATTCAACTGGGCCGGAGCGTTTTTGCCCAAGGAAACTTATGAAGATTGTTCATCACTATATAACTTTTGTAGGTCCGTCGACGATATCGCGGATTGTGATGACAAGCTAACCGCAAAGGTTCAAAAACTAAAAGTCTTTATTGATAGTTTTAGTGCACAGAATTGTGATGATGAGATTATTGCAGATATGAAGAGGCTTATTATTAAATATAATATTTCAGATAGAATAATATTTGATCTTTTTGACGGGGTTAAAACCGATTTAGTGGAAAGGTTAGAGTTCCAGTCAGAAAAGGAAATCTTTTTGTATTCATATAGAGTCGCAGGAACAGTAGGATTGATGATGGCAAAGATATTAAGAGTGAATGATAGGGCTGCTTTATTTGGTGCTATAGACTTGGGCATCGCGATGCAGTTAACAAATATTTCAAGAGATGTAATTGAAGACAAGATAACTAATAGGCACTACATAAAAAGTAGTTTTAATGATGTAAAGAATACAATAAGAATTGCTGATAAATTTTATGATAACTCCTTTTTTTCGATAAGAGCAATACCTTTAAGAATGCGTTTCGCAATTTTAGTAGCAAGGCGGGTGTACAGAAAAATTGGCTATAAAGTTCTTAGATGTGGTAATTTTGAAAATTACGAAAAGTCTGGGAGGATTTATGTTCGTAATTTTGAAAAATTTTTTGAGACAATAATATCACTTTTTGATCTGTTAAAGTTATCTTTTGCAAAGAAAAAACCAGATATTACAATAGCATACCATAGTTTAATTAATGAAGATATAGACTACAATGCAAGATTTTGATTATGTTATAATTGGTGGTGGATGCGCAGGTTTATCTCTTGCCTATAGTCTAGAGGCCAATGGTAAGCTTGGAAGTAAATCACTCGCAATCATTGAGCCTCGAGAAAAGTACGAACGTGATAAATCATGGTCATTTTGGAAGACTTTTAATCATGGTTTCGATGATTGTGTAAAAAAAAGCTGGAATCAATTTGAGATTAAGACCAAGAGTGGAACAAAATCTCATTCAACTTTACGTTATCCGTATCAGTCTATTGATAGTGGGCTCTTTTATGAAAAAATTTTAAACACTTTAAGTAAAAGTCCAAACATACACTTTTTCAAGGATGATAAAGGTATTGAAAAAAAAAGGTCAATTGTCTTTAATAGTGTAGGTAATAATCTAAATTACAGCGGCGGGCTTTGGCAACATTTTAAAGGTTACGAAATCGAAGTGGATGGACATCTATTTGATGATAAGATACTCACTTTAATGGATTTTAATTGTGATCAGAAAGGTAGCGTCCATTTTTTTTATATATTGCCTTTTACTTCTAAAACGGCACTCATTGAAACTACTTGGATATCACAAATGAATGACTCGAGTGAATTGGACTATGATGGGCAAATTCATGACTACATTAAAAATGTTTTAAAGATTGTGAAGTATAAAATAAATTATAGTGAGATAGGTAAAATACCGATGTTTAATTCACAGATCACAAACAGTAACAACATGATACAAATTGGCACAGCCGGAGGAATGACTCGCCAGAGTACAGGGTATACATTCACAAACATACAAAAACAATCCAGCTATATTCAAAAAAATATATATTCCATAAAAAAGCTTAGAGAATTTTCAATTAAGAAAAAGTATCAGCATCTGGATAATATATTTCTGAGAGTTTTATTAAATAATCCCAATAAAATGCCTGAGGTCTTTTACAGAATGTTTGGGTGTAAAACTGAAATAATTATAAAATTTCTCTCGGAGGAATCTAGCCTGATAGAGGATCTATCAGTAATTCGAAGCATGCCAAAAAAAATATTTCTAAGTGCTCTAATAGGAAAATAAATGATAGACAAGATTAACCTTCGCCATTCATTACTATTTCTAATATCGAGTTTATTAGTCACATCATTTGATTATTTTCGAAATAACCTATTTCTTTTTACAAGTTTAGTTCTTGTAGCATCAATTGGGGTTTCTCATGGCGCACTCGACAATATGAAGGGAGCGAAATTAATAAAAATATTAAGAATGAAAAGTATGGTGACTTTCTATATAGGATACTCGGCCATAAGTATCTTAGTCATCTGTATCTGGCTTATGTCGTCAACTTTTTTACTTTTCTTTTTTTTACTTGTTGCTTCCTATCATTTTGGTAAAGAAGACTCGGAATTTCTCTTTCAGTCACAAAGGATTCCTCTAGATATCTTATTTTTCCTAAAAGGATCACTCATAATATTAGCGCCACTTTTATTTCATTATTCTGAAACAATAAATATATTTAATACCATTGGGATGAATACAGAACTATTTATCTTTGAAGATAATTCTTTTATCATTTCAGCTTTTTTTGTAAGTATTATTTCGTCAATCACAATCGTCGTAATTGCAAAAAATTTCTATGCCTCAATTTTGATTATTGATTTATTTGCGATCCTAATTCTGAATTACTTTTGCCAGCCACTTTTCGCATTTACATTATACTTTTGTTTCTTACATTCTGTTCGTCACTCAATTACTCTTATGCAAGATCTCGATCAAGACTTCTCAAAATCTACTCTAATGTTCATACGTAAGTGCTTACCTTTGACGATAGTCACAGCATCACTATTTGTCGTTGCATTTATCTTTCTTATGGGAGATTATGATGTTAATAACAGTATTAACAAGGTGATATTTGTGGGTCTTGCAGCTCTCACTTTCCCTCATATAATTCTTGAATATATATTGGAAAAAAATGAAAAATAAGAAACTTAAAATATATCTAGCGGCCCCAAGAGGTTTCTGTGCAGGTGTTGATAGAGCAATTGAGATAGTAAAAAAGAGTCTCGATAAATATGGAGCTCCAGTATATGTTAGACACGATATTGTTCACAATAAGCATGTTGTTGAAAGCCTCAAAAAAATTGGGGCTGTATTTGTTGAAGAACTTGAAGAAATCCATGATAAATCAAGACCTGTAATATTTTCAGCACATGGAGTTCCAAAATCCGTTATTGAAGAGGCAGGCAATCTTAATATGATATTTATTGATGCAACGTGCCCCTTGGTTTCAAAAGTTCACAGAGAAGCCGAAAATTTATACAGAAATGGAATGCATGTCATACTCATTGGGCACGAGAATCACCCCGAGGTTATTGGTACGATGGGTCAGATACCAAATGGATCAATTGATCTAATTCAGAATGTTGCAGATGCGGAACATTATGAGCCAAAAACAAAAAAAAATTTAGCATATATTACACAGACCACGTTATCAATAGATGATACCAGCGAAATAATTAGTTGTCTGAGCAAGAGATTTCCTGAAATTCACTCTCCAAAAAAAGAAGATATTTGTTATGCTACAACAAACCGCCAAATTGCGGTTAAGCAAATTGCAAATAAATGTGATATGTTTTTTGTCATAGGAAGCAGAAATTCTTCTAATTCAGTTAGACTTGTCGAGGTTGCAAAAAATACTGGATGCCAAGACTCTCAACTTATTCACTCGGAGAGCGAATTTCCCATTGAGAAGATAAGGAATTGTAGCACTATTGGAATATCTTCTGGTGCGTCAGCCCCCGAAATACTTGTTGAGTTATTTGTCTCAAAATTAAAAAAAGAGTTTTATCTTGATATTGAAGAAGTTGAGATTGTAAAAGAAGACGTAACTTTTCGCGTACCGGGTAGTTTGAGTTGAAAATGGTACCACTGCTTGGATTCGAACCAAGGACCTCCTGATCCACAATCAGGCGCTCTAACCAGCTGAGCTACAGCGGCACAACCATACTTACATAAATTTTATACCAAATAATTTAAACAAGAGGTATAATAATATTTACGTAAAATAACTATATCATTTTTTCATAAAGTTCAAGCAATGGGAATTAATTCAAAGCATAGTAAAGAAACAGATTTACAAGTTGGTCCAACAACAGAGGGTATGGTCAGATTATTTATTCAAAATGAAGAAATAAGCTTGCCAATTGACTTCAATCCGGAGGATGCAATTGAAATTGCAAATGAAATAATTGCATCGGCGAAAGCGGCAAATAAAAATAAAAAATAGTTATTGACATAACTTAAGTTTGCGAGTATCTCTCGCGCGTGAAATTTTTTCATACATCAAATTATAATAATTCTAAACTAGGAGAAAATAATGACGTTTATGAAAAAAATTCTACTTTTTTCACTATCTATTTTTATTCTAACTGCAACCTACACCGAGTCTTGGTCATTAGGACACAATCACGAAGAGGTGAATGTATATTCTTACAGGCAGCCATATCTGATTGAGCCAATGCTAGAAAGATTTACTGAAGAAACTGGTATAAAGGTGAATGTTTTATTTGCAGGTAAAGGTCTTGTCGATAAGATGGTGCAAGAAGGAGAAAATAGCCCAGCTGACGTACTTCTTACAGTTGATATTGGACGTTTGAGTGGGGCTGTAAACAATGGTGTGACTCAATCTTTCCAATCAGGTATTGTTGAGTCAAACATACCTCAACAATATCGTGACCCAAATGGTCATTGGGTTGGTCTTACTGCAAGAGCTCGTGTTGTATACGCATCAATAGATCGTGTGCCAGAAAATGAAATAACATATGAAGAGCTAGCTGGACCAAAGTGGAAGGGCAGAGTTTGCATAAGGTCTGGTCAAAATGCTTATAACCTGGCTTTATTCTCGTCTTTAATTGCCCATCATGGTGAAATTGAGACAATCAATTGGCTAAGGGGTCTAAAAGCAAACCTTGCAAGAACACCACAAGGAAATGATAGAGCTCAAGTAAAAGGTATTTACTCTGGTGAGTGTGACATATCAATAGGTAATACTTACTACATGGCTAAGATGAGAACAAATGAGAAAGAGCCTGAGCAGAAAGAATGGGCTGCCAGTGCGAAGATTATCATGCCAAATGCAGATGGTCGTGGAACACATATGAACTTATCTGGGGCGGTATTAGCTAAGCATGCACCAAACGCTGAAAACGGTATCAGACTGATAGAATTCCTAACACAAGATACTGCACAAGCAATGTACGCTGGTGTCAATCATGAGTACCCACTGAAAAGAAATGTAGGTATTTCTGATATGGTGGCATCTTTTGGTGAATTAAATGCTGATACATTAGATCTAATAACTATCGCAAATGGCCGTGAAATGGCCAGTGAGATGGTTGATTTAGTCGGCTTTGATGAATAATAAGCATACCAAATAAAATTATATGACAATTTAATTTTAAAATGGTATGACCATTGTTCATGAGAGCGATGATCAATAAACTTTCCTATCCCTATCAAAGAGAGCTTCTAGAAACCCTAGGAGCTCTCTTTGTTGCTTCGATAATAGCTATTCCAATACTTACAATATTTTATATAGCTTTCTCAGCTGATGAGAATATTTGGCCTCATCTTTCATCCACTGTTCTTCCTGGTTATGTAACAACAACATCTATAGTTTTGGCTGGTATCTCAACAATAACGGTGCTCATTGGAGTTGGTCTGGCGTGGATAGTAACGGTGTATGAATTTCCAATGAGAAGGACAATGGAATGGCTATGTCTCATACCTCTTGCCATGCCTGCTTATATTGTGGCATATGCATATGGTGATCTTTTAGACTATACTGGTTTTGTTCAATCTAACTTGAGATTTATTTTTGGATGGGGTTCAATAAGAGATTATTGGTTTCCCAGCGTTTACTCAATCGGTGGTTCGATTTTTGTAATGTCATTTGTTCTGTACCCTTATGTGTATTTGACATCAAGGGCTGCTTTTTTGAGACAGTCTATGACATTAATTGAAGTCAGCTCAACATTGGGGAAATCCTCAATATATAGTTTTTTTCATATTGCCTTACCAATGGCAAGACCTGCAATAATAATTGGATTAATACTAGTAATTATGGAGTCAATGAATGAATTTGCAGCATTTGAGTATTATGGGGTAGACACGCTCAGCGTCGGTGTATACATTACATGGCTTGGAAAAAATAACCTAGGCGGCGCGGCCCAAATTGCAATCTTTATGTTATTATTCGTATTTTTACTTATGATAATTGAGAAAGGTCTTAGAAAGAAAAGATCATTTGCACAAAATAATAAAAAGCTTATGAGTGTAAACAGGATAAAATTAAGTAAGGGTAGGTCAGTTTTTGTAATGATAATTTGTGCTGTACCAATTTTAATTGGATTTTTATTTCCATCGCTCGTATTGCTTGATTTTGTATTAGAACGAATTCTAGAAATAGATGCCATTAAATATGCAGACCTGCTTTTTAATTCACTCCTTCTGTCAATCTTTGCAGCAATACTTACGATTATATTGGGCGTATTCCTTGTCAATACTTACATAACATCGAATAATCTCATCATAAGACTGTCTGTCACCATATCAAGACTTGGTTACGCCCTCCCTGGCGTTGTAATCGCACTGGGCGTGATTGTTCCGCTCATCACACTTGATGGTCTGATAAAGAATGCTTTGGGTCACTACTTTAATATTACAGTTGGTCTAATTTTTTCAGGCACAATGATTGCTATAGTTTATGCGTATGTGATACGTTTTCTTACGATATCATATGGAACTATCGAGTCAGGTTTTGCTACTCTTAACCCAGATATTGCTGCTGCCTCACGCGTCCTTGGGCAATCAAAATATTCTACACTCATCAAAATTCAGTTACCAATTATTAAACCTGCCTTGATTATGTCTGCCTTATTAGTATTTGTTGACTCAATGAAGGAATTACCTGCAACATTAATACTTAGACCTTTTAACTTTGATACGTTGGCAACTTATGTATATACGTATGCATCTTTATCACAGATTGAAGAGGCGGCATTGCCAGCTTTGACAATTGTTGCAACCGGATTATTGCCTATAATTCTTATAAATCGTGAATTAGTTAAAAATGAGAATTAACTAATTAATTATTGTTGCCTCTGTTTTCGAACGTATTTCATCGATGCTAACATTGGGTGCGATTTCTTTGACTTGAATTCCATTTGGCAGGATGTCAAATTTGCCAAGATCTGTAATGACAGTATCTACTACCGATCTACCAGTTAGGGGTAAGGTGCATTTCTTTAACAGTTTCGGCTTTCCATCTCTAGCATTATGCTCCATCAGAATTAGTACTTTTTTTACGCCCGCGACTAGATCCATTGCGCCTCCCATACCTTTTACCATTTTTCCTGGTATCATCCAATTCGCTAGGTCACCCTCTTCAGATACTTGCAATGCACCTAAAATGGACAGATCAATGCGACCGCCTCTGATCATTGCAAATGATTCGGAGCTATCAAAGTACGAGGTCTCTGGTAGCTCTGTTATTGTCTGCTTTCCAGCATTTATAATATCGGCATCGACCTCATTTTGTTTTGGGAATGGCCCCATACCAAGCATACCATTCTCTGATTGAAGTGTTACATTCACACCCTCCGGTATATAATTTGCAACCTTTGTTGGCATACCAATTCCAAGATTGCAATAGTAACCATCTTTTAATTCTTGTGCCGCAATATTGCACATTTCTTCTCGAGTCCAAGACAAGTTAATATCCTTTATTATTCAGTTAAGGTTATAAATTCTATTTTTTTTCCAGTATAGGTACCTTCAAATATCCGATCAACATAAATACCGGGAAGATGAATATGATCAGGATTCAATTCACCCGTTTTAACAAGTTGTTCAACTTCAACTATACAAATATCACCCGCCTTGGCCATCGGGGGATTGAAGTTTCTTGCGGTCTTTCTAAAGATCAGGTTTCCTGAATCATCACCTTTCCATGCTTTTATTATAGATAAATCACCTCTAATTGCCTTTTCCATAAGGTATTCAACACCATCTATAATTTTCGTTTCTTTCCCTTCGGCAATGACTGTCCCAACCCCAGTTTTAGTAAAAAAAGCAGGTATGCCTGCACCACCCGCTCTGCACCGCTCAGCCAATGTGCCCTGAGGAGAGAACTCTAATTCTAGATCCCCGTTTAAGTACTGTTCTTCGAATGTTTTATTTTCACCAACATATGATGAGATCATTTTTTTAATTTGGCGTGTTTGTAGTAGTGTACCCAAACCATGACCGTCGATCCCGCAATTGTTTGAAACAACTGTCAAATCCTTTATTTTACTTTTTTTTATCTCTTCTGTAATATTTTCTGCTATACCGCAAATGCCAAAACCACCAGATAAAATAGTTAGACCATCACGCAGAATCCCATCCATTGCATCATGTGCATTTTTATATACTTTTTTTGATGACATATATTACTCGATTTTTGTCTTCATACAAATATGCATATCATATAAATTGAATTTGTTTAATACAAGAACTTTGTTATGATTACATTATGTTAGGAAAATCAACAAATCTCAATACAGGCAAGCAGCTTATTGACCCATTTGATAGAGATATAACATATCTTAGAATATCAGTCACAGATCGCTGCGATTTCAGATGCGTTTACTGCATGTCTGAGAATATGACCTTTTTGCCAAAGGCAAGTCTCTTGACTTTAGAAGAATTGTACAGACTGGCGTCAATATTTGTTGATTGTGGAATTACAAAGATCCGGCTAACAGGCGGCGAGCCTCTTGTAAGAAAGAATTTGATGTGGCTTATCGAAAATCTTTCAGAAAAAATTGGTAAGACAAATCTTGAAGAAATTACAATCACAACAAATGGTAGCCAGCTCGTAAAATTTGCAGCAGATCTTGCCAAGAATAATATCAAAAGAATTAATGTATCCATAGATACGTTAGATGATATTTTATTCAAAAAAATAACTAGGTGGGGCATACTATCAAAAGTTCTCGATGGAATAAAATCCGCCCAGGATGAAGGTATCCGAGTTAAAATTAATACAGTTGCTTTAAAGGGTATAAATGATCAAGAGATACCATCAATTATACAGTGGGCTCATACTAATGGAATGGATATTAGCCTTATTGAAACAATGCCGATGGGAGATATTGATGGTGATAGAACAGAAAATTACTTACCGCTATCTGAGTATAGAAATTTCTTAGAAAAGGAACTAACCTTAATTCCCTCTAATTATAATACCGGCGGACCTTCACGTTACTATAACTGTCAGGAGACAGGCGGCATACTTGGACTAATTACGCCGCTTAGTCATAATTTTTGTGCTGACTGTAATAGAGTGAGGATAACATCAACGGGAAAAATGTATATGTGTTTAGGTCAAAATGACTCAGCTGACTTCAATAAATTAATGCGAAGTGGCGCATCAGATGGAGATATTATAAGATTAATACATCACTCAATAAATTTAAAGCCAAAGAGTCATGATTTTAGGATTGACAAATATAATAATGCCCCTGCTGTGGATAGACATATGTCTGTCACAGGTGGTTAGTTAAGAAGTTAAATCACTATTAGCAACTTCTTCGGTATAATTTAGCGGTAATGCCGTTGTATATTTAATTTGCTCCATAGAGAAACTTGTTGAGACGTCAGTTAGATTTATTCTCTCTATCAGGTTTTTATAAAATCGATCGAAGGCAGAAATATCAGGTACAACAACTCTCAATAAATAGTCAATATCCCCAGCCATCCGATAGAACTCTACTACCTCAGGAAAATAGTTTATGATTTTTTTAAATTCAGATAGCCATTCATTATTGTGTTCATTTGTTTTAACTGCTACAAAAGCGGTAACATCCGCATTTATCTTCTTTGGGTTTAATATCGCAACACGTTTTGAAATTATTCCTTCTTTTTCCATTCTTTGTATTCTTCGCCAGCAGGGAGTTGAAGATAAAGCAACTGCGGCTGAAATATCTGATACAGACATCGTACAATCTTCTTGAAGAAGATTTAGTATTTTACGATCGATCCTGTCTAGTTTTGTTGCCATATTACGCCCTCTAGTAAATTAGTAATATATTTTATTTATATTAATATTATAGTATTTTGTTCTAATTTCAATTAGTATTTGTAATTTAATAGTAAAATTTGCTAAAAATAAAATCAATTTCAAATTATTTATATATTAATAATTTTCTTGTATTAATAACAGACTAGTATACTTTCAAAATTTATTTAAAAATTTGATTTGTAATTTATATATCAGACATAAAAAATGACCAAAGGCAGCTCAATAAATACTTTAAAGGCGTCACTACCAAGAGGCTTGCGAGACGTAAGAAACACCGAATTAAGCCTTATCAAAGGTCTAACATCGAAGATTATTCCTATCTATGAGTCATACGGTTTTGAAGAGCTATCTACACCTTCATTTGAGTACACCTCTGCTTTAGGTAAGTTCCTACCAGACGCTGATAGACCAAATGCTGGTGTATTTTCGTTCCAAGACGATGATGAACAGTGGCTTTCTTTACGATATGATCTAACATCACCATTAGCGAGGTATGTAGCAGAAAATTTTGATAAAATTACGAAACCTTACAAGAGATATCAGCTTGGGAATGTATGGCGCAATGAAAAACCAGGTCCGGGCCGATATAGGGAATTTTTGCAATTAGATGCAGATATTATAGGTTCAAACTCTTACGGGGTTGATGCAGAACTGATAATGTTATCTGCTGACTCGTTGAGTGCGCTCGGGTTGAATGATCAAAATTATAATATTCGGGTATCAAGTAGAAAGTTATTAGACGCTATTCTTGAACTTGTTTCGGAGTCTGAAGATATTGATGAAGTTCGCAGACTTACAATACTTAGGGCAATTGATAAACTGGATCGTGTTGGTATTGACGGCGTTCAACGGCTATTATCTGAGGGTAGAAAAGATGAGTCAGGCGATTACACCACGGGAGCGATGCTGCAAAA